>CAVFEQ010000004.1:0-69626 GCA_963621535.1 Paludibacteraceae bacterium | reverse complement strand
TGGACGGCAAGGAATGGAAGCTGATACGCATCAACCCGTCCGAGGAGCGGCTGCTCGCCGACCTCGGCCTGCTCAAAAGAGACGAGGCGCCGAAGAGGAAGCCCGGAAGGCCCAAGAAACGCCCTATATAGTCCTATAATCTGGGAAAGTATTAATTAAGGTTTTTCTCATTTTCGTTCCTTTCGCGACTATACTAAGCACGGCAAAAATAAAGAAAAGGGGGATATTCCCATGGCTGATATCAAAGAAAGCAAAGGACTCAACAAATTCTGGACGATTTGGAACATCGTCGAAGACGTGATCTTGCTTGCGGCGGGCGTTCTCGCCATCGTGTTTGGATGCATCGAAGGCAATAACGACACGAGAAGCATCATGAGTAGCATCATCACATATGCCATCGCTTCCTTCATCATCCTTGATGGATTGCTCCGCCTCATCATGACGTTACTTAAGGTCAAAAGCAGCGGTGAGGAATCCATCATGCTCGTCAGCGGGTTTGAAATAACCCTGGGCATAGTCACGATGATTGTTTTAAAAACCGTGCTCATCGACGCCATGGTCTATTTCATTGCCGTTGGAGCAATCGTCATCGGGGCAATGTTCCTCGCCTTTTCCATCGTTTCCCTCATTCGGAAAAGCGTCGAAAAATATACGATGCCGATCCTTGAAATCATCTTCGGCGGCATCTTAATTGGCGTGGGGCTTTATATCATTATTCTTTACAACGTGAGCCCAGAAGCCAAAAATCGCATCTGCTTAGTTCTCACTGGCTCCGTGCTTGCGGTGGTCGCGCTGGCTTTAGCCATCACCACGCTCATCTCTTCCAAAAAGAGAAAGAAAAAAGCCCTTGTCCCTGTTGAGAAAGAAAAAGGGAAACGCTCTAAGAAAGAGAAAAAAGAGCCCAAAAAGGAAGAGCCAGTAGTTCAAGAGGCGGAAACCAAAGAGAAAGACGAACCAACGGCGATCGAGGTTGAAGTCAAGGAAATCGAGCACAAGCCCGAGGACAAAGGCGAAAACAGCAAACCAGAAAAAGACGAATAAGCCTGCCGCGGATGAAGAGTCCGCGGTTTTTTATCTTTTCAAAGAAGCCTCGACGAGGTTTTCCATTAAGGCAAGACGAGTTAAGAGCCCAACACCACCAGGGACGGGAGTCTGCAACGCGACAGGGAGATTAGGGATGGCGTCACCATGCAATTTCCCATCTTCGCCCCGATTAATCCCAACGTCGACGATAAAGGCGTCTTTCTTAAAAGTGAAGCGATCGTCCAAGAAGCCCAGTCTTCCAATCGCGACGACGATAAGGTCGGCGTGGCTTAAATAGAAGGCTTTATCCTCTTCGCTGGTCTTGCTATGCAGCACCGTCACATTGCAATCTTTCGCCGTCAAAAGTTTCGCCATAGGCTTCCCGACAATGTTGCTCCGTCCAAGGACGACCGCGTTTTTGCCACGGAAAGGGAAGCGCTCTTCCTCCAAATAACGAATGATTCCAAGCGGGGTGCAAGGCGAGAAGGTGGACAATGGATGAAACCCATCCACGTCTTTTTCAGGAGAAACCGCGAGTTTAACCTTCTCCTCTGAAATATGCTTAGGGAGAGGTAGCTGCACGATGATGCCATCGATGGACTCATCATGATTAAAACGCTCGATGGTCGCAAGAAGCAGTTCTTCGGAAACGTCAGGAGAAAACTTGGTCATTTCGACATTCGCGCCGATTTCCGCCCCGTCTTTCATTTTTCCGCGATCATAAGAAGCGGAGGCCGGATCGTCATTAGCCAAAATAATTATCAGATGAGGCGGCCTTTCCATTCCCTTGATTTGCTGCGCCAAGGATAGCTTTCTCTCTTTCACAAACTCACGTATTTCCATGTCCAACAGGATACTACGAAAACAAAGTTTAGAGGATAAAGAAAACCCTCCACATGGGAGGGAACAATGCTTTTTAGAAGATCAGGCGAATCGCCGCTGCAACGCTGGCCGAATCCGAGGAGTCGGTGCTCGTGGATTTCGTATTGATCGAGATGAGCAAAGCGATGAAGAGGAAGACAATCGCGAAGCCGAAGGTCAAATAAGTGATGACTTTTTCGGAACCGCGCTCTTTGGTTTTGGCGAAGACATTAAGCCCGCCACCGGTAATCGCGCCAGACGCGCCTTCGGATTTGCCGCCTTGAAGCAAAGCTAAGATGATGACAATCAGAGATACAACGACGAAGACGATATCATACCATTGCATAAAGGCCGCTCCTTTCAAACAGGCTAATAAAGGATAGACTTTTCTCGCGCGCGTTACAACTAAAAAACAAGCTCATAAAGCGATGCGATTTTAAGGCCATTAAAATCCCCATATTTTCCGTAACGGTCTAGCAAAATACCACTCACGCCAGCGTTTTTCGCGCATTCAACATCCTGCAAGGAATCCCCAACCATGCAGATTGATTTGCTTGGGGCTAGACCCATGCGCTCAAGCCCATACAGGCAGGGTTCAGGATTAGGCTTAGGAGCAAGATACAAATCGGAACAGGACAAAACCGAGAAATATTTCCGCACATTTTTATCCTTCAAAACGCGCTCGATATGGCTCGAGACGTTGCTGGAAACAATCCCTAACGGAAGACCTCTAGAGAAAAGGGTGGAAATAACGGAAACGGTATCGGGGAACATCTTTGTAGCTTCGATGGTCTCCTGCCGTTCTAGCCCATCCTTAATCGCCTCATAAAAAGTGTCGAAATCTTTAACTCCCGTTTTTTCCGCCGCGTAGCTCAATGTATGGTGACTAAATTCCTCGCATTCTTCTTCGCTGACGCCACAAATGCCAACCTTGTCGAAGGCGTAGCGCCACACTGGAAGAAGGGATTTCCTGCTATCAAACAACGTCCCGTCGAAGTCAAAAAGATAGGCGTCGAACCTTTTCATTTCTTATCTCCTAGGGATGCGCGGGCCTCAAAAAGAATGTCCCTTAGCTCTGCAGCCCGCTCAAAATCATAGGCTTTTGCGGCTTTTTTCATTTCTTTCTCGATCTCTAAAATATGCTTCTGAAGCTCAGTTTGCGACATTTTTGCGGAGTTTTTAACGAAACTCTCCGTTTCGGTCTCGCTGTTATGAAGCGGCGGAACGATAGGCTTGACGATCGTGGTTGGCACAATGCCATTCTCCTCGTTATAAGCCTGTTGGATTCTGCGTCGACGGTTCGTTTCTTCGATCGCTTCTTTCATGGAATCGCTATAGCAATCCGCGTACATAATGACTTCCCCATGCTCATTTCTAGCCGCACGCCCAATAATCTGGATCAAAGAGCGCGTAGAACGGAGGAAGCCCTCTTTATCGGCGTCAAGAATGGCAATAAGGGAAACTTCGGGAATGTCCAAGCCTTCACGAAGAAGATTGATGCCGACTAAAACATCGTATTTCCCCTTGCGAAGCTGGTAAATGATCTCCGTTCTTTCAAGGGTTTTGGTCTCATTATGCAGATAGGTGACCTTGATTCCCCTTTCCTTAAGGTAGGAAGTCAGGTCTTCAGCCATCTTAATGGTCAAGGTGACGATCATGACCCTCTCTTGTTTTTTGATTCTTTCTTGAATCTCAAAAAGCAGATCCTCGATTTGGCCCATGGTCGGCCGTACTGAGATATAAGGATCGAGCAAGCCGGTGGGGCGGATGATTTGCTCAACCACCTCCCCGTTGCTTTTGCCTAATTCGTAATCCCCAGGGGTGGCGGAAGTGCAAATGACCGCAGAAGGCATAAGGGATTCGAATTCTGCAAAATTCAAAGGCCGGTTATCCAAAGCACTAGGCAAGCGGAAGCCAAATTCGACAAGCGCCTGCTTGCGGGAGCGATCGCCGTTATACATTCCTCTTATCTGGGGGAAAGTGACGTGGCTTTCATCGACCAAAAGCAAAAAATCTTTTGGCATGTAGTCGATCAAAGTGAAGGGCCGTTCGCCTTCTTTTCTCCCGTCGATATGGCGAGAATAATTTTCAATGCCCGGGCAACGTCCAAGCTCTTTCATGCTGTCGATATCTTGCCTGGTCCTCATTTCAAGGCGTTCGGCTTCAAGCAGTTTCCCTTCCGCCTTGAAATAAGCAAGGCGTTCCTCCAGTTCTTCTTGGATGCCCGCGCAGGCTCTTTCGATGCGTTGCTTCGTCGAAGCGTGGTCGTAAGCCGGGAAAATAGGATAGGTCGCGAACGTTTTGAGGATTTCGCCCGTCACCGTATCCACTTGGGCGATCGAATCGACGGTATCCCCAAAGCAATCGATCCGAATGTAATAATCATGGGTAGCTGGGGCGATATCAATGACATCGCCTCTTACGCGGAAAGTGCCTGGCTTAAGTTCAAGGTTGTTTCTGACGTACTGGGCTTCCGTCAATTGATGGTAGAGACCTTTCCGATCGAGCTCCTCTCCTTGCCGGATTTCAAAGATAAGCCCTTTGTATTCGTTGGGGTCGGATAAGCCATAAATCGCGGCGACGGAAGCAACGACAATCGTGTCCCTTCGCGACAAAACGGAATTCATCGCAGAAGTGCGCATCATGTCAATCTCTTCGTTCATGACCGCGTTTTTGTCGATATGGGTATCCGTCTTTGGAATATAGGCTTCCGGCTGATAAAAATCGAAATTGGAGATGAAATATTCGACGCGATTGTTGGGAAAGAGCTCTTTGAATTCCGCGTAAAGCTGACTCGCCAGGGTTTTGTTGTGTACCATGACGAGAGTGGGGCGATTAAGCGCGGCAATGATGTTGGCGTCAGTGAAGGTTTTGCCCGTTCCGGTAGCGCCTAAAACGACTTGGACTTGCTTCCCTTCTTTAACGCCTTCTAAAAGTTTCGCGATCGCCTGCGGCTGATCGCCAGTTGGAACATAAGGAGCCTTCAGCTCAAAAGGACGAGATTCATATCCTTGAACCTTACTCATCCCTTTTCCTCTTCTTGGAAGTGACAAGGGGGGCGAACCCTTCCCCGTTGATCATCGAAGCCTGGGTGAACGAAACGAAAGCGCGAGGATCGACGGTGGCGATGAAAGAGCGGAAGGAATTCAGTTCCTTCTTATTGAAGGCGACACGCAGCATCTTGCGGTCTTGTCCCGTATATCCGCCTATGCAATCGATTACCGTGGTGGCGTGCTCCATTTTCACGTGCGCGTATTCCATGATTTCCTCCGTTTTGTCGGAGATGATATCGGCGATGACATATTGGTTCGAATTGACGTAAACGTATTGCACGACCAAAGCGCAGACAAGCGCGGATAGAATGCCGATCAGCCCATTGGCGATATCCTGCAGGCAAACCATGCCGACGATGACGATGGTGGCATCGATGATGAAAGTGGATACCCCTTCTTTGACGGGCGTGTATTTCGCGCAGATCGCCGCAAGGACATCAAACCCGCCAGTCGAACCATCGCCTAAGAAAGTAATCGCTACTCCGGCGCCGGAAAATGCGCCGCCAAAAATGCCGGCGATGAGAGTGTAGACGATTTGCAAATTCCCTGCCTCTTCCGGCTTAATCGCGTTGGAAATGAAATCCAAGGCATGGGTACGCATGAGAATCGTCAGGAAAGCCGGATACAAAAGGGTCGCGTAGATGGTGTGCAAGGTGAATTTCTTGCCCAAGAAAACAAAGCTCACAAGTAGCAGCACCACTTGGATGATCCAAGCCACGATATCCTGAATCGGGGTTCCTAAAACAGGTTCCAAATAATGGTTCACGATGACGGAAACCCCGCTGACCCCGCCCGTAACCAAATCAAGGGGGAGCAAGAAAGCAACAGTCCCGGCCGCAAGAACAAAACAACCCAATGTGATAAGGGAGATGTTTTTGAAGAACTTTTTGGCTTCGGCCTTATTCCATTGCCTTTTGAGCATCGGCATTTTTGGCCTCCATCTCTAGATAGGCGTTGATGAACAAATCGATGTCGCCATCCATAACGGCCTGAACGTTTCCGGTCTCGGCATCCGTGCGATGGTCTTTGACCATTTGGTAGGGCTGGAAAACGTAAGAGCGGATTTGCGAGCCCCATTCAATCGCTTTTTGGACGCCGATGATGGACTTCATCTTCGCTTCGCGCTCCTCGACTTTCCTCTGCATCAATTTGTCGCGCAGCATCGCCATGCAGTTCGCCTTGTTTTTAGGCTGATCGCGCTCGGCTTCGCTTGAAACCACGATCCCTGTGGGAAGGTGGGTGATGCGCACGGCGGAGGAGACTTTGTTGACATTTTGTCCGCCTGCCCCGCCAGAGCGGAAGATGTCGATACGCAGATCTTTGGGATCGATCACAACATCGGCGACAGGGCCGAATTCAGGGACGACGTTCACTGAAGAAAAGGAGGTGTGCCTCCTCGCGTTCGCGTCGAAAGGGGATATGCGGACAAGGCGGTGGACGCCTTTTTCGCCTTTGAGCATGCCATAGGCATTATGCCCGGTGATTTTGATGGTAACTGACTTGATGCCGGCCTCGTCCCCATCTTCAAGCGAGAGCACCTGGCATTTGAAGTTGTGACGCTCAGCCCAGCGGCCATACATTCGTAAAAGCATGGATGACCAGTCTTGCGCCTCGGTTCCGCCAGCGCCAGGATGGATATCCAACGTGCAATTCAAAGCATCATATTCACCTGAAAATAGCAGCACGGCGCGCAGAGCCTTGGCCGATTCTTCTAGATCGGCCTCCATCGATTCGATGAGCTCGAGCATCTCGGCGTCTTTCTCATCGCAGGAAGAGATCAGCTCATTGATGTCGTTAATATCGGCGACGCCTTTATCATAGCCATTGACCTTTTCTTTGATGTCGGCCAAGCGGTTGACGATTTGCATCGCGGAATTTTGGTCGTTCCAAAAATCCTCCGCGTTTTGCTTTGCCTCAAGCTCGGTGATTTCTTTTCTTAGACTGACGAGGTCAAAGAGAATCACCGAGATGCGAGACTACTTTGCCCAAATCTTGAGCTTTTTGTTTTAACTCGACTAACTCTTTCATGTTTATTCCTTTAGGTTTTGCGGTTATTTTGCTTCTTCTGCAGGCTTTTCCGCGGGCTCTTTGGACGATTGATTCTCCGGGGTGTATTCGGGTTGTTCGACCTTAAGCTGTTCCTTTTCCGTGGGCTTATCCGCAGGCAGAGTCTCCTCGGCTTTGGCTTCGATGGGCTCAGAGGCAGGAGCGGGGGCCTCCTCGTTCTTCACCAAGCGAACGTTCATGAAGTTATAGACGCAGTCGACCGCGATATTCGAATTCATCTCGCGGAAGAGAGCGTAGCCCTCGTTTACGTAATCCTGGAGAGGGTTGGTTTGCGCATAAGAACGGAGCCCGATCCCTTCGCGGAGATGGGACATCGTGTCGATGTGCTTGGTCCAGTTGCGGTCGATGACGGATAGGGAGATGGAACGTTCGACGCGGTCAGCTTGGTCAGCAGGCCAAGTCTCGCGTTTTTTAAGATAGGCGGCATATAGATATTCGCCTAAATCCTCGCCACCTTCTTCAACGGAGGCCTCATCATATGCTCTTGCCGGGAACTCGCCGACAGGAACGAAGGCAGGCTCCACTAATTTCTTCAGGGCTTCCCCGGAAATCAGGCCCTCATCCCTGCCGGGTACGGTGCCTTTCTTGGCCAGGAATTTGCCTGTATCGGAGAAGAAAGAATGCACGAGCTCATTGATGTCGCCAGCAAGCATGATGCGGTCGCGGCGATCGTAGATGATTTGACGTTGTTTCGCCAAAACGTCGTCATAATCCAAAAGGTTTTTACGCGTATCGAAGTTGCGGCCTTCGATTTGCTTTTGGGCGTTCGTGACGACGCTTTGGAGCATTTTATTCTCCAAGTGGTCATCGCCAAGCTGGGTTTGGAAGGTCTGACGGATGTTGCCGTTGACGAAACGGCGCATCAATTCATCGTCGAAGGAGACATAGAAACGGGAATACCCGGGGTCCCCTTGACGTCCTGAACGACCACGGAGCTGGTTGTCGATACGGCGGGATTCGTGCCTTTCCGTTCCGAAGACGCAGAGGCCGCCGAGCTTTCTGACTTCATCGGTGAGCTTGATGTCGGTGCCACGTCCAGCCATGTTGGTGGCAAGCGTGACAGCGCCATTTTCGCCAGCGTGAGAGATGATTTCGGCTTCGCGGGCCTGGTTCTTCGCGTTAAGGACTTCGTGAGGGATTCCTGCCGCGGTCAAGAGTTTGGAGATTTCCTCATTGCTTTCAACGGAAACTGTGCCGATAAGGATTGGCTGGCCAAGTTCATGACGCCGCTTCACTTCCTCAACTAGGCCTTTTAGTTTCGCCTGATGGGTTCCGTAAATGACATCGTCGTCGTCTTTACGTTGGATCGGGCGGTTCGTCGGAATGCAGATGACCTTCATGTTGTAGATCTTCTCGAATTCCTCTTCTTCGGTTTTCGCAGTGCCGGTCATGCCGGAAAGTTTTTTGTAAAGACGGAAGAAGTTTTGATAGGTGATCGTCGCAAGAACGATGGTCTCCTGCTTAATTTCAACGCCTTCTTTGGCTTGGATTGCCTGCTGCAGGCCGTCGTTATATTCGCGGCCTTTCATAATACGGCCGGTGAATTGGTCGATCAGTTGGATCTGGCGTTCGGCATCGACCATGTATTCGACGTCCCTAGCCATAACGTAGTTGGCTTTAAGGGCCTGGTGGATGCGGTGGACAAGGTCCTGGTTCTCAGGATCGTAGAGATTGCGAATCCCGAACATTCTCTCGGCTTTGTTGTTGCCTTCGTCAGTGAGCGAACAGGTTTTGGTTTTGATGTCGATGGAGAAATCTTTTTCTTTGCGGAGAGTTTTAACGAAGCGATCGGCGACCATATATTGGCTCGCAGAGGATTTTTGCCCGCCGGAAATGATAAGAGGGGTCCTCGATTCATCGATCAAAACGGAGTCGGCCTCGTCGACGACGCAGAACTTCAATCCACGGAGGACGCGGTTATTCAAAGTTTGGGTCATGTTATCGCGAAGATAGTCAAAGCCAAGTTCGGAGTTCGTGGTGTAAGTGATGTCGCAAAGGTAAGCGGCCTTCTTTTCCGCGGGTCCTTTAGAAGCAAGGTTGACCCCAACGGTCAAGCCAAGGAAGCGATAAACCTCACCCATCCAGTTCGCGTCGCGCTCAGCAAGATATTCATTGACGGTGATAACGTGGACGCCTTCGCCGGTCAAAGCGTTCAAATAGACGGCCATGGTCGCGGTCAAGGTTTTACCTTCGCCGGTCTTCATCTCGGCGACGTTGCCGTCGTTAAGAACAAGGGCGCCGATGATCTGCACTTTGAACGGGAATTGATGGAGGGCACGCCTAGCGCCTTCACGGCACACGGCGAACGCCTCGAACTTGATATCCTCAAGGGTTTTCGTTTTGTTCCTCAAAACCTCTTGGAACTCTTTGGTTTTGGCGCGCAGCTCATCATCGCTAAGCGCCTTCATTTGCTCCTCATAGCTCATGACCCTATCGGCTTGCTTGCCGTAGCGGTTCAATTCGCGTTTCTCAAGGTGGAAGATTGATTCGATAAAATTAGCCACAAAAAACTCCTTCGCGAAAAAGCCCGGTAATCATACCATTTCAAGAAATGGTAAGCAACGCGACAAAAGCGCTCATTTTGGGAGGGTTTTTGCCATTGCCAGAAAGGATAATTTTCGGGGACGATGAGAGGCCAAAAGCTTGAGGCAGGCCCGGGCTGTCGAACCAGTCGTGAACACATCATCAACCAAAAGGATCTTCCGTTTCGCAAGCGATTTTGGGCCTTTGTAAACCAGGTATTTTCCGATTTCGCCTCTTTCTTTCGCGGAAAGGTCGCTTTGCTTGGCTTCCACCGTTTTCACTAGGCAGTCTAAAAGAGGCAAGCCCAAGCATTCGCACATTGCCTTGACCTGGTTAAAGCCTCTTTTTTCGTTATGGGATGAGGAAGAGGGCGCAGGAACGATGGTGTAACCGTGGTAAAGCGCCTTTAGCATGCGACGGGGATAGGCGAAGAAGGCGTCTTTCAATTCGTAATCGCCGCAACCTTTGAATTGATAAAGCATCGTGCGGATTGTGGGATTGTAGAAATACAAAGCGGTGCAAGGGATATTCCCTTCCTTCCATTCAAACCATTCCGGTTTCATTTCGCGATAGCAGTCGGGGCAAAGAATCGCCTCGCCCAAAAACCCAGAAAGAAAAGAATCCTCGGCGATCGGCTTGAAGCACACCTTACAAAAAGGTGTTGCAGTAACGGATTTCTTTAATCGCTCTTTCCATTGCTTCATTTGGCTTGTCAGCCACGAAAAAGACATCCCCTTTTGGCGCATCCGCTTTCCTCCCCGCCCGTCCGGCGATCTGTATAAGGCTGGCCGCGTCGTAGATCGGCGAATCGGCCCCGTAGACAATCACTTGAAGATTTTTAACGGTTATTCCCCTCTCTAAAACCGCAGTCGTAATCAAGTAGCGATACCTGCCCTTTTTGAAATCATCAATCACTTTGGCCCGGTCAGCTTTTTTCGATGAAACATAGTTCCCGCCCGGAGCCAAAAAACGGATCAAAGAAAACAAGATCTCGCTGTCGCCAACGGTCGGAACGAAAACGAAACATTGCTTGTTTTCTTTGCGATAATCCCTTAGTTTTGCAATCAAAAATGCCACTTTTGCGGGGTTATGGGTGATTTTGATGACGGGAACAGGAATGGGATGCTTATGAAATCTTGTATGCAAGGTAAGCATCTCATGACCAGGGCTTTTGAACTCCTTCACGATCGCTTTAGAAGGGGTGGCCGACATCATCAGGCAATGCCCGCGCAAGGAGCGGCGGAACAGGGCAAGCAGCGTTTCGTTGCCTTTGAAAGGAAAGGCGTCAATCTCATCCATGACCAACAAATCAAAGTAATTAGGATAACGGTAAAGCTGATGCGTCGTCAGAATGATGCAATTGCCTTCAAGCACGCCTGTATGACCGCCATAAACGGCCACGATTGAATTTTTGGGGAACGCGGATTTTAAACGCGCATAAAGCTCAATGACGACATCCCTTCGCGGTAAGGCAAAGCCAACGCTCAGCCCCCTTTCCATCGCGTATTGGATGATGGGGTAGCTGATTTCCGTCTTGCCAGATCCGCAAACGGCATAGATCAAAGTATCGATCCCGCGCTTGAAATTCTCGATGGCTCTATTGGCTAAGACAGTTTGTTCCTCAGACAAAGAATAAGAAAGGCAAAGAGGGGATTCCCTAGGTCGAGGCAAACTGACTCGAGCCTCTTTACCACGAAAAGAAATGCACCTGCGGCAATAAGGCTTGCCATTCAGCAAGCCAACATACTTCGGGTCAGTATTTCCACAAGTGGGGCAAACAAAACTAGCACTCACACCCTTAAATAAAGTGAAGAGAGGCTTTTTGCCTCATTATTTTTCCAATTTAATGATTTCGTTCACCCTACGATGATGCTTTTCAAGAGGAGAGAACGTCGCGGATAAAAAGATGTCTATGCGGCGCAGCACGTCCTCGGTTTTCATATACTTTGCACCGAAGCTGATGAGGTTGGCGTTATTGTGTTCCCTGAGTTTGGCCGCACAGTCGTCATCATATCCAACGCCGCAGCGGACGCCTTTGATTTTGTTGGCAACAATGCAAACGCCTTCTCCGGAAGTGCAGCAAACAATCCCCAAATCGGCGCGGCCGTCCGCGACGTCTTTTGCCGCTTTCGCGGCGAAGAAAGGATAGTCGCAGGAGGCTTTAGAATCGCATCCTTCATCCAAAACATTGATGCCTTTGCCTTGCAGATAAAGGCGAATGGTGTTTTTCAGATCAAACGCCCCATGGTCAGAAGCAAGTGAGACATTCATCGAAGCTTCTTCGTATACCTTCTTGATATCTTCAAACGATACCGGCCCCTGTCTGATAAGGCTAACCCCCTTCCCTGGTTCAAGCTTGACGATTGTGGAAGCGAGTTTCGCCTCGCATTTGCCTTTGACGATGGCGGTGACCTCATCCTTGAATGCCGCATAGGCATCTTCGAATGTCGCAGCAGCCTGCTCCCCGGAATGATTGGCGGAAGGAACCAGCAAAGGGCATCCAACTTTTTCAATCAGCTCAAGAACCTCGGGGGAGGAAGGAACGCGAATTCCAATCCACGGGGTGCCTAAAGTAATCCATTTTGGCAAATCTCTCCTCGCCGGGAGGATGAGCGTAACCTCGCCGGGCAAGAACTTCTTCGTGACCGCGATAGAGCGCACATCGCATTCGCAGTAACGAACGGCTTCGCCAATTGAAGAGCACATTAAGGTGAAAGGCTTATCCGCTGGGCGGCGCTTGACGGCGACAAGTTTATTGAACGCTTCCTCGGAAGAAGAGATCGCGCCGAGGCCATAAACGGTTTCGGTGGGGAAGCAAACAATTTCCCCTTTTTTGAGAAGCTCCGCAGCTTCATCGACGTTTTTCCAATACAAAACCTTTCCCATATAAAATCTCCTTAACGCAAATGCACGAATAAAAACCTAGTCAAACCATTTAAATCCTTTTCAAAAGAATATTCATAGTCTTTCAGATACTTGTTCATCAGGGATAGAAGATAGTCCTCTAAATCGTAACCGATTTCGAAAAACATCATCATCTCGCCTTTTTTTACCTTGTAGACATCGCGGAAAATCTTCTCGTAAACGGAGTTTTCCTTATCGAGCCACAAAGCGGAACCAGGCTCAAAATCTTTGACGGAATCCTGCACTTCCTCGAAATTCAAAATATAGGGGGGATTCGAAACAAGAATGTCCACATTCATTCTTTCTTGAATATAAGGCTCTAAGGAATCGCCTTGATAGAAGCGAATCGGCAAGTTGTATTTTTTGGCATTCTCTTTCGCGACATCCAAGGCGTCTAGGGAAATATCGGAAGCAGACACAATCCAGTTCGGGAACAAGGACTTCAGAGCAATGGCAATCGCCCCAGAGCCAGTCCCAACGTCGGCGCATACCAAAAAATTCCGCGGATCAAACCAATTCGAGATCTTCTCTGATATCTGGGCGACGAGTTCTTGGGTTTCCATTCTAGGAATCAAAACCCGGCGATCTACATGCAGTTTAAACTCTAAAAAAGAGGCGGTTTCTGCAATGTATTCAACTGGTTCTCCCTGCAAAAGCCGCTTAAATTGCTTTTCAAACAATTCGAGATTTTTCATCTCGGAATCACGGTAAAACAAAGTGTCGATTGGCTCTTTGAAGCCATTGTCTTGGGCAATTAAAATGCGCACGTCATTAGAAAGAACGCCGGCTTCTTTGCCTTCTTGAAGGACTTTGTTGTAGACCTCGAAAATCTTAGGCATTTTGTTCTTTCTTACCTTCCTCAATCATTTTTTGCTCTTGATCGAAATGAATTAAAGCATCGATCACGGAATCCAATTCGCCTTCCATCACGCGGTCTAACTGGTTGATGGTAAAGCCGACACGGTGATCGGTGACTCGGTTTTGAGGATAGTTGTACGTGCGGATTTTTTCCGAACGTTCCCCCGTACCGACTTTAAGCTTTCTTTCTTCCGCCCGTTTGGAATCTTCTTTCTCCTGGAAATAAGCGGCAACTTTGGCGCGAATCATCTGCATGGCGATCTCTTTGTTCTGCAGCTGCGCTTTTTCCGTTTGGCAAGCGGCGACAAGACCAGTTGGGATATGGGTGATACGCACCGCCGATTCGGTTTTGTTGACGTTTTGCCCGCCGGCGCCTTGTGAATGATAGGTATCGATTTTCAGGTCGGAGGGATTGATGTGAATATCAAGTTCTTCAGCCTCCGGCATCACAAGCACGGTGGCGGTGGAGGTGTGGATTCTGCCTTGGGACTCGGTCTTAGGAACGCGTTGAACGCGGTGGGCGCCGCTTTCAAATTTGAGTTTGGAATACACGGAATCGCCCTTAATCATGAAGGAAACGTTCGCGTAGCCCCCGGCGGCGCCAAGGGAAGCATCCAAAAGTTTCAAAGTCCAGCCTTGTTTCTCCGCGTATTTGGCGTACATGTGCAAAAGATCGCCCGCGAAAAGGTTTGCTTCATCCCCGCCTACCGCGCCACGAATCTCAACAATGATGTTTTTGTCATCGTTAGGATCTTTTGGAACGAGAAGGAGTTGTAACGATGCTTCAATGTCCTTCATTGCCTCAGAGGCGCTTTTCCTTTCCTCTTTGGCGAGCTCGATCATCTCCTCATCTCCGCTTTCTTCCAAAGCGAAGCTGTCTTTGTAATTTTCCTCGTTTTTCAGATATTCATTAAACTTAGAAACGATCGGATCAAGGGAAGCTCTTTCTTTCGTGAGCTTGGTGAGCTTAGAAAGATCCTCGGCCACTTTTTCATCCGCTAATTCTTGTTCAATTTGGGTTAATCGAGCTTGAGTCGCCTCAAGCCTTTTTCGCATGCTTTCTTCCATAAACGGCCGAAATTATAGCATGGCTTAGAAGCCTCTCCTAATCTTTGATTAGACCTAGGAAGAAGAGAAAGGGGAAGGTATAATTCCCTTTGACATGGCTTATACCGCTTTATACAACAAATATCGTCCGCAAAGCTTTGAAGAAGTAGCGGGGCAACAAGTAATTGTCCGGACTTTGAAAAACGCGATCACAAATGACAAAATCGCGCACGCTTATTTGTTCTGCGGCCCTCGTGGGACAGGAAAAACGACGATGGCGCGCCTGTTTGCTAAAGCGTTAAACTGCTCCGAAGGTTTAGGCCACCAATGCAATCATTGCTCCAACTGCGAAGCCTTGAATAATGGTTCCCATCCAGACGTGGTGGAAATAGACGCGGCCAGCAATAACGGCGTCGATCAGGTCCGCGAGCTAATCGAACGAGTGAATTACGCGCCAATCCGCGGCCGGTACAAAATCTACATCATCGATGAAGTTCACATGATGTCTCAGGGGGCTTTTAACGCCTTGCTAAAAACGTTAGAGGAACCGCCCGACCACGTTATTTTCATTTTGGCCACCACCGAGCCGCATAAAGTCTTGCCGACCATCCTTTCTCGTTGCCAAAGATACGACTTCGGAAAAATTGAACCAGCCGACATGAAAGCCAAGCTCATTGAGATTCTTGGCAAAGAGGGCGTCAGTTATGACGAAGGTGCGCTCGCTTCTATCGTAGACTTATCAGATGGAGGAATGAGAGACGCGCTCTCCATCCTAGACCAGGTTCTAGCCTTTGCGGGAACTTCGTTGAAGGAGGAGGACGTCCTATCCGTGTTCGGTTTGGCCTCCGTAAAAGAAAAAGTGGAATATCTGCACTCCGTCGTTCAAGGAGACGTCGTAAAAACCCTTGCAAAACTCAATGATTTTTTAACTGGCGGGATCGACATCAAACGTTTAATCGCGGCTTTGCTTGAAGCTTTGAAGGACGTGCTTATCTATAAAAGGACGAAAAGGGCGGATCTTTGCTCCTCTCTCAAAGAAGGCGATGTTAAAGGATTGGCCGAGGAAATCTCCTTTAGCCAAGGCAATAAAATGATCGATTTGCTCCTGAAAACGCAGATTGATTCAAAGGCCGTTTCCAATGTGCGATCTTTGTTTGAGCTTACCTCTTTGGAAATGTGTTCGATGTCTGTTGCTGAAGCTGAGGATAAACCCACCGAAAAACCCGCAAAACCCCAATATAAAGAGCCTGAACACCAGGATATCCAAAACGTTGAACCGACAGCGAATCATCAGGCACAAGTTGAAGCAAACGTCCTGAACTCAGGTCTATCCGCTCCTGAATACGCTCAAGTTCAGCCGTCAATAAACCCTGCGCCAAGTGCCTCGGCTCAGACGCTTAATCCAAAGCCAAGCGCTTCTCCTTCACCCAAAACCGAAAGCGAGCTCAAGAACCTCACCGAGCTTCAATCTGGAAAGAGCCTCGTTTCAGAAGGGGAGGCCATCGTTCTGCCAGATGAAACCATGATTCAAATTATGGTTCTTGGGGGAAAATACAAAACCCAACGCCAAGAGCTTGCCAAGAATTGGGAAAAGTTCGACGAACTGAAATTAGACCAAAAAGTCGGGGACGCGGCGACCTTATTGGCCCAAGCAAGACCATTCTGTCTATGCCGAGACGCATTGCTCATCAATTTCAATTTCACTCGTTTAAAAGATCACGCGAACCTCAAAGCAAACCAAAAAGTGCTCGAGTCTCTGATCGAACGAATCCTCGGCCGAAAAGTATTCGTCTATGGCTTAGACCGCAACGACTCAAACCGCGTGCAAATGAATTACTACAGCCTCGCCCAGCTCAAAAGGCTGCCTCGCCTCGAAGATGATGAGCTTAAATTACCTCGCTAGGAATTAAGGAGATATACCTATGAATCAAATGCAACAAATGCTCATGCAAGCCCAAAAGATGCAAAGAGAGCTTCAAAAGGCCCACGCCGAGCTTGAAACCAAAGAATTTGCCGTTGAGAAAAGCGGCATGGTAAAAGCCGTCGTTATGGGCAACCGCTCCATCAAGTCCCTCGACATTGATAAGGACGCCCTCGACCCGGAGAACAAGGAAATGCTTGAAGAAGCCATTGTCCTCGCTTTGAACGATGCCTATTCGCAGATTGACAAGGCCAACGAAGCCATCGAGGAAAAAGTCACTGGTCAAAGAGGCCTGTTCTAATCATGAAGGAACTTTCCGCCTACCTTTCTTTGGTGGATTCTTTTTCTAGATTGCCAGGCGTAGGCAAAAAAAGCGCCGAGCGTATGGCTTATTCCGTTTTGGAGATGAGCGATGAAGACGCTTTAAGATTCGCCAAATCCATCCAAGAAGCGAAAAGCAAAATCCACAAGTGCCCGAACTGCGGTCTTTATGCCGAGAAAGAGCTCTGTGAAACCTGCGCCGACTCCACGCGCGACCACTCAGTCTGCATCGTCTTAAGCTATCCAAAAGACGCGTTGGCTTTTGAAAAGCTCAACGATTTCCATGGGGTTTATCACGTTCTTGGGGGAGTAATCGCCCCTTCAAAAGGAATTGGCCCGGAAGATCTAGACGTTGACCATTTGCTCTTGCGCATCGAAAAAGAGGGCATAAAAGAAATCATCATCGCGACCAGCCCAACATTAGAAGGAGAAACAACTGCCCTATTCATCGCGAAACTGTTGCAAGACAAGGAAGTGACAGTCTCTAGGCTTGCCTACGGGCTTCCGATGGGGGCCTCGCTTGATTACGCTGACAGCCTTACTTTGACTAGGGCCTTGCAAGGGAGGACGAAACTATGAGTTTATTCGTAACGTTTGAAGGCGGAGAAGGTTCAGGCAAATCCACCGTTTTGAAAAAAATAAACGCCATGCTTCTTGAGGAAGGATATGAAACCGTCCTTTCGCGCGAGCCTGGAGGAACGCCGATTTCTGAAGAGATCCGCAACGTCATTCTAGACCGCAAAAACACCAACATGGATCCGCGCACAGAAGCCTTACTTTACGCGGCCAGCAGAAGACAGCACCTCGTCGAAAAAATCTGGCCGGCTCTAAAGGAAGGAAAAATCGTCCTTTGCGACCGTTTCCTCGATTCCTCTTTGGCCTATCAAGGTGGAGCAAGAGGCCTTGGGATTGATGAGATTCTCAAAGTGAACGAATACGCGACCGAGGGAACCATGCCCGATCTCACCATTCTTTTCGACATAGAACCCGAAAAGGGGCTTGCCCGCATTGCTGCGAACCAAGGCAGAGAAGTGAATAGGCTAGACCTAGAGAAAATCTCCTTTCATGAAGGGGTTCGCGCAACCTTCGCCTCATTAGCCCAGCGCTTCCCAAACCGCTACGTCGTCATCGATGCTTCTCAGCCCTTAGAGGACGTCGTATCAAGCGCCTACCAAGCGATAAAAAGCAGATTATGAACGTCAGATCCTACCTAGAAGATAAGCAAAGCGTTTTATATGAAACGTTTTCGAAAGCCCTTCAAGCAGGGAAGCTTTCGCACGCCTATCTCCTAGTAGGAGAAAAGGGGACGCCCCTAGTTCAAGCAGGGCGGTACCTAGCAAAGTCAATCTTATGTGATGCGCCCAATCCGTTGGCTGATGAAGTTTGCGAAACCTGTAAGAGGGTGGAGAACAACGATTATCCGGACTTTCGTTTTTATGACGGGGCGGAAGGGTCCATCAAAAAGGATCAGGTGCAAGAGCTGATTCATTATTTTGAGCAAACGCCTTTGGAAAAGAAAGGCGTGATGGTTTATCTGATTCATTGCGTCGAAAACATGACCACGGAAGCGGTGAACAGTCTTCTTAAGTTTCTTGAAGAGCCCAATCCAGCGGCCTATGCCATCCTGACCACGCAAAACGAATCCAAGGTTTTGCCTACGATTATTTCCCGCTGCCAGACTCTTCATCTAAGACTTTTGCCCAGGGAAGAAGTCCTTAAATCTTGCTCTAATTTATCAATATCTCCGCAAGACCTAGATATTTTGTCTTTCTTTTGTGACGATCCAAGCTTGATCGAAGAGGAAAGCAAAAGCAAAAACTATCTCGCGGCCAAAGGGGCTTTTGACGCCATCGTTCCAGCTTTAGCCCGCGACGCATCAGAAGCTAGATATGTCGCGGAAACGGAAGTCATTCCGGCGTTGAAAGAAAGACCGGCCCTTCGTTACTTCATCGAGATGGTAGGTCTATTCTTGCAAGATGCCTGCTTTGCCAAAGCTCACGCGCCATTAAAGATGCCTTCTTATGCTAAAATGAGCCAAGCGTTCGCCGAACGTCATCCAAACCCGAACGCCGCGCTTCTCTTCGTAATGAAGCTTAGACAAGAAACGGAAACAAATATCAATGGAGGTTTATTGATCCTCCATATGCTTTACCAGCTAGACAAGGAGTGATTTATGAGCGAAATAAAACAAGACCCATATTTTGTGGGGATTAAATTCAAAAACTCCGAGAAATCCTACTATTTCTCCACCGATATGTCCGACTTGAAACGGGGCGATTTGGTCGTCGTCGAAACCCCAAGCGGATATGAGATGGCCACCATTTCGACCTCCTTGATGGCCCAGGAACTCTACAAATCCAAATTGGAATTGAAACCAATTCTAAGAAAGCCAACAAAAACCGACCTCGACGATTACGCGTTTAATCTTGAGCAAGACCGCAGAGCTTTGGAAATCACCCAAAGAGAAGTGGAAAAACTAGGCTTGCCCATGAACCTTTTGGACGCGGACTATAATCTCGATGGTTCGCGCATCACCATCACCTATACCTCTACGGAATACCGGGTCGATTTCCGCGAGCTTTTGAAAATCCTGCCGCCTCTATTGCACGCCCGCATCGAATTTCACCAGCTTGCCCCGCGCGAAAGGGCAAGAAGAATAGGCGGAATCGGCATCTGCGGGCTTCCGCTATGCTGCTCTACTTTCTTGACCTGGCAGCAGTCAGTCGGAATCGCGCTTGCGAAAAACCAAATGCTGACCCTCAATACCTCCAAACTCTCAGGACCATGTGGCAAGCTCATTTGCTGCTTGGCTTATGAAAACGATACTTACGACATCGAAAAGAAGGATTTCCCTCACCCCGGCACGATCGTCCATTTGGAAGAAGGGGAATACCATGTCGATAGCTTCAACATCATCTCCAGGACCGTCCGCCTAAGCAACGCGAAACGCGACAACTTCAAAGTTTTTTCTCTAGAAGACGTCAAAGCGATGATGGCGGGCACCTACAAGAAAAAAGAGGAGAAAGTCAAAGAAGAAGAGCTTCCTGACTTCAATATCCCCGGGCTTCAAATTCAAAAGCCAGAAGAAAATAAGCAAAACAGCGGTCAAAGAAACGATCGTAGAAACGACAAGCAGAAGCAACACGGAAAAGGGAACAATCAAAACGGGCGTCCGCAGAATAGCGGCAAGCCGCAAGGGAATAACAACAACCAAAACAGGCATTACCACTCCCACCATGGGGGATACCATTCTTCGCGCCGCAACAACCAAGGAAATAGGCAAAAATGAATCCAAGAGAGCTGAATTTTGAAGGCTCATCCCCTTTGCTTTATTTGATTGCCACACCAATAGGGAATCTAAGCGAATTCTCTCCGCGGGCAATAGAAGTCCTCTCAAGCTGCGACTTCATCGCCGCAGAAGACACCAGAAACTCCGGTCAGCTCATGGCCCATTTCAAAATCAGCAAGCCCTTCATCTCCTGTCATGAGCACAACGAGAACGAGGCCTCAGCAAAGATCATCTCCTTACTGAAAGAAGGAAAGAAAATCTGCTACATGTCCGACGCCGGCTATCCCACGGTCTCTGACCCGGGACAAAAGCTCGTCGCCCATTGTTTGGAAGAGGGGATTAAGGTTTCCGTGATCAGCGGCCCAAGCGCCGCCATCAACGCCTTATCCATCTCAGGATTAGATACTTCGCACTTCTATTTTGAAGGTTTTTTGCCCGCAAAAGAAAGCGAAAAGTCCGCAGAACTCAAGGATTTGGCCTCGCGAAAGGAAACCATCATCTTTTACGAATCGCCTCATCGCATTTTAAAAACGCTGACATCGATGTATGAAATTCTAGGAGATCGCAAAGCGACAATCTCGCGGGAACTCACCAAGACGCATGAAGAGATCATTCGCGGAAGCCTAAGCGAATTTGTCTCTTTGGATGAAGCCTCTCTGCGGGGCGAGATGGTCATCGTCGTAGAAGGTTGCAAAGCAAGCACAAAAGCAATCGATGACCAAGAAATACTGGACGCCCTTCAAGCGAAAATAAACACAGGAAAAAGAACGAAAGAGGCCATTAAAGAAGTCGTGGATGAATTGTCCGTGCCAAAGAATAGAGTCTACGATTTATCGCTTAGGTTCACCAAATAAAGGCTACTGAGCGACTTTTTCGTTTTGTTTCTTTGCTTTTTTGAGGAAGGAGTAAAGGCCAAAGCCGAAGAAGGCGGAAGAGCCGATCATCGCCAAAGCCACACCCTCGTTTAGATAAGGTGTCTTATAAGACAAGCGATAAGTCACTTTCCCTTCAGGCGCATAGAAACCCACGAGCCCGCCGTCGAGTTTATACATTTGGCAGTTTACATCCGTCCCGTCTTCTTTCTGTGCAAGGCAGCTCCAGCCCTTGTCATAGCCTAGTTGGGTCACAACGATTCTCCCCGAGGAATAATCCGTCGAGAAAGAGTATTCGTTCGTGTTTTCCTTTTTGACGTTTTTCAACGAGTTTTCCGCCAATTCAGCCTGCTTTTGCAGGATTTTTTGTTTTCCTGTCACGTATATGGTCAAATTGTCTTTATGGGGGTTCACGTCTTTATCCCCGCTTGGCCAAACAAAGCAGAGATATTTGGCGTGGCCATTGACATAGAGCCCAACCGTCGAGGAACGAGAAGAGAGGTATCCCGCTTGTTTAGCGTTGTATAAAGAACTGTATTCAAAGGTCAAAAGCTGATTTTCTAGCACAGTCCCATCCTCTTGTTCCACATCGCCGAACACCAAAACCCGCGGGAGCGGATCATCCGTGCCCACCCAATATTTCATTTCGATATAGCAACCAGTTTCATCATCAGAAAGATAATCGCTCGTAGAGGAGGAAAAAAGCAGGTGGCCGCGGTCTGGAGTAACCGTAGTAGAGGAGCTGACGCTGTCCCAAGAATAGACTGAGGAATCCAAGAAATAAGCCGTGTCGTTCACGCTTCCCGTCAAGCCCTCTTTGGGGAATAAGCCATCCCCTTCTTTCGTGGTGACCAAATTGCATTTTAGCCCGCTTCCCACACGCAGGGCTTTCAAACCATATTGGGTTTCGATGTCCCAATCAGTGGACACCGAAGGAGTATCGATGGTGGTGAATCCTTCTGGCAAAACATCATCATCCTCGAAAATCGCCCCATTAAGATAAGCCTCTTCCGCGCGAATCAGATATCGCAGCCCGGAATTGCCTGTGCTATTGCGGTAAAAAGAATTCAGATAATACGATTCCTCGTTTTTGCCAAGGCGGTAAAGCTTCGAGGAATCGACGGCATGTCCTAAAGTCGCGGTGGAGTCATCGCCGACTTTGTAAACCTTGTAACGGGCTCTGTCTTCTTTCCCACTTACGGGCAAGGAGTAAATCTCTTCCGAGCCGAAAGGCACGTTGGCGGGCATGAAATCCACCCAAGCGGAATAATCGTTTTTCACCGCGTAATAGCGATATCCCAAAGCATTATCCGTCGCGAAGCGCTTATTCCCGTAATAACCGGACCAGTTTGGGTTATAGACTTCCGTTTCGTTATACGTGGTGCGGGTCGAGCCGGGGCTTTTCATGTTGTTCATCAACGCGAAATCTTCCGTATCGAAGTTCATCAAAGAGTGGAAGGTGGCGGCTCCGTTAAGCCCAAGAACCGTGATGAAGCTCTTTGCCTCGCTGTCGCTGCCATTGGTCTGATCCATCTGGGTTCGACCGAAAGCGGCATCATCCGCTTTGATAGCCTCGGCCACTTTTAAAGCGTTCGAGAAATTAGAGGTGCCCCCCATATAACGGGTTTGGTATTTATATATGGAATAATAATTGGCAGAAGCCGCGTTGCCAGCGACAATGATTTCCACCGAAAGCAGGCCAAGCCACACCTGGGGCATCCATTTCTTCGCGTTGAAGACTACGAAGATCACTCCTTCCGCCACAATATAGGCGCATTGGACATAAACATACCAAACCGCATTGGCGGCCCCTTTCACTTCCGTGGGCGGAGTATATGAATTGGGGTTCTGCCAGTAGGTGAGGCTATTGGGGTTAGGCCAAGTCGCATTGGATAGGAGGGATTTAATCAAAAGGTAAGTCGCTAAGGTCCCAAACAAGGAAAGCGCGCTTCCGGCGAAGCGAACCCACCGAGGTTCTTTTCTTGCCTCATCAAAGGCCCAGCAGCCATAGAGGATGATCTCAGGCACCAGCATGATGAACCAACGCCCATACCCATTCCCAGAGAAAGCGTAAAAGAAGAAATAGGAGAAGTTCGTGAAAAGCAAGTAAAGGCAAAGCAAAATGGCGATGATGTGATTCCATTTTTGCTTCCGGATGGAGATGAGAACGCCCGTGAAGAACAAAATAATGAAGGGGGTGTAGCAAAATATAGAGGCCGTCCAAGCGTCATACCCCGTGTGGATCAAAGGCAAATAAAGGTAGCCGCCAGTCGGATAAAAGAAAGAAACAAGGCCCATCAGCTCGCGCGCGGGATGATCGCCGACCGGTTCAAAGATAAACTGGAAGAAAGACTTGAGGTCATGGCTTTTAAGGGATGAGAGGATGGCTGAAAGATAGGCGGAACCGATGGAAGAGGAACGCCCGGACAACGAGCTTTGACGAAGAGAGGGCAACAAAGTCCACGCGCTCATCAAAAGCCCCACGCCGAAAGAAGCGACGCCAAGCAAAATCACCGTCACATTGTCTTTCGCGCTACGGGATTTGATGCTCCAGAAATAACGCCAGGCCGCGTAGCAGACGCCCCATATGCAGGCAACGACCAAGAAGAAAAACGATGTGATGCCAAGCAAAAACAGCCCGATCACCAAGCAATATGGCCTCTTCTCGCGGATGATTTTATCAATACCAAGCAAAATCAAAGGAATATAGACGCAGGCAGAGACCGTGGTCGGGAACCCAACCATGAACATCATGTACCCGGAAAACGCCAAAGCCGTGGAACCTAAGCGCGATGAGGCTTCGCTTATTCCGAGGTAGCGAAGATACCACCTCATCAAAAGTCCCGAAATCATCAATTTCAAAAAGGTCGCGAAGGAAAAAAGGAACGGCACCCACGAACGCGGGAAAAAGACGACGAGGAAGACAAAAGGATCGAATAGGCTGTAATACGAATTGGAACCGATGTTATCTAAGCCAAGCCAAATCGTGGAATCATAGAGAGGGAAGTGGCCAGTTGAGAAGAACACGTGCCATTGATCGTAAAAATCATAGGCGAAAGAAACGAACTGCCAGGTATAGTCCCACCCAAGCATGCTCGTCCCGGCGTTTTCGATCAATAGATTCGCCGACCAAGCAATGGCTAATAAGAATAAAAAGACCCCGAAATAGAAGGTGCTTTTCCAATCGAAAAGAAAAGGCGCCACATTTTTGAGCCAAGCCTTGAAGGAGGGTTTGCTTTTCTTATAGTCCCTTAAGGAGACGCCTTTCTCTTCCGCCATAATCATTTCCCAAACCGGAAGCTTTTTCTTCTTTGCTTCCCTTTTTGTATTTTGATTTCCGCGCGCGAATCGCGAACCTCCTTGGCTTTCTTCTGAACGAGCTTGTTTTTCATTTCCCTCTGTTGCTCTCTGGTCACGAAGAAAAGGGATTTGAATTCCTTGGGCATCGGGGATTTGATGTCATATTCCTTGCCGTTTAAGGGATTCGTGAACGCGAGCTCATAGGCGTGGAGACCAAGGCGCTTTAAAGGATCAGTTGGATTGCCATACTTATCATCCCCGATGACATAATGGCCGATATTGCCAAGCTGCACGCGGATCTGGTTCTTTCTCCCGGAATCGATGTTCACATTCAGCAAAGAATAAGGGGCTTTCGATTCAATGACCTTGTAATGGGTAATGGCGAGTTTGCCTTTGTTTTTGTTCTTAGTGACGCGAACAAGCTGGAAGTTATCCTGTTCCAGATAGTCTTTAAGCATGTCCTCGCTCTTTTCCATCTCGCCTTCGACAATCGCATAATATCCGCGCTTCTTCACGATTTCCTGCCAGTTGTGCTGCAAGGCTTCCCTCACCTCCTGGCTTTTGGCGAAAATCAGGACGCCAGAGGTGTCTTCATCCAGACGATGGACGACATAAATCCTCGCCTTCTTGTCTTTGGCGGCAATGTAATCCGATACGAGGCGATAAGCCGTTTTTCCCTTCTCTCTTTCCGTAGCCACGGACAAAAGACCGCTGGGCTTATCCAAGGCGAGGATATCGCTATCTTCATAAAGAATCGGCAGATCCTTGCGCGTTTTCCTCGCGATGCGGTATTTGGAAACGGTGACGACATCCTCTTTCGTCAAAGGATAATCGAATTGGGAAACGGGGACTCCACCTACGGCGACCTGATGATGGGAGAGTAGGGCTTTAACGTTTTTCTTCGCGGTATCCGGCATTTTGAAATAAAGGAATTCCAAAAGAGTCGTGTCTTGGTAGACTTTGAAGTCCCGTATCGCATTTGGATTAAGGACGCCTTTGCTGTTTGGCCGATGCTGTTTCTTGTCGTTTTTGTTCATAAATCAGTCTTCTAGGTAATCTCTCATCGCATCCAAACTCTCTTCGGCGATGCGCCTTCCTTCCTGATAGAGAGCGCGAAGCGCCTTCTCATCTTTTTCCGTCTGGGAAACGTTCACCGGGAACTCGGGCTGAACGAGGAAAAGTTTACCTTCTTTTTGGAGTTTTTCCATTTCCATAACTTCGTCGTTATACTCTTCGACGGAGCGTTCATAAGACTCGATGAATCGCGGATAAGAGCGATAAAACCTTTTGCACAATCTCTTGTAGGAATCTTTTAGGGGCTTTTTGCGGTAATTTTGCTCACGCGTGCCCACGACGACGACTTTCTCGCAGCCATCTTCCAAAGCCTTGCGGAAGGGAATGGAAGCAGTGGGCCCGCCATCTAAATAAAGCTTATCTTCAACTTTGACGGGCTTTGCCAGCAAGGGCAAAGAGGCGGAAGCGGCAATCGCGTTCCAAAAGTCTTTGCATTCGCCTTTTTTGAAGTAGTGCGCTTTGCCATCTTCCATCCCTGTGCAAGCAACGAGAAAATCGACGGGACTTTCTTCGTAAGTTTTGCTATTGAAGGGGAGGATGTTCTTTTCCGGCAAAGTGAAGAGAAGATATTTGAAATCGAAGAGGCTGCCTTTAAGAAGCAAGTTCTTCACGGAGAGGAATTTTCTGTCATGGATCATTTCGCAGGTGACGTACTTCCCCCTTCCGATGTCTCCCGAGATGAAATTCACCCCGTTTAGCCCACCGGCTGAGGTGCCGATGACATAGGAAAATGAAATTTTGTGCTCCATGAAAACATCCAGCACGCCGGCAGTAAATGCCCCGCGCATGCCTCCGCCTTGCAAAACCAGCCCTGTCTTTTTTCCCATGAGCAGCATTTTACCCTCTAGGGTAAAACCTTGCCACGAGCCTAGAAAATCTCGATGAAAAATTCGACAAGCGATTTGATGCCGATGCCAAGAAGAACAAGCCCGCCGAAAAGGTTCGCGATCTCATAATGACCGCGCAATAGCTTATTGATCCCTTTGCCGAGGAAAACGCCAAGAAGAGAGATGATGAAAGTGCAAAGTGCGATGATGCCGATGACCCACATCGTGACCGAAAACGGAACAGAGGCCGGGTTTTCCGCGTTGATCGTAGAAGTCAAGGTGATGCCGACAGCAAAGGCATCAATGGAGTCCGCTACCCCCTGGAGCAAGACGGAGGGGATAGAAAACTTGCCTTCTTTTTTCTCCTCCGGTTTCACAATGCCTTTGATTCCATCAAAGATCATCTTTCCGCCGATAATCGCCAAAAGGCCAAACGCCACAAGAAGATGCCACGGGCTTATTTTGTCGATGAAGGTCGCCCCTAAAAAATAGCCCGCAAGGGGGAAGAGCCCCTGCAAGGCAGCATAGACAAAAGCAATAAAAATGGCCTGCCAAACTTTGAGGCCTTTATAAACCAATCCATCGGTGATCGATAGTGCCAGGCAGTCCATCGCCAGCGCCACGCCGAGCAAGATTGCCGTTCCAATCCATTCCATAGCCCGGAAATTATGGTTCACAAAGGTGAACGTTTCAATTTAATTTTCAAAGGCGCCTAAGTTTTCTAAGGCAAATGCCAAGCCATCATCCTCAATGCGTTTAGTTACGAAATCGGCGTGTTTTTTCACTTCTTCCTTGCCATTGCCCATGCAGACGAATGTTCCGCAGGCTTCGCTCATGGAAATGTCTTGGATATCATCCCCGAAGCCAATCGCTTTCTCTTTGGGGACTCCGATGGCGTCTAAAATCGCTTTGATTCCCTCTCCTTTGATGTGGGGGAGAATCTGGATGTCCATTCCGAAGGTGGCAAAGCGAAAATAAGTAAGCCCGGGATTTTCTTGCTCGATTCGCGAATCGTATTCTTCCGGACCGAAGAAAAGAACGCCAACGCAATCTTGGTTTTGGTAGGGGCGGACTTTTGGGAACGGGTCTTTGAAAACCTCGTAATAAGCCTTCGCGTATTCGTCCGGTTCATGGATCATGAAGCGCGACTTAACCGTGACAATTTCAAGGTTTCTTCCTAAATTGGTGACGGTTTTGCAGAGATTTCGAATGATTTTACGGTCTACAAGTTGTTTGAGGACAAAGCGATTTCCTACCTTAGCAACACCGCCGGCGTGACTCACGTAGCCGCTCCAACGAATCCCTAAATCGTACAAGCCGAAAGAACGGATGCTTTCGTAGTTGCGCGCAGAGCAGATAAAGACTTTCGTCCCTTGCTTCTCTAAACGCTTGATTGCTTCTAGTCCAGAGGGGATAAACCTTCCAGAGGCGTGATCGAACAAAGTCCAATCGACATCAAAAAAAGCCGCTTCGTACTTCATCTTACCAACTCACTTCATCATTCAATTCGCGCATCAGATCAACATCAACTTTTACTACTTCGCGATCATAGCTGAAAAGGCCATTCGTCTCTTGTTCCACATCGCTAAGCTGCGTGAATACATAAGAGGATACCTTTTCCTCTTTTACGGTCTTTTTAAGTTCGTTCAGGAAGAGTTTCTTCAAACCACGCTCCAATTTTTCTTTGGATTTAAATGATTTGTAACCGAATTCTTTCAAGGAAAAGCAATGTCCTGGGACTCTCCATGAATATCCCCCGAATTCAGATAAAGATAAAAGGCGCTCGCCATCGTGCTTCAGCCGAATTGGCCTGAAATAAATATGGTTCCCGCTATAATCGCCTACGCCCTGATCGTACCAGCCACAGTCGGAGTCAATAAGGCGGCTAGAGTCCAAAGCGCGAAGTTTTTCGCTCAAACGTGCGGAATCAAATTGCCCCCAGCCTTCGTTAAATAGAACATAAGTGCATAGGGAAACCGCGTTAAACAGAAGTGTGGTGATCCCTGGCATCTGAGATTCAAAAAAGTTTCTTGAATTGCTGTCTTTTTGCCCGAATCGCGCGTAATCCTTTGGCCCGTCATCCTTGAAATGAAACGGGAGAAAAGGAGCAAGAGCAATCAAAATAGGCTTATAAGGCCCGCCGTTATTCACGAAATCCTGAACCACGAGCATACCCAATTTATCGCAATGATAATACCAGCGAGCCGGCTCGATTTTGATGTGCTTGCGAAGCATGTTGAAGCCCATGGACTTCATCAGTTCGATATCGTTCACCATCGCCTTGTCGCTAGGCGCGGTAAGGCCGCCGTCAGGGAAATAGCCTTGATCGAGAACCCCTTTCATCAGATAGGGCCTGTTATTTAAGGCAAAAACTTTTTTCCCTTCCAAAATCGTCTTACCAAATTTGCGCAGCCCGAAATAGGAGCGGACCTTGTCTTCGTTGGCAACGATTTCCAAATCGTATAAGTTCGGCTCCTCAGGCGACCAAGGGTGGAAGAAAAAAGAACAGTCAACAACAGCTGACCCGTTCTGGTCGAGTTTCCCTTCGAAAACAATCGCCCCTTGAAAAGATACCTTGATGGAAGAAGAATGAATCTCCCCGGCAACCCTAGCATTAATTTTAACGCTTTTAGCGTCAAAATCAGGCTCTATTTTCAATGCACGTATCGCCTCTTTTGGGATTGCTTCAAGCCAGACACTGCCCCATATGCCAGAAGTGGAGGTATACCAAATACCCCGAGAAGACAAAGATTGTTTCCCTTTTGGGTAAATAGGGGAAGCGATGTCATCTTGCACACAAACCAGCAGTTCATTCTCTTTCTGCACCGAGTCCACTTCGAACTCAAACGGCAAATAGCCCCCTTCGTGTTTTCCTAAAAACTTTCCATTCAGGAAGACCTCGGCGACTTGGTCAACGGCCTCAAAATGAAGCAAAATGCGTTTTCCCAGGAATTCATCAGGAAGAGCAAAACGCTTCCGATAATGTAGAAAATCATCCTTTTCCGGTATTTTTTCAATCCCAGAGAGAGGGGTCTCAATGGCGAATGGAACCAAGATTTTATCCGTGTAGATTTCAGGCGTTTCGCGTTTTTTATCAAGGGCGAATTCCCATTCCCCGTTCAAGCAGAAATAAGATTCTCGTTCCATCTGCGGCCGAGGGTATTCACCTCTAGGGCAGAGGCGATCAATCTTTTTTCCTTCTAGGGTAAGCATGCCCATATTCTAACAGGGGAGCGAATTCATCGTGCTATAATCCACAGCCGAAAGAAGGACGATTATGAAACTTTGCGACATCCAAAATTCAATTGGCAAGGAAAAGGCGGACGCTTGGGTTCTCGTGGACTACGAAAATAGGAACCCGGTAGTCGCGAAGCTGTTGCTCCACAAAATGCTGACTCGCAAAATCGTGGTGATTATCCCTTCCAAAGGCAAGGCGCAAATCATCTGCCATTCCATCGACTTGGTTTTCCTTGACGTAGAAGAAATCAAAAAGGACTTCGCCCTCAACGTCTATAAGACCTGGCAAGAGATGCTGGAGTTAGAAAAAGGACTTTTGTCGAACTATGGAAAAATCCTAATGGACATCTCTGAAAACGGACTTCTGATGCGAGTGTCTTTAGCGGACTATGGTTCTGTGGAATATGTCAAAAACCTTGGGCTAGAGGTCTATTCAAGCATGAATATCCTCCAGTCAATGACAGCAGTAATTTCCGAAAAAGGCCGCAAATTGCAGCAAAAAGCCTGCAAAACCGCGCTAAAAATAAAAGATGAGGCTTTTTCGAAGATCAAAGGCGACATCGAAAAACACGGAGAAAGCGACGAATACGAAATCCAACAATTCATATGTGCACGCTTCCACGAGGAAGGCATGGTATATGACGATCCTGCCATTGTAGCCATTGGAAAAAACGCCAGCAACCCGCACTATGGTCCCACGAAAGAAATCCATTCCCCCATAAAAGAAGGGGATCTGATTCTTATCGACATGTGGGCGAAATATGACATAGAAGAAGCGGTGTATGCCGACATCACTTGGATGGCCTATGTTGGAAAAGAAATTCCCCAAATCTATAAGGATCGCTTTGCAATCGTAAAACAGGCGCGAGATGGGGTTATCTCTTTTTTGCAAAAGGAACTGCCACTAAGAAAAGTTCATGCTTTCGAGGCAGATGACGTCGCAAGGAAAATAATCGCCGATGCTGGATATGGAGAATACTTTGTTCATCGAGTTGGCCATAACATCGCCGATGACCTCTCCCCGCACGGGCCAGGGGCCAATCTAGACAATTACGAAACCCACGATGAAAGGATCTTGCTACCGGGGACATCGTTCTCGGATGAGCCGGGGATTTACGCGCCAGATTTTGGTATGCGCAGCGAAACTGACTTATATAACGACAACGGGAATTTGGAAGTCGTCGCGGGGCTGCAAGACGAGCTTATCGCCCTCCTTGCTTAATCCTTGATCGAAACGACTTTATATCCGGCTTTCGTAATCGCGTCATTAAACGCGGAATTCTCGACGTTTCCATCGAACTCAATTATCGCTTTCTTGTCCGCCAAAACAACTTGGACATTTTTGACTCCAGCTACGTCTCCAAGGGCTTCTTTCACGTGAGCGGCGCAATGCTCGCACATCATTCCGGAAATAAAGATTTCTTTTTTCATAACAGCTCCTTCTTTGTTTTCAGATAACAGTTTTTCGACTTCCTCGGGCCTAATTTTAGCTTTTCCCGATTGCTTATGGCTCTTATAAATATCAAGAAGATTGATCCTCAAGGCGTTACAGACAACGGTCACTGAGGACAAGGCCATGGCCGCAGCACCGTACCAAGGCTTTAATTTAGCTAAACCAAGGCCAGAAAAAGCACCTGAGGCAATGGGAATCATGATGATGTTGTAAAAGAAAGCCCAAAAAAGATTTTCCTTAATATTCAAAAGCGTGCGTCTAGAGAGACGGATGGCTCCCGCGGCGTCGCGGAGCGTCCCCTTCATCAAAACCACATCAGCAGAATCAATAGCAACATCGCTCCCCGCGCCGATCGCTATACCAATATCGGCGGCAGTCAAAGAAGGGGCGTCATTGATCCCATCGCCAACCATGGCAACGCGACCGAGTTTCTTAAGGGATTCCACAAACTGCAATTTGTCTTTTGGCAAAAGGTCTGCTTTAACATAATCGATGCCGACCTCTTTTGCGACGTAAGAGGCGGTTCTGAGGTTATCGCCAGTAAGCATAACGGGGATCAAACCAAGGTCTTTGAATTCTTTTACAGCCTCTTTCGAGTCTTCTTTCAAAGAATCGGAGACTGCAATAACCCCGCAAAAGTCGCCTCCTTTTGCAAAAAGAAGAGGGGTTTTGCCTTCGTTTGATAGGTTTGTGACGATTTCATAAACCTCAGGGGCAAGCTCGTATTTTTCTGCAAGCAAAGCAACTTTCCCGCCATAGCAAATAACTTCATCAATAAAGCAGGAAACTCCCGCGCCCGAGATCGCGTTGAAGTGAGAAACGGGTACGGGCGAAATTCCTTCTTCTTTTCCTTTTTCGACGATAGCTTTAGCCAAGGGATGTTCTGAGGTGGCTTCCAGGGCATAAGCAAGAGAAAGAAGCTCTCTCGAATCACGCTTCCCAAAAGGAACGATATCGGTCACGACAGGAGTGCCTTTGGTTAATGTTCCGGTCTTATCCAGGAGCACAAAATCAACTTTTCCCGTTTCTTCTAAGGCGGAAGCCGTTTTGAACAAGATTCCGTTTTTAGCCCCTTTCCCGGAGCCGACCATAATGGCAACTGGGGTTGCCAAACCAAGAGCGCAAGGGCAAGCGACGACAAGGACGGATACGCATCGCTCGAGCGCATAGGTCAAAGTGCTTGTCTCTCCGTTAAAGGCCCCACTAACGTAGTTGCCTCCAAAAATGAGCCAGCCCAAAAGAACAATAAAGGCAACAAGAAGAACCGCAGGAACAAAAACCCCAGAAACCTTGTCAGCAATTCGAGATATTTTGGCCTTGCTCATTGAGGCATCTTCAACCATCTTCACGATCTGCTGAATGGTTGTCTCTTTACCAACTTGGGTAGCCTCGCACCGCAAGGCCCCGTTTTTGTTGATCGTCCCACCGGAGACATGATCGTTAACCTTTTTATCCACGGGGATGCTCTCTCCGCTTAAGGCCGATTCATCAACCGCGCTTTCTCCCTCTAAAACAACCCCGTCTACGGGGATCGCTTCCCCCGGACGGACAAGGAAAATGTCCCCGACAACAACTTTCTCCGTCAAAATGGTTTCTTCTTTCCCGTTCCGTAAAACATGAGCCTCTTTTGGAGAAAGATCAAGCAAGGATTTGATGGCGTTGGTGGTCTTGCCTTTTGAAAACGACTCAAGGACTTTTCCGACCGTGATCAAAGTCGGAACCATCCCGGCGGTCTCAAAAGTCAAACCCATGGAGAGGCTCATCACTTTTTCCCAGCCGGCCTCGCCCATTTCAGGGCCAAGAACAGAAGACATCAAGAAAAGAACGACGGCGCCATAAATAAACGCGATCCCGCTTCCTAAAGAAACCAGCGTATCCATATTAGGGCCGCCATGAAGTAAGGAACGGAAACCAGAAACAAAGAAAGAATGATTCACGAGCAAAATGGCCAAAGAAAGGCACATCGCCAAAAGGCCATAGTAAAAAGGATTCTCGCCAATCACGCCTAAAGGCCAGCCCCAACCATGGTTCATATAACCCATGGACAAATAAAATAGGGGAACCAAAAGGACCAAGGATATCACCAGTCTCCGCACCAATTTTGGCGTTTCTTCATCGACAAGCGCTTCCTTTTTCGCTTCGTCTTTTCCAGACACCTTCGCGCCATACCCAGCCTTTTTGACCGCGGCGCAGATCTCGCTCTCCGCAAGGGAGGAGTCGAAAGACACGACCATTGAGTTTGTTAGTAAGCTAACATCCGCCTCTTTCACGCCCGGCAGAGATGAAACGGCTTTTTGAACGTGAGCGGAGCAAGCGGCGCAGGTCATGCCTGACACATCGAATTTAACTTTCTTATCCATCTTCATTTAAGACGCTTGATCAATTCCATCGTCTCCCCAATAACTTCGTTTTTGCCCGCGAGAATGTCCTCTTTGACGCAGCTTTTCAAATGGGCGTTCAAAATCGTATAGCCAAACGATTCAAGGGCTTTCTCAACCGCCGATACCTGAATAAGGATATCCCCACAATAGCGGTCTTCTTCGATCATGTTGGCGATGCCTTTGAGCTGGCCAGCGATGCGCGAAACCCGATTCACGAGTTTCTTTTTTTCCTCTTCATCACGAGGTTGGTGTTTTTTCTTGCCGCAGCAAGGACAAATGTTCTCTTCCATATATATACCCCCTAGGGGTATTTAAATATTACGCCAGTCTTTGCCTAACAACAAGCCAAAACATAAAAAGCCCCAGGTTTCCCTGAGGCCAGAAGATGTTTATTGCGATTAGTCGTCGGCTTTCGTGACGTCAAAGATCTGCGGATTGCTCGCGAAGTTCTTGGAACTTTGCGCAGCGGAGATCGCGCGATCCTTGCTCTTATAAGACTCGCCCATAACGAGAACCGAGCCATTGTCAGCATAGACGATGAACTGGTAGCGGCCTTGCTTGTCGCAAGTCACGGTAACATCGGTGGAGTTGAACTTCTTTTGTACTTTCTCAAGAGCGCCATTGACGCCGTTTTTCGCCGCATAAGCAGAAGTGGCGAAGAGAAGTTGGCCATTGTTGGCAAGGAGCCTCCCACGATATTTATTGGTCTCATCGATGTAGATTTCGAATTTGCCTTTGCCGCTATTCTCCGCTTTGCCAAGACTGATGCGCCATTCTCTGACTTCGGATTCGGGGATTTCATCAAGATCAACCACTTTGTCGGTCTTGTAGAATTTCTCGACGGATTCAAGAGCGCTTTGCGCGCCTTTGGTGTTCGGATAATATTCGCCGGCGACGATCAAACGCGAATCAGAAGCGGTGTAAAGGCGGAACTGGGCGTATTTGTTTTTGTCGATGACGATCTTAGCGACGCCACCAGCGACGGCTTTGACCAAGGTGTCGATGCCTTTATGCGCGCCGTCTCTAGTTTTATAGCCATTGGAGACGATGAGAATCTCACCGTTATTGGCCTTTAGGCGATATTTGAAGAAGCCCGCCTCGGGATAGACTTCATATTTTCCTTGAGCTTTCTGAGCCTTTGGAGCGGCTGCGGCTTTCGGAGCAGTTTTCGGAGCAGTTTTCGGGGCTGCCGTCTTGGTTGTTTTCTTTTCCTCTTTCATCGGTTTTTCCTCTGTTTTGGCTATTTTATCATCTTTCAAAGACTCGGAAGACGTTTCTGCAGGCTCCTTCTTCGAAGAAGATTCAGTTTCCGCTTCAACGGGTTTTTCTTCCGAGGGGGATTCCTTAGTAGTGGGAGCATTGTTCACGATAACCGGTTCCGGTTTGGTTTCTTCAACCGATTTTTCATCTGCTGGGGCTTCTTGAGAATCAGCGGTTTCTTCATTTTTCGCCTCGTCCTGGGTTTCTTCAGAAGCAGTTTTCTTTTCCACGGTCGGAATGGAAGAAGGAAGAGGCGCAAGAGTGGTGGCGGGATGATCCTCCGCCTCGGAAGCCACACAAAGAAGCGGCAAAACCGCGGTAAAGAGGCATAGCACAGCAAGGGCAATCGCAAAAATCAAAGAGGTGATTGAATTACGGTTCAGCTTTACCCAATAAACCAAATTCATCGATGCGCCACACCCAAGAGCAAGAGCGAGCAAATCAAGCAACGTGAACCAGCCGCGCTTTTTGCAAAGGGCAAGGACGAACATCACGACTACAAAGAGGAGCCCAACATACATCGCAACTCCGAGAACCACCCCGAACTTGCCCCCTTGGAAACAAAGGGAATTAAGGATGATGTTGAACTCTTCTTTGGAGAAGAATTCCTTCAAATTTCCATTGATGCCCATCAGTAGGAAAGACAGGCCTAAGGCCAATAAGGAAACAGCCACGACGATTAGCGTGACAATCAGGGATGTTTTCTTTGTTTTCATAAGCTAGCGCTCCAATTGGGAAACATTCTACTAGTTTGCGGTTTTTTGTCACGCACGATAAAAGCCCCCTCCAAAAGTAGAGGGGGCATGCATGCGAGTTTCAACGAAATTAAATTCCGTTAGGATTTTTCTTTTGGAAGTTATAGGCGTCTTGGCAGGCGTCGAAGATGTCTTTCTTCGCTTTCCAGCCAAGCTCTTTTTGGGCTTTTGAAGCGTCCGCGTAGTTTTCTGCAACATCCCCAGGCCGGCGCGGATCGATGACATAAGGGATTTCGATCCCCGTGGCTTGTACGAAGGTGTTCACAAGCTCAAGGACCGAGGTGCCTTTACCCGTGCCGAGGTTGTAGACTACCAAACCGGGGTCTTTAGCAAGCTTAGCAAGCGTAGCAACGTGCCCTTCCGCCAAATCAACGACATGGATGAAATCGCGGATGCCCGTTCCATCAGGCGTAGGATAGTCATTACCGAAGACGTGGAGTTTCTCTCTTTTTCCAACGGCAACTTGGCAAATGTAGGGCATCAGGTTGTTGGGGATGCCGTTGGGGTCTTCGCCAAGAAGCCCTGAAGGATGGGCCCCAATAGGATTGAAATAACGAAGAAGGGCGATGTTCCAATCCGGATTCGCCTTTTGGGCGTCGGTCAGAATGCGCTCAATGACCAGTTTGGTCTCGCCATAGGGATTCGTCGCATCGGCGGTCGGATCGGTTTCTTTCAAAGGAACGTGTTTCGGCACGCCATAAACAGTCGCCGAGGAAGAGAAAACCAGGTTCTTAACCCCGAATTCCCTCATGAGGGAAAGAAGAGTAAGCGTCGAAATGAGATTATTCGAATAGTATTCGATCGGCTTGGACACGCTTTCGCCGACGGCCTTAAGCCCAGCGAAATGGATGACCGCGTCGATCTTCTCTTGCTCGAAAACCTTTTTGAAAGAAGGGTAGTCGCAGCAATTGACCTCATAGAATTTCGGCATCTCTCCAGTGATGGTTTTGATTCGCGAGAGGACCTCTTTCTTCGAATTGCAAAGGTTGTCCACCAAAATCGGTTCATAACCATTTTCGATCAGGCAGATAACGGTTTCGGAACCGATGAATCCAGTTCCGCCAGTGACGAGGATTTTTTTCATTTTGAAGCTCCTTTTTTATTTGGTTTGTCTTTCTTTTCCGTCTTCGATTTCGCTTCTTTTTCCGCCGCTAAGCGCCTCGCTTCTTTTTTCGCATGGCGCACTGCGCGGTGGCTTGCTCCCTTTTGCTCGGCTTCGATGGCTTTTTTCTTCTTATCGTCGCCATGCATATCCGCGCGGAGAGCTGCGATGATCGAATCGGATATTAGTTTATTCGCTTGGGATTGGATAGCAAGACGCAGGGCAATCAAGCCAAGCGATGCGCGTACATCTTCTTCGTTGTTTTTGCCCTTTTTGCCTTTTCCAGACAGGCTGCTTTTCGTGAAATTTTCAATGCGAGAGATGGTTTTCTTCGCCGTTTCGTTAAGAATCGAGCTTTCCATGCTCGCCCAGAAGGCATAAAGCCGTCCCTTGTCGACGGAGACGCAGGAATCAAGCTCAAGAAGCAAGGACATATCCGCCATAGAGATGGTGGATTTCATCAGGCAAATGGCCATCAAATATCCGATTTGATCCTTCGAATATTTTTTCTTCACCGGAAGGTCAATCATCTTGGCTTTGACGTAGTTATTAACCATGAAGGAAGTGAGCATGTTCTCTTGGTCAATGGTCAAAGATGACAAAATGTCATTGATGTACTTAAGAACCTGCTCCATATACAGCTCCACCCCGGGCAGCTCTTTGTATTGGGGCAGGAAAAAAGTGGCGACAGTTTCAAGATACTTTTTGAGTTCCGCGATTTCCTTTTCCATAAATGATCAGCGTTTTTTGATTTCTTCCTGCAAGACCTTGCTTACCGCAGCGGGATTGACCTTCCCTTTGCTCTCTTTCATGACCTGGCCAACCAAGAAACCGATGGCTCTGTCCTTGCCCGCCTTGAAGTCGGCGATCGACTGGGGGTTAGCGTCAAGAACCTTGGTGACGAAAGTCAAAACGGCTCCCTCATCGTTCGACTGCTTTTCTATTTTAAGAGCAGTTCTCGCTTCTTCGACCGTCCCTCCGTTTTCGAGCAAATAAGAGAAGATTTGCATCGCCTGCTTATGGGTATACCCCTCATCTTGCAAATTGCAAATATCTTTCAGCAAAGATGGAGGCAAGGGGAACTCATCGATTTCTTTACCTTCTTTATTAAGATAGGAGTTAACTTCCACGATGAGGAAATTCGCGACGGTCTTCGCGCTTTTGGCCTCTTCCATGGCCTTCTCAAAATAAGAAGACATCGCTAAATCAGACAAAAGAATGGAGGCATCGGTTTCGGACAGGCCATTCTTTAAATAACGTTCTTTTTTCGCCTCATAAAGCTCAGGGCAAGTCGCGATGGCCTCGTTTACGAATTCGTCGCTTAGATGAATCGGGGTGATATTCGGCTCGCAGAAATATTTGTAGTCGACCGCATCGGTTTTGACTCTCATCAAAACCGTCTTCCCACTTGATTCATCGAAGCGTCTTGTCTCTTGCTGAACGGGGACGCCGGTGAGCAAGCAAGCGCTTTGCCTAGCAATTTCATAATCAAGGGCCTGCTCGATGTTCTTGATGGAGTTAAGGTTCTTGATCTCTACTTTGGTTCCGAATTTTTCTTCGCCAAATGGGCGAAGCGAGACGTTGACGTCGCAGCGGAGAGATCCTTCTTCCATTTTGCCATCGCTCGTCAAGGAATAGACGACGATATTCCGGATCGCCTCAACGTAATGCATAGCTTCCGTACCGGAACGAATGTCCGGCTCAGAAACGATTTCCACTAGAGGAGTTCCCGCGCGATTGTAATCAAGCAGGGAGCAATCGGAGAGATGCAATTGCTTGCAGGTATCTTCCTCCATGTGGATGCGTTCAATCTTGATGCGTTTGGTTTTCCCTTCTTTATCGAGGATATCAAGATAGCCATGGCTTCCGATCGGTCGGCGCTGCTGCGTGATTTGGAAGCCTTTAGGAAGGTCGCTGTAGAAATAGTTTTTCCGGTCGAAATAAAGGGTGTGGTCGATGCTCATGTGCAAAGCGTTTGCCACGCGAATCGCATTGATGACCGCCTGTTTGTTCACGCGAGGCATCGTTCCCGGGAAAGCCATGTCAAAAGGGGTGACTTCGCTATTAGGAACACGAGAAAAGGAATTTGGCGAAGAAGAGAACATCTTGCTCTTCGTCTTCATTTGGACATGGATCTCAAGTCCGATAATCGCTTCAAAATTCATAAATTGCCTCCTTTCCTATTCACGGTAGAAAGCCCGGACAAGCCGGTGATGTTTTCGAAGCACTGAGCAACCTCATAAAGAGATTTCTCTTCGAAGGCCCTGCCCATGAAATTGACCCCTAAAGGCAAACCGCCTTCTAAAGCCAGCGGCAGGGTAATGGAGGGGAGACCGGCGAAATTGCCAAGCGCCAAATGATTGTCGGCAAGCAAATACTCGTCGGAGAGTTTGCTTGAAACTCCACCGATAAAAGGAGCAACGGAAGGCGCAGCGGGCAAATAAATGAAATCGTAATCAGCAAGGATCTGATTCACCCGTTCGACGATTTTGGCGCGGTTCTTTTGCGCGCGAAGGAACAGGTCGTCCTGGTTCTCCTTCATCAAGGCAAAACTTCCGATCACGAAGCGACGCTTGATGAGTTCGGAGAAACCCTTGGTTCTCGCGTTGAACATCACGTCCTGATAGGTGTTCCCGCCGTAATAGGGCCCAAATTTAATGCCATCTAGGTTCGCGTCATTGCTCGTGGCTTCCGCGCAGCTGATGACGATGTAAGTGGGATAAATGGACTGGAGCAAATCCAGACCGAAATTCACATAAGCGACTTCCGCGCCATGCTCTTTCATCTTCTCAATGGATTTAGCAAAGAATTGCAGGTTTTTTTCATCGGAAACAGAATCAACGATTTCCTGCAAAACCGCGATTTTCTTCCCTTTTAAAGAAGAAGAGGTGAGATTTGCGTAGTTTTCGACGGGGCGATCAGAAGAAGTCAGATCCATATCATCTCTGCCAGAAAGCGCTTCAAGGATGATGGCGCTATCTTCCACCGAACGAGTGAAGAAGCCAACATGGTCTAGACTAGGCGCGAAAGGGAAGAGGCCATAACGGGAAATTCTCCCCCAGGTCGGTTTCATGCCAACGAGTCCGCCAAAGGAGGCAGGCTTGCGCACGGAGTCGCCAGTATCTGAACCTAAAGCGAAGGGGACGATTCCAGAAGCAACAGAAGAAGCGCTGCCGCAGCTAGAGCCGCCGATCATTCTCTTGTGGCTAGGGTCATAGGGGTTATAAGTCGTTCCTTTATGACCGGTGGTACCGGTTCCGCCCATAGCCAATTCGTCCAATGTCGTTTTGCCGATCAATACGCACTTCTTTTCTTTGAGTTTAGCAATAACCGTCGCGTCAAAGACAGGAACGTAGCCATTTAAAATATTGCTGGAGCCAGTGGTTTCGATGTCTTTCGTGGAGAAGTTATCCTTCGCTAGATAGGGGATGCCCCAAAGAAGATTGTCTTCTTCTGGTTCCACCAAGGTTGAAGCAAAGGCAATTGCCCCCTCCTCCAAAATAAGCTCAAAGCTATTTTCCTTGTCTTCTTTAACCCTGCTAAGAGCTTCTTTAGCAAGTTCAAGCGGCGTTACTTTCTTTTCGACCAACGCTTGATGAATTTCTTTTATCGAACAATCCAAGTAACTCATTATCCAATCACCTTCGGCAATTTGATTTGCCCATCTTCCTTCGACCCGGCATTTCTTAAAGCCTCCTCACGAGGCAAAGGCGAAGTTGGAACATCTTCCCGTAAAAAAGAAGTGGTGCAGTCAAACGGGAAGGTCATCGGCTCATAAGAATCGAGGCCTTCGATGTTTCCAATAAGATCCATTTGACGTTTCAAGACGTCGAATTCTTCAAGCAAAGTTTGATACTGTTCCTCACTCATCGTGAAAAGGAGGCGGTTGGCCGCATCTTTAAGCACATCTAACGTGATTTCTTTCATGCGTTTTCCTCAATACTAACAAATTAGCGCGGTTATTATAGGCGAAAGGGGTACTCTCTTCTAGAAGAGAGGCCCTTAAGACTGGCGCAGCGTGGAAAGATGGCTCCTCGCCTCTTCCTCATTCATCACTTTAATCCCCAATTCCTGCGCTTTCGTAAGTTTGCTTCCGGCATCTTCGCCCGCGATGACGACGTCGGTTTTTTTAGACACAGAACCAGATACCTTTGCGCCGATTCCTTCTAAGATCCCCGTCAATTCAGAACGGGTGTAATGTTCAAGCGAGCCAGTCAAAACGACGGTTTTCCCATAAAAATAGTTATTCACGTCGATCATGTCTGTCCCAAGATAGGCGAAATTGACGCCCTCAGCTTTAAGACGCTCAAGCATCGCTAGGTTCGCCGGATTATGGAAATAATCGGACAAGCTTTTGGCGCCAACCGGACCAATATCGGGGATTTTCGCGTAATCGTCTTCGGTGAGATTGTAAAAATCCTCCAGATTGCGATGCGCTTTTGCGAGTGTCTTCGCGGTCTTCGCGCCGATTTCCTTAATGCCAAGACCATAAAGGAGCCTTTCTAAGGATTTCTGCTTCGAGTTTTCAATGGCGTTCACAAGGGCATTCAAGCTTTTGTCGCCCCAGCCATCAAGAGCCTTGATTTCCTGCACGCGATCATAAAGGCGGTAAATGTCGGGGATGTCTTTCAAAAACCCTTCCGCGAAAAGCTCCTCGACAACGGCGTCCCCCATCCCGTCGATATCCATCGCGTCACGGGAGCAGAAATGAATCAAAGCCTCGATTTTTCGCGAAGCGCATTCGGGATTCAAACAATAATGAAGGCCGACGACTTTTTTTAAGGGAGCGCCGCAAACAGGGCAAGTCTCGGACATGAGGAAGGGCTTTTCGCTGCCGTTGCGTTTCTCCTTCAAAGGACGAACGACCTCAGGGATAACGTCCGCGGCTTTGCGCAAAACCACATAATCGCCAATCATCAGGCCTTTTTCTTTGATGAAGTCTTCGTTATTGAGGGTCGCTCTTTGCACAAGGCTCCCGGCGACGCGGACGGGCTCAAGAACGGCGTTAGGCGTAATTCTTCCCGTGCGCCCTACCGTTAGGACAATATCAAGCAGCTTCGTGCTGACTTCTAGAGGCGGGAATTTATAGGCCGTGGCCCATTTTGGGGTTTTCGCGGTATAGCCAAGAATATCGTAAGAATCGATGTCATCGACTTTGAAAACAAGGCCATCGATGTCATAGCCAAGCTCCTGACGCTTTTTGGTGTATTCCTCGATATAGGCCAATAGCTCCTCCACGCCGTGAAGTTTCCTTCTTTCGTGATTCGTCCGGAAGCCAAGGCCGTCTAGATAATCAAGCGATTCGCTATGAACGTTGTAGCCAAGTTCTTTGGCGTTCACTAGGTAATACCAAAAAGCATCCAAGCCGCGTTTGGCGGCGACGCTTGAATCGAGGTTGCGAATTGAACCCGCCGCGGCGTTGCGCGCATTGGCAAAAAGCGGTTCGCCCGCTTGTCCTCTGGCTTCATTAAGACGGTCGAGCGAGGCTTTCGGCATATAGACCTCACCCCGGACTTCTAGCGGGCGCGTTTCCTTGATGTGAAGAGGAATCGAAGGGATCGTTATGACGTTTTGCGTGACGTCTTCGCCCATCACCCCATCCCCGCGGGTCACGCAGTATTGAAGCTCGCCCTTATCATAAACAAGGCTCATACCAAGGCCATCGATTTTCACCTCGCCGACATAATCGACGACATCTTTTTTTAACGCTTGCCTGACCTTGCGATCGAAATCGCGCACATCGTCTTCGTTATAGACGTTGCCCAAAGAAAGCATTAGGCGTTTATGCGGGATCTTCTTGAATTCAGAAAGAACCTGCCCACCGACCCTTTGACTTGGGCTGTTTTTGAATTTCAGATCGGGAAAATTGGTCTCGAGCAATTGAAGTTCATTCATCGCCCGATCGAATTCGGCATCAGAAACAGAAGGGTTGTCTTTCACATAATATTCATAATTCCAACGCTCGAGCTGCTCCGTTAAAAACAGGACGCGGTTTTTTGCTTCTTCGTGAGTCATGCCTCTCCTCCTTTTTTGGAAATTCGATGCAATACGGGGACCGTAGCCAAGAGAGTTTTCGTTTCCCCTGAGTCAAATAGAACGACAATGATCCTGGATTCGATGATTTCCTTGACCGTCCCTTCGCCGAACTTGTCGTGGCGGCAGCGATCGCCCACGCCCCAATCGTTAATGCCGTTCTCGCTCAAGGGTTTTGGCGCTTCTCTCTTTGGTTCTACAAAAGGAGAAATCGCATCCCCGTCGCTGAAATAGGAAACGTTGCTGTATCTGCTGCCAGAAGAATTCGACCAGGTGACTTTGTCCTTTTTCGATTGATAGGGGGTGCCGTAAGCGTGATAAGGGCTGGACTTAGGGAATTCCAGCTTGGCCTCTTTGAAGAATTGGCTGGGGACAGCATGAGAATCAGTCGCGTAGGAATAGCCCGAATTGCAAGTCATGAAAAGCTGCTCTTTGGCGCGGGTCATGGCGACGTAGCAAAGCCTTCTTTCTTCTTCCATCCCATCGCTGCCTCTCTCTTCTTGGCTACGTAACGAAGGGAAGGATCCTTGATTTACGCCGATCATGAAGACGTTATTGAACTCAAGCCCTTTCGCGACGTGAATCGTCATCAAAGAAACGTAATTGCCTTCGTTCATGTCGTCTTGCGAAGTAAGAAGGGAAACGTTTTGGAGATATTCCTCAAACGTCGAATCAGGATGAGAGGAAACGAAATGGTTGATGTCGTCAAATAAGGCATTGACGTTTCCGACCCGATCCTCATCGATCCCTTGATCCTCTGTAATGTAGGCGTAATAGCCTAAATCGGTTATAAAATCCCGCAAAACCGCCCCGTAAACCTCTAAATTGTCCGAAAGGCGCTTTTTGCACGCTTCCATTTTGGCGATGAGCAGCGTGAGTTGATTGATCGCGCGGCTAGGGATATCGTCGGAATCATAACGCTCAACGTTTTGGCAATAAACGTATTCGGAGACGCCTTCGCTTGCGGCGTGGTTCCTGATTTTCTCAACGGTCCCTTCTCCGATTGAACGTTTGGGGACGTTGATGATGCGCTCAAAGCTCACATCATCCAAGGGGTTAAGCAGCAATTTGAAGTAAGCCAAAACGTCTTTGACTTCCTTTCTTTGGTAGAAGCGCAAACCTCCAAAAATGCGGTAGGGGATGCCATGGCTTGCGAACTCGCCTTCGAAAGGGCGAGTCAGGTAAGAAGAACGATAAAGAACGGCGACGTTGGAATAATTCCCATCGCTGGCGATGGATTGGATTTTATCAACAACCCACTTGGCTTCCTCATTGGCGTCGTTGAAACGCTTGATGACGACGGAATTGCCGGCCCCGTGCTGAGTAAACAGATCCTTTGGAACCCTTTTCTTATTGAATCCGATGAGCGAATTCGCCGCGCTTAAGATGTTTTGGGTAGAACGGTAATTCTGATTCAGGAAGATGTCTTCAAAATCAGGGAAATTCCTGGGGAAAGCGAGAATGATATCTTGGTTCGCGCCGCGCCAGGTATAAATCGTTTGATCAGGATCGCCGACGACATAAAGGTTGGTCTCGCTCGTCATCAAAAGCTTGATGAGGTCGTATTGCTGGTCGTTGGTATCCTGAAATTCGTCAATCAAAATATGGGAGTAGCGGCGTCTCCATTTTTCGCGGATATTCGCATCGTTTTTCAGAATCCCAACCGTTTGAAGGATCAAATCGTCGAAATCCAGGGAGAGCATCCCGCGCTTCTTCCTCTCGTATTCGTCGTAAAACTCGAGACATTCCTTTTCATTTTGAAAGCTAAATTTGTTAATCGTGATATCCTCGGGATAGACGCCCTTTCCTTTTTGGTCGCGGATATACATAAGAGCCAATTTCACCAATGGGTCGCTTTTCTTAAGCCCTTTGTCCACGGCGATGTCCTTCACCAATTTTTCCTGATCGTCCTCATCGAAGATATTAAAGCTAGCGGGGTAGCCGATGGCCCCGGCCTCTTTTCTTAAAAACCTCGCGCAGAAACTATGGAAAGTGGAAACGCTAAGAAACATGGACGCTTCCGGCACCAAGTTTGCTACGCGCTCATGCATTTCCCCGGCGGCTTTGTTGGTGAAAGTGACGGCTAAGATTCGCGAGGGATCCACACCAAAATGCTCAATCAAATAAGCGACGCGGCAAGTCAAAACGCGCGTTTTCCCAGAGCCGGCCCCGGCAATGATGCGCACATGTTGGGAGGAGGTGGTAACGGCTTTCCGTTGCTCCGGATTCAAGGTAGATAAGTAGTCATTCGTCATACCTCTTTATTTTATCCTTAGCGGCGCTCTTTATAAATAAAGAGACCCCCGAAAGCCAAAAGATGTGGAAAACTTTTTTCCACGTGTAAAAACTTTCTTAAGAGCCCGATGCATTAGTAAAATATCGCCAATGAAAGTTTTCACGAAAAAGGAAACGCCTATCCAGAACCTGGCTTTCTGCGCAATCATCGCCGGCTTCGACGGAATTCTTTCTTTGATCAGCGCCTTATTGCCCTTATCGGCTTTCTTCTTGATGCTTATTGCGCCTTTGCTTTCCGCTCTGATCGGTTACTTTTGCAAAAAGCGTTACTACGCCATCTATCTTTTCGGCGCTCTAGGCGTTTCCATAGCCGTTTCAGCTTGGAACTTTGAAAACACGCTATTTTATTTGCTACCCGCTTTATGCTCAGGAACGGCTTATGGCTTTTTCCTCCGCCGCGAAAGCAACGTCGCCACAACGAACTTCGTGGTATCGATGATCCAATATTCCTTTTTCTGGCTTTCCCTATTGCTTGTTAAAGCCATTTACGAAATCGACATGCGGGCACTCATCTGTTCTCTACTGGGCCTTGAATCAACCGAGCTTTTGTATGACAGCTTTGCTTTATTCGCCCTTGCTTACTCATTCGCCGTCACCGGCCTCTCCCATCTCTTTTTCTCTCTTCAAGCGCCGCATATCGGGGTCACCTTTCAGGATAAGAAAACCACAGAAATTTGGTATCCGCTGAGTGCCATTCTCTTTGGTTTATTTTGCGTGCTTTCCACATTTATCTACGCAAAACTCGCCTATTTTTTCCTTGGTTGCGCTTTTTACTTGGCTTTTGCAGGGCTTTTATCGCGCTTCCCGAAGCCACATTGGTCACTGTATCTACTTTTAGGAATAACCATTTTTGGGTCCATCTTGCTCATCGCCTGTTTGTTTCAGAGAGTCCCGCCTAACAAAGCTATCCTCACCTTCGTCGCTTTCCCTTTTAGCATCGCCCTATCCTCTTTGCCCGATGTTTTTCTAGGATTGAAGAAGAAGTCAAACTAAAATGGAAAGCGGAGCGAAAAAATGAAGTTTCTAAAAGAATTCGGCATCGGCATCATCTTCGCGATTTGCTCGCCTCTTCTTTTGGTGCTCATTGCCTTAGTCGCCGTCTTCGGGATTTTGGATTTCATCGTCGAATTCGTCATTATGCTGATCAATTTCTTCTCGGGCAAAAAATGCTTCCCGGTTTTTGAGGAAGACGAAGAAGCCTATAGGAGAAAGCAGGAGGCCCTGAACATAAATCAGGCGAAAGAACAGCCTCAGCCTGCCCCGCAGCCTAACAACATTTACGTTCAGCAAGTCTATTACAACACGACCCCAGGCAGCGTTGGGCAGCAAGGCATGCCTTTCCCAAACCCGCAGGGAATTCAACAGCAAGGAGCTCCTTTCCAAGCCGGTCAAATTCCTCCCTCAAGCACCCCATTCATGCCTTTCACCGCGGATAGAATCCCTGGCGAAAACACCTCTTTGGCAGAAGCGAATTTCCCAGGGCAAATCCCAATGCAGCAGCAAAGCGAACCGATAGAAGCGCCGACTGAGCCAACGGAGGAGAAACATGAATAACCTTTTCCTCGTCTCCGTTACGATGAGTGATTCCGACAGGAGGCTTCTCATCATCTTGATCATCATTCTATTCGTGCTTTTCTTATTGCTTGGCTTTTTGGGTATTGCCATCCATAAAACCATGGTCCATCAAGCGGAGAAAGTCGACACGATCATGTCTGATGCGGCCAGAACCCATGTTGTGGACTCCCCAAAAGCCTTCAAAAGCTTGGCCATACGCAAAAGCAATCGCTTGCTTTATAAGCAAACCCTGATTCCTTTCGCCATTTCCGTGGCTGCTTTGCTGATCTGGGTTTTCTGTTGTTTGGGATTTGGCACTTGGAACGAGAATATTTTCACCCATTTCTCCGAGCTGTTCTTCCATTATGAGTGGAATGCGGACGCGGAAATCTACCGCGACGAGCCACTTGTTGTAAAAGTATTTGGCATGTCTATGCTCGCGCGCTTTCCAGCGATCACGCATCAGCCAACCTTTGTCTTAGAGCATTTGCCCGCCTATATTGAAGTCGCTCTCTTCTATGTCTCTTGGATTTGGTACGCCTATCTTTGCCAAGCCTGGATCTCCCGTTTCGTGATGATCCAGCACCGCGCGAAAACCATCTACTCGAAATCCTTAAAGGACTTCAAAGCCGAGGATGATATCAAAATCGCGCCGAAAAACCCGACGCCGCCAAGCCAAGATTAATCAAGCCAGTTCTTCGCCAAAAACCAGCCGATTGAATAAATCAGCGTGTCTATCTGCATGGAGAAGAAATTCAAGCCGAACGTTTTCCAGTCGAAATTGCTTTGAATAAGCGCGCGGATGTTCGTTGCGAAATCAACAAGAGAAATACCAAGGCCGATGATGGCGGCCCAGGCGACCCAATCAATGAAGCGCCCGCCTTTATCTTTGACATAAGCGAAAGCCCCAAGGCCTGCTAGAAATTTCAAAACGCAAAGAATCGGATCGAAAGCGTCACAAATGACATTGATTAAATCAAGCGGATCGTTCCAAAAAGAAAGATCGGGGAACAGAGCTTTGATATCCGCAAAACTTTCCGTAGTAGAGGGAAGCCAATGAAAGCCAAAGCAAAGCCCCCAATAAATCAAGGAGTTGACGGAGTTGATGAGAAAAAGGATGCCGCCGATGACCAGCAAAACCCTCCCAAGGATAATGGAAGAGGGGATTTTGTTTTCTTTCCATTGAATAACCTGGGTTGGCGTGCGTTCTTTTTTCATAAAGCTAAGTCGATGATTTCCCAAACGATCAAAGACGTCACAACCACGATGAGCCCGACAAGGACAAAGAAAACCCTCTTATGGGCAAGGCGTTTCCTTGCTTTTTCCGGATCAGGCATATCGGTGGTTACAAAAGAGTTTCCCGGGAGGGCCTGATCGACTTTGCTTTGTTCGGAAAGATTCGTGTTATCCATGGAATTAATATTTTAAGGCAGAAGAGGTGCGGGGGAAGGGCTCAGTGTCACGAATGTTCGCAACACCGGTTAGGTACATGAGCAAGCGGTCAAAGCCGATACCGAATCCGGAATGGATGCATCCGCCGTATTTTCGCAAATTGAGATACCACTCAAGTTCATCAACGTTGCCGGCTTTTTCCATTTTTCTCTTGAGGACGTCATAACGTTCCTCGCGTTGGCTGCCGCCAATGATCTCTCCCTCGTCAGGAACGAGGCAATCGCAAGCCGCAACGGTCTTCCCGTCCGGGTTCTCTTTCATGTAGAAAGCTTTGATTTCCTTTGGGTAGTTGATGAGGAACAAGGGGCCTTTCGCGACTTCTTCGGTCAGATAACGTTCGTGTTCAGAAGCCAAATCCTTGCCCCAATAGATATCGCAGTCATCGAACTTATGCCCGTCTTTCACGGCTTTTTGCAGAAGTTCAATGCCTTCGGTGTATTCCATCTTAATGAAAGGGGTGGCGTAGACGCGGTGGAGCTTATCAAGTAAACCAGGGGCAATCATCTTATCGAAGAAAGCCATCTCATCCGGGCATTTCTCCAAGACCCATTTGATGCACCACTTGATGCACTCCTCCATGCATTCCATGTCGTCGTCCAAATCCGCGAAAGCGAGTTCTGGCTCAATCATCCAGAACTCGGAAGCGTGGCGAGGGGTGTTGGATTTTTCCGCGCGGAAAGTCGGCCCAAAGGTGTAAACGTCACGGAAAGCGAGAGCAAAAGCCTCAACGTGAAGCTGCCCGGAAACGGTCAAAGAAGCTTTTTTGCCGAAGAAGTCGGTTTCGCTGAGCTTGCCATCTTTATCTTTCGTGCAGACGCTGAACACTTGCCCGGCACCTTCGGCGTCGTTCCCGGTGAGCTCTGGAGTATGAACATAAACAAACCCGCGGGATTGAAAAAATTCGTGAATGCCTAAGGCCAAAGAGGAGCGCACCCGATAAAGCGCGGAGAAAGTGTTCGTGCGTGGACGCAAATACGCTTCTTCACGGAGATATTCAAAGCTATGGCGTTTTTTCTGAAGCGGATAGTCAGGGTCAACGTCCCCTAAAACCTCAATCTCGGAAGCGTGCACCTCGAAAGGCTGCTTCATCTCAGGAGTCACGACGATTTTCCCTTTGACTAAGATAGCAGCGCCAGTAAGAAGGTGGGAAACAACATCATGGTTGGCGATTTTGTCGTCATAAACGACCTGGATGTTTTTAAAACAGGTACCGTCATTGAGCGCGATGAATCCTATCGATCCGGAATCGCGATTCGTACGGATCCACCCTTCAAGAAGGACGGAATCAAGGCTCGCGAGGTCTTCATTCTTCGCGAAACGTGCATTAAGTTCAGAAACAGTGATGGCTTTCGGTTGCATAACAAGGTTAGTTTACTACGTAATTCGCTTTTTTTAAGGACAAAAAGGGTTTTCCAGCCGGCAAATGAGAATAAACTAGGAAGCATGAAGTACAAAGTCGGAGATAAAGTAGTCGTGATGGTCAAACGGGGGATCGCCAAAGAAGGAGACATGGGCGTGATCGATGCCGTCCACAAAGAGACTTACACCGTCGGTTTTTACGCGACGGAAGACGCGCTCATCGATAGCGAGTCTTATTACCCCGAAGAGCTCCGCCCCGCAGAGGAAGCCAATTTGGTTTCGCCCTTTGAAAAAGGCGATCACGTCATCACCAAAGAAGAAGTGGCTGGCTACCCGGCAGGGTTAAAAGGAATCGTCATGGACACCTATCCAGAGAAGCGCGCATTAGCGGTTCAGGTAATCAAAGAAGGAGACGATTTCCCCGCAATTCTCCCGTATAAGGAAGAAAGCGTGGAAAAAGCAGACTAAATTGGGAGAATTAAAAACTCCGCAAAAATCGTCTATTCCTTAAAATCCATCCAATGATCGATCTTCCAGTTTGGATCAACGCCTAAAGTAAGCGGGGCAAAGATTTTCCGCTCGTAAAGTTTTTCGGCGACTTTCGCAATCATCGCCGCGTTGTCGGTCGTGCACCAAAGAGGCGGGATAATCAAATCGATCCCCGTGCCCTCAAGCTTTGTTTTCATTTGCTCGCGAAGATAACTGTTCGCGGAAACTCCGCCAGCCAAAACAATCTGTTTGACGTGATAGTCGCTTGCCGCCATAAGGGCCTTTTCGACGACCATGCCGATTGCTACATCTTGAAATGAGCAAACCATGTCATCGACATTCACCGGCTCGCCTTTCATCTTCATCGAATTCACAAGATTAATGACTGAGGTCTTCAAGCCTGAATAAGAGAAATCGTACTTGCTCGCGTTAGACCCCACCTCCGGTACGGGAAGATGATAAGCGTGTTTGCCTTTCTTCGCGTGCTGATCAATGGGCAAACCACCGGGATAAGGAAGCCCCAAAACACGAGCGACCTTGTCGTAGCATTCGCCAACCGCGTCATCTTTCGTCTCACCGATAATCTCGAAATCCAGATCGTCTTTCATCAAAACCAATTCGGTGTTCCCGCCAGAAACGACAACGCAAAGCATAGGATAGATGAATTGCCCCGCGTACTCATTGGCGTAAATATGGCCTGCTAAGTGATGAACGGGGATAAGGGGTTTGTCATAAAGCATCGAGAGGGTTTTCGCCGCTTGAAGGCCAACATGCAGGCATCCGATAAGGCCAGGGCCTCGCGTCACCGCGAAAGCATCCATATCCTCGAGGCTCAAATGACTTTCCTCCAGGGCCTCTTTTAAGCACACTGTGATGTTTTCCGTGTGAAGGCGAGAGGCAATTTCAGGCATGACGCCGCCGAATTTCTCGTGCACGGAAATCTGCGTTGCAACAACATTCGCCAAAAGCTTGCCGTTGTCGGTGATTGCTACGGCGGTTTCGTCGCAGCTCGATTCGATTGCCAAAATCTTAGCCATGGATGAGACTCCTTACCATCGCCACGGCATTCTCGCCGTTAGAGTAATATCCTTTTTTGACGGTGATTGCCTGGAACTTGTGCTTTTTATAAAACTTTTGCGCGTTCTCGTTGCTTTCGCGCACTTCAAGAGTCAAAAACTCAACAGGATCTTCTTGCGACTCGCAGTCTTTGATGATTTGCCCGATGAGCATATTTCCGATCCCTTTTCTCCTGAAGGCTTCTTTCACGCCGATTTGGGAGATGTAGGCGGAATTGAAGGTAATGGAAAAATCAACAAAGCCGACCACTTCATTGTCCACGACCGCACAGTAGAGATGGGAAACGGGGTTTTCGTTCAGCTCGTAAAGCATTTGGGCTTCGGTATACGGGGCGATGAAAACTTCGTTCTCGATCTTCATGACCGCCTCAAGATCGCTAGGCAACATTTTTCTGACAATCGTCTTGAAATGCCCTTTATCATAATCGTCTTTAAGGTAGACCGGTTTGGCCCCAAGAGGCTCCTTGCAAAGGTGAGCAGGGGTGTCGCAACGATTGAGGTTCTCTAAAACATCATAGGTGGCGCTATTGATCCCTAGGTAGCGAAGATCGCCGCAAGCAACAACATCTTGATGAGTTGAAAAGTACGCAAAAACCTCATCGTTTTCCAAAATGCAGTCTTTTTGGATGACGTTTTCGCCATCATATACGGCAAAATAGCTCCGTTTCCCACGCGCATTGGAAAGGCAGGCGGACACCTTTCCTTGGTGTTGCATCACTTCCAAAGACGAAGCGAGATACAAAGGAATATTCAAGGCGAAACAAATCGTTTTGGCCACAGTCAAAGCGATACGCACGCCCGTATAGGATCCGGGCCCTTTGGAACAGACAACATAGTTAATGTCCTTCCCACTTAAGCCATTTCTCTTAAGGAGCCCATGGATCTCTTCGACCAGCAACTCGCTTTGCCTTTGCCAGGCTTCATAGGAGACTTCCACTAAAAAACAATGGTCCTTTACCAAGCCAACAAACAGATTTTTATCGGAACTATCCAACAGAAGGCCAATCATGCTGCAACCTCCAAACGCTCAATGATATCGATAAAGCGACTAGTATCGCTTTTGAAGGTGATGGACCTTTCATTCTCTCCTTTGTTGATAAGGATAATCTCTAATTTCTCGTCCGGAATTAACGGGGCGATGAACTGGGGCCATTCAATAAAGCAGGCTCCATCGCCTTCGATATATTCATCCAAGCCTATTTCGATGTTTTGCCCCTCAAGGCGATAAGCATCGATGTGATATAAAGGGAGAGTGCCATGGAAATAGCATTTCATAATGTTAAAAGTAGGGGATATGACGTCTTCTTTTACGTTAAGCCCCTCGGCGACCCCGCCTACGAAAGTCGTTTTCCCAGCGCCTAAATCACCTTCAAGCAGCACTACGTGCCCTGGCTCTAAAAAAGAGGAAAGGACCTTCCCGAGGGAACGGGTTTCTTCTTTGCTATGCGTTACAAAAGTTTTTTCCATAAGCAATGCGATTATATACCCCCTAGCCAAAAAGGAGATGAAACTACCCTTTGTGCTTAACAGGGGTGATGGGCTTATTTTCCATCATGAATTTGCTGTAAAGGCGCATGACGTAGGAGTCCACGAAAGGCAGATCTCCTCGGTTAATCATTTCCTTCACTTCTTCCACGGATTTTTTGATGGCGGCGGTTAATTCAGGAGAATAGCCATAGGTCTGAATGTGACGTTCAAACTCATTCTCATCGAGAGTCTTCTCGGTGTGATTTGGATAGAGTTTGACATCTAGGTCGTAATCAATGTACTTCAAATAGCCGTTATCAAGGATCGTGGGGGTGGCAATATTGACGTAATAGCAAATGCCCTGCCCCTCTTTGAACATGCAAATCACATTCATCCAGCGCTTTTTGAATAAGATGAAAACGGCTTTCTCTTTAGTCATCCATTTGCGGCCGTCATTCTCAGTAACGGAACTCATTTTAGACGCCAAAGCCCAATATTCGTCATTTTCTTCCACTAAATAAGCTGGGGACCATTGCCGATGCAACGCCCCATCGTGTTTGTACGCCTGGACTTTCATCCAACGCGTGAATCTGGGATCTACTTCATTCATACGCGGTTACCAAGAAGAAATCCAAAACGCCGGATTTCTTTGCGTGATTATTATAAGCGCGCTAGGCCCTTGGGAACATAAAAAGACGCCCTCCATTTTCGTTGGATTTATTTCATCCAATATGTGGAAGAACGTCAGAAAAAAGGGGTCAGATTTTATTAAGCGTCTTTGCTTTCGCCCTTCTTCTCATAAAGGGCGAAAGCAAGTTCTAAGAACATCGCAAGCTCATCTTTATATTCGCGCGTAGGGCCAGGGTTAAAAGGCTTTTGCATGGGGAGGACCATCAAGGAATCCTCATACCCAAGAGCGAAATAGGTCCTTCCGGGCTTGATGGCGATCGCCACGTCGACGAGGACTTTGTTTGTGTGGATCTCTTTGAGCATCGAGCGAATTTTCGGGGTCAGGTATTTCTTGTCACTGGGGTCGCCATAAATCTTATAGAACTTGTTCTTTTCCAAAAGATTCAGTTTAGGGAGAATCTCAGGAGGCAAAGCTCTCTTATTGCCGCGGAAGTAGATGACAAGGCCGTCTTCCTTTCCTTGGAAATTATTCGCAGTGCGCAAATATTTCCCCACAAAAACGGTCTGCATGGCCTTGCCGGCTTCCTTTTGCGCGGCGGCGTCAGCAAGAGCGCAGTCCATGCCTTGGTAGGTGAAGGTGATGTTGTCGCGGCTACCAATTGAAGAAGCGCCAGGATACATGCCGCAGGCGGCGAACTCATCCTTTGAGATTTTATCCTCTACCTTCCCTTGGATGTTCTCCGCAGGGATGCCAGTGAAAAGGTACTGATTCAAGTTATCGTAAAGGACGCCAAAATAGGCTTTGATCCTTTTGTCATTGGCTTTTCTCGTTAAGAAGGACATTAATCCCAAAAGAGCCAACACTCCCGCGGCGACGGAAAGCGAAACCACCATGGGCACAACGGAATTGTCACCGCCCCAATGCAGGGCGTTTGGCAAAATCCAGAAAAGAATGATGATGGCGAGGCCGACAACGGAAACGGCGATTTTGATGCCATTGTTCTTCTTATATTCCTTATAGAAAGCGAGGCGCGCCTTTTCGATGTTGTCTAGCAGATCGTCGCTATATTCATAAGATGCCTGCTCTGGGAAAGGGTCAGGGAGTTCCTCAAGGGCTTCCTCTTCCTCTTCTTCCTCTTTTTTGACCGCATCTTCCTCCGCTTTTTTTACCTTTGCGGCTTCGATTTCCGCATTGCGTTTGGTATCGGTGAAATCATCGTCTTCAATTGCTTCGACGGGGGTTTCCTGAACGGGGGTTGCTTCCTGCTCGGGAAGGATTTCTTTCTTTTCTTCTTCCATAAGGGCCTCCTGGGAGTTTGAACGGAGGAACTATAACACGCGCAGGAAAAATATCCTTTAAAAACTCAAGGGAAATAAGCGGATCAGGCTACTTCGCTTCTTTGGTTTTAAGCAAACAAAGGCAAAGCAAACCCAAAAGAAGGGAAACGAAGAACCAGCCCCAATAAAACGGCGTGGTGGAAAGGCATTTCACGTAGCTTTTGACGATCATGAACAAGGCGTAAACCGTCGAGATAGAGCTAATCGCGCCAAGCCCTCCAAAAAGGATGGCTTTGTTTTCCTTCTTTTTAAGATAAGCCCAGAGCAAGAAAGCCCCAAGAACAGCTAAAAACGCCCCAAGCAAAGCAAGAACCAGATAATCCTCGTTGAAAGAAACATCCGTTCCCCATCCATCGTTATAGGAGCTGAACGAAAGGATATAGAAGGAGAGGAAACAAGCAAAAGCCCCCAACCCTAAAACCAGCACGCCGATAGACAAAACCATGTTATTTCTCCTCCTTTTCCGCTTTCTTGGGCGCTTCTTCTTTTTCTTTCCCACGGGAATAGAGCCGCTCTGGGTCCTTCAAAAGGCTTGGGATTCTCCAATAAAGGACCAGCAAGAAAGCCAAAGACAAAGCAAGGCAAGGCAAAACATACAAAGCGTTGTACAAAAAGCAATAAAGATGGGGATTCATCCACGTCCAGGAGAAGGCAAAACTGCTAGGATCGGCCCAGAACAAAATGCCGGAAAGATAATGAACGAGCAATTTCAATAAGCCGCCGAGAGTTGTGCCTAGGCAAAGGAAGAGAACCTTTTTCCCTTTGTCTTGGGATTTTAAGAAAGCAGGCCGGAAAAGCGCGGCGAAAGCTACCATCGGATAAGCCAAGACATAATCAAGAAGAACCTGAACAACGGCCCTCCACGCTTCTCCAGGAATAATGTAGGGCCCCGTCGCTAAATCAAGAAGCCCCATCACGAGGCCGGTGATTAAGGCAGGGACGAAACCCCTTCGAAACGCCATAAGAAGGACGCAAAGCATTGCGATGCCAATCGAGCCCCCATTGACGAAGACGCCTTTGAACATGATGCCGGAAAGCTCGTCCAGAACGAACCCTAGCGCCGCCATCACGCCGATTTCGACCATCGTCATCACCAAATCGTGTGTTCTTTTCTTTGCCATAATCGCGCTCCTAGAAAAAGAAAATCCGCCAGAACCAGATGCTGACGGAGAAGGAGACACCCTAAGAAAAATTAAGTTGAGCTCGATTCCCTACGCTAGCATTACCTAGTTCAGGTCAAGGGTCGCTGCCATTGCAGACAGCCTCTCAGCCTTCACGGCTCCCCTATCGACGTGCAAAATCGTAGAACCCTAGACAGGCAATTTCAAGAGTCAGACTTGGAACGGATCAAAAGCAGTTTCCCTTTTTTGAGGATAATGTGGCCTTTCTTATCGTTGATTTGATTCGAAACCCCCAAGGGGTCGAGCCTCTTCAGCACATAATTTTCCAAAGGATAAGCAAAGCCTTCCAAGGACACGAGCGAGTCCTCAACCGCGAATAAAGAGAAGAACTGGTAGGGGCCTTTTTCTATAACGTATTCCCCGGGAAAAAGAACGTTCAAAGAACTGTTGTCGTCTTTTAGGCAGATGCGCCCGTCCTTTGCAAGCAGATCCAAAATCGCTAGGAAATGCTCAATGCGCTTCCCTTGGATTCCTCCAAGGATGACAATCTCCTCAAAATCTTTTAGCAGCGACAAAGCGAACGCGGTATCCGTTTCATCTTTAACCGGATTCAATCGCACGACTTTTTTCGCGAAATCGCATACACGGGCTGTCTCTTTTTCGTTTAATGAGTCAAAATCGCCGACGGCGACATCCATAGGAATGTCATTTTTGCAGCAGTAAAGAGCGCCTTTGTCTGCGCCGACGACAAAAGACCCCGAGCATTCTTCCTTAGCCAAAGCAGGGCTTAGATTATTGCCAACGACAATGACGCCCTTCATTGGTTTCTCCAATCAATCGGATCAGAACCATGAGAAATCAAAATCTCATTCGCCTGCGAAAACTGATGTTTGCCAAACCATCCTCCGCGGTTTGCAGAAAGCGGAGAAGGGTGGACGGAAGTCAGAACAACATGGTTCTTATTTTTCACAAAAGGAATGAATTTCTTTGCAAAACCGCCCCAAAGCAAGAAAACAATCGCCTGATCGAGCGTATCTAGATATCTCATCGTATCGGCGATGAACATGTCATATTCTTTCCTCGCATGAGACAAAGGCGCGTTCTCCCGAACCGTCAAATAAGCGTTTAAAAGCAAAACCCCTTGTTTGGCCCAGCAAGTCAGATCTCCGTTGGCGAAATCCATCTTGCAGCCAAGATCATTTTCAATTTCCTTATAGATATTGATTAAAGAAGGAGGCAAGGGAACGCCTTTTGGAACGGAAAAAGATAACCCCATCGCTTGCCCAGGGTTGTGGTAGGGGTCCTGGCCAATGATTACGGCCTTGACGGCGTTAGGGGAAGTCAAATTAAAGGCGTTAAAAACCAAATCGCGAGGAGGATAAACCACATTGGAAGCATATTCACCCTGCAAAAATTCATGCAATGTTTTGCTATAAGGCTCCGCTTGAACCTTGTCGAAGAAATCTTTCCAATCCGAAATCATAAGACGATTATAACTTCGCGTGCGATAATGAGAGCGATATGAAAGTGTTTTGGCTTTTCAACCATCCAGCCCCTTACAAGGTCAATTACTTCAATGAGCTTGGGAAACAAGTCGAGCTTGACGCCTACTTTGAACGGGCAAGCGAAAAAAGCAGAAACAACCTTTTCTATTCCGAAAAGCCTCTCTCCTTTTCCTGTCATATCTGCGATTCAAAAGCCTGGGGCGAAGGGAATAATCTTACAAACGAGCCCATTAAGGCTTTGCGAAAAAATCAATACGACATCATCGTAATCAACGGATGGAGAACGCTAACCGAGCAAAAAACGATCGCTTACTGTAAACGTCATAAACTTCCATACGTTTTTTGGATCAACGGAGGGACCATTAATCTACAAGAAGGCGTTTTGAAGCGGTGCATCAAAACCCATTTCATCAAGGGGGCGAACCTTTATTTTTGCCCCGATGAGAACAGTTCTCATTATTTAACCTATTACGGCGCGGAAGAAAGCAAAATCGTTCGCTACCCCTATTCCACGATCTTTGAGAGGGAGCTGAATAACGCTCCGCTTAACGCGGAAGCGAAAAAACAGCTTAGGGAAAAACTGGGTCTAGTAGGCCAGAGAATCTATCTTTCGGCAGGTCAATTCATCGAAAGGAAAAACTACAAAGCTTTGATTCGCCTTTGGAAATCTATGGACTCTTCCGACAGTCTCTATGTCTTTGGCGAAGGCGAACAAAAGCAAGAATATGAAGCTCTTATTGACGCGCTCGGCTTAAAGAACGTTTTCTTGTTGCCATTCAAACCCCACGAAGAGATCCTTGAATATTTCAAAGCAGGAGACTGCTTCGTTTTCCTTTCCAAAGAGGACATCTACGGCCACGTGATCAACGAAGCCCTAAGCCAGGCACTGCCAGTTGTTTCCTCAAAAAAGGTCAACGCCGCGCTTCATTTGATCAAAAACAAGGAGAATGGATACCTCGTTGATTTAGATGACGAAGCTGAAATCATTAGGGTTTTGCGTAGTTTTCCAAACAAAACAATGGAAGAAAAAGCACTAGAGGTCGCTAAAAACAACACAATTGAAAAATCTGCGAAAGCCTTCGTCGATTACTTTTCAAGCAAGGACATGAACGCCATATGAGAATCTTTTATTTAAGCAACGCAATTGAAGACAGCGACTTCGCTCTCCTTGATGCAAAAGCCATTCGCAAGCCAAACCCAGCGGGGCAAAATTTTCATAACAAGATCATCCATGCTTTAGCAGGCTTCGTCCAAACGGAGGCCTATTCGCTGATTCCCAACCAAGAAGGGTGGATCAAAGAAAAAACCTTCGACCCCTATGGTCCGTTGCGTGTTCATTACTTAGACGGCAAGGGGAACAAGTTCTACCGGTATTTGTCCCTTCCAAAGAAAATAGCCAAAAAGATGAATGCTGATTTTCCGGATTTGGGCGAAAACGATTTCATTCTTTACGATTCTTTGAATTTGACGCTGTCGAAAACCGCGAAAATGCTCGCTAAAAAATATGGGATGAAGCAAATCGCCATATTAACAGACGACCCGCATAACCTCTCCGGCACAAAGAAAAGCTACCAGAAAACATGTGTTTCTCTTGCTTCAAAAGCAGATGGCTACTTTGCTTTAACTAAGGGCCTCAATACTCTTTTCAACAAAAAGAACGCGCCCTCTCTAATCAAAATGGGAATCGTAGAAGACATCCCTCCCTGCCCCTCTCCATTAAGAGTTCCCTATATTTACTATGGCGGGGCTTTATTCGTGAAAGATGGGACAAAAGCCCTTATTGATAGCTATTTGGTGGCGCGTCCAAACATCGATCTCGTCATTGCCGGTCACGGACCATACGAATCAATCCTCAGAGAGAAGTGCAAACTCAACAAAAGAGTCCATTTTGTCGGCCAAATCACCAAGCAAGAGCATTACGCTTATCTGAAAAACGCCTCCTTATTGATAAACCCGAGGATTTATTCAAAAAAGCTGGACGAAGTTTCCGTCCCATCAAAGGTTTTGGAATATTTGGCTTCGGGTTCAACGATTCTCTCCACCCCATCCACGTCCATATTCGAAGCATACGCAAGCTCAATAAATCTTCTTCAAAACAGCGGCGAGGACCCCACGGCGAGCCTTGTGAAATTTTACAAAGAGCACATAGACAAAAACGGGAACATCATCAGAGTAAAAGCAAACATGTCTCCTTCTAGCATAAAAAAGGATCTTGGCTTTTACGCGATAGGAAAAGCCCTGATCGATTTCCTTACTTCTTTAAATGCTCATTGATCTGCTTCATGCAGGCAGAAAAGGAAAAATGGTCTTCAAAACATTTTTTATTTGCCTCTCCCATTCTGGTTTTTTCGTCTTCACTGAGCCCAATTAGTTCAAGCACGGCATTTTTGATTGAAACCGGGTCTTCCCCTTTGGAGAAAATGGCCCCGTTAGTTTTTTCAAGCAGCTCCCTTCCATCTCCTTGTATCACCCCGAAGAATGGTTTCCCAAAAACAAGAGAGGAGTTGAGTTTGTTGGGGATTGTTTTCCCAACGAACCCTTTGCCCGAAAGGCTTACGACAATCGCCGTGGCGTTCTTGTAATATCGAGCCGTTTCTTTTCTTGGTTTCGGCCCTAAAAAAACGACGCGGGAATCCAAATGCTTTTCTTTCACAAGGTGTTCGACTTGCTTCATCCTCGCTCCCATCCCGATGATGTATAAAGTCGCTTCAACATCCTCAGGAAGGAGATAAAAAGCCTCACAAAGCTGTTCAACCAATTGCAAACAACCGATGTTTCCAGCATAAAGGAAGGCGTTTTTACGGGGATATTGGAAATCTTCTCCTTCTTGCCTTACCAAAAAAGGAGGCTGCGGCACAAAAGAGATGTTATCGCCAGGAAGGTGCAAAACCTCTTCAAAATAAGTCTTAAAAGAAGGAGAGGAAACCAAAATCTCATCCGCTTTTTTGTAGATGTTCTTCGACCAGCGATAAAGGATTCGGTAGCCAAGGCTCTCCTTTTTCATCGCCTCCGTGACAAGAACCGATTCCGGCCACAGATCAAGGCAATGCAAAACGTGGCGAACATGATGCTTTTTTGCGTAAACATTCGCCCCGGAAACGCTGATGATAGGGGACAAAGAGAAGGAATAGACGACGTCGAAATGTTCCTTCAAATGCGCAAGGCAATGCTTCGCGGTCCAATAGAAAGAAAGGTAGTTCGCGATGATGGAAAACCGCGAATCCTTACGCGCAAAGCTACTGCAGCGATGCACCCTGACCCCATTGATCACTTCATCCTTCACATGGCGATATTCAGGCAGGATCTTCCCAAAGCCATAGTTTGGCTTATCGGTGACGACTAAAACATCATTCCCTTCTCTTACCCATTCCTCGCACATCGCCGTAATGGAAAAGCCTTCGGGATAATAATGAGGGGTCACGACGAGAATCTTCATCTTTCTCATTATCCCACAAAAGGAAAGAATTTCCTTCACGCGTGTATAATAATTCCCACGATGGACGAAGCAACCAAGAAAAAAGACAACCATGCCTTAAGCGTCCGCTCGAACGTCATCATCAATCTAATCCGCACGCTGACGATGACCATTCTTTCTTTTTTGACCTATCCCTATATCACGCGCGCTTTGGGAGACCAGGTCTTTGGCCTATACAGTTGGGCGAACTCCTTCGTCTATTATTTCCTGGTCCTAGCCAAGGTTTCGATCCCAAACCTTGCGATACGCGAATGTTCCAAAGTGAAAGACGACAAGGAAAAATTGGCTTCTTTGGCCAAGACTTTCTTCTTGATTCAAACGATTACGACTCTTTTCTCCTTCACGCTCATGTCCACATTCGTTTTAAGCGTGCCCTCTTTGTTTGAAAGCAAAGAGCTAATTTTCTTGCTATCCCTCAACTTCCTCGCCAGCGCCTTCAGTTTCGAATGGATTTACATCGCTTTGGAGAAGCATTTCTACATCACGGTCCGCTCTATTTCCTTCATCGCCATAGGGGCCTTATTGACCTTCATGTTCATTCGCAGAAGCGACACGCAGGCCTTTTTGATGAGCGAGGTCTATATCTATGCTTTGATCGCGATCAGCTATACCTTGCTTACCTCCCTTGCCAACTGCCTTTTGCTCCCTCGCTACATCTCCTTAAGAAAGGCGAAACTTTGCCCGATCAAGCCTTTGATACGGCCGCTTCTTGTTCTCTTTCTCATCTCCTTTGCCCTCACTCTTTATAACCAAACCGATCAGTTCCTGCTCGGCTTGATCGATACGAGCAAAGCCAGCGTCGGCTCTTATTCAGTTGGGGTAAAAGGCATTGATATCGTCATTACCTTAGTCACTTCCCTTTATGCGGTTTTTTTGCCAAGAGCCTCCTATTACTACAGCAAAAAGAACAAGCGTTTTTATCAAATTCTCATCAATGGGTCCTTTGCTTTGACTTTCTTCATCGCGATACCGGCAATCGCCACGATGACCACGATGGCTAAACCCATCACTTCATTGATCTCCGGCTCAGGGGATGTTTTATCAGGGAGCAACATGTATCAAGACGCCGATTGGATTTTGGTCACCCTGTCTTTGATGATGCTGACCTATTCTTTAGGGGACAACATCTATAACGAAATCCTCTTGCCGACGAAGAAAGAGAAATACTACTTGTACGCGATGACCTCAGGGGTCGTGCTCAATGTCGGCCTATCCGTCCTTTTCGCTTTGGTTTTCTTCAAGGATCATCCAGCGATCGGGGTCGCCTTAGCCACAGGGATAAGCGACCTGCTTCTCTGCGCTTTCCTCGTATACGTCTCCAGGCAGTATTCCCTAAAAGCGATATTCAACATGAACAGTCTAAAAATCGTAGGGGCGGGTGCTATTATCGCGCTCTTCTCTTATTTCTTTTGCCCCTTCCTCTCCTCTACGCTAAACGACATTCTTCAGGAAGCTTGGCAGGCTTCTTTATTCTCCTTGATCATCACCGTCGCCATCGACGCGTTTATCTATCTTCTTTCGCTGTTCTTATTGAAAGAGCAGACCATCTGCTCCTTTTTCAAAAAGAAGGAGGCTGAGGAATGAGCAATCCAAATTTGAAAGAGAATAAATGCAAAAGGGCCTTGGGATCCATCGCCCGTCCAATCGTGAAGGCCCTCTCTCCAACCTTATACGTCAAGCTTCAGTATCGTTACATCACCCATCATAAGCTTCATCTAAATCCGCCAATCCGTTACACGGAGAAGCTCCAATACTTAAGGCTTTATGTCTATCCAAAATGGAAAGAAGTCAGCCGCTGCGCAGGACGGGTAGGCGTGAGAGATTACGTCAAAGAAAAGGGCTATGAAGAGAATTTAATCCCGATTTACGGGGTTTTCGATCGTTTTTCTGACATTCCGTTCGAAACCTTGCCAAACGCTTTCGTGATGAAATGCTCGCATGCCTCAGGATGGAACATCTTGGTGAAAGACAAGACGAAGCTCGATCTGAAGGAAGCGCAAAAGAAATTCGACCATTGGCTTTCTCTAGACTATGGCAAGAAGACCGTCGAACGTCACTATTCGCCGATCAAGCCTCAGATCATCATCGAGAAATGGATGGGAGATCCTTCTTCCTTGCCCATCGAATACAAAATCCATGTCTATAACGGCAAGGCAAGAAACCTATACGTGGTAACAGGTAGAGGAAAGGATATCCGCTACACGGAGCTTACCACCTCTTGGGAGCCTTTTGACGGGAGCCAGTTCAACGGCTGGAAAAAAGCCGACGTGTGCCCGGAAAAACCCAAAGATTGGGATGCGATGATCAAAATGGCAGAAGACCTCTGCGCCCCTTTCCCTTTCGTACGCTGCGACCTTTATGAGATCGAAGGGAAAATCTACTTCAGCGAAATGACTTTCACCCCAGCCAAAGGCACCCTCATCTTAGATGACGATTCCTGCGATTTCTTAATGGGTGAGTGGCTGGACGTTTCTTCTTATCTTAAAAAAGGGAAGCGTTAATTCCATTCAGAGTCCGGGAAAAACACCTCAAGCATGATAAGCCCGGTGTGGTAAAGAGCGCTTGTATCATCGAAATCATCGCTTGGATAGACATACTCTCCATCAATCAAAACTTTGTCTTCTTTAAGCGAATAAGTCACGGACATGCCGATCACTCCGCTAGGATCATAGCCAAGCTCGTCAAAATAAAATCCGACCAAAGAGGTGTGTTCTGCGGAGATATTGGTCTCCAAGGGCACGTCAGCAAGAGCGAACGTGGTCCCGGTATATCCTTCATTTTCTAATTTGTAGAAGGTGATGTTGATGCCGAAACGGCTGAGCCTTCCAGTGTTAGATGGGGTGTCGCTCCCGCCACGGCAAGAGAAAGCAAAATAGGAAGCGGCATGAAGTTCCACCGGGAAGAAGGTCCCATAGCCTGATTTATCAAGCTCGACGAGCGAGTAACTCGACCAGGCATCGCATTGAATTTGGCCGTTATAGAGTTTTGACAGATAGCCGCGCGAGAAAGCCGAATTTAAAAGATTCAGCTTTTTGCTTTGTCCGTAAAGCACGCCCACTAAAGGAGTTTGATCGACCCATTCCCCGACTTTGCCAGGCATGATGTCGGTCCCACTAGGAACGAAAGTACCATCGCTCAGGGTTTTGCCTCCACTAGGAATCGTCCAATACAAAGGAGTCCCGTCTTTCGTTCCGTCGACAGTCACATCTTCAGGGTGCCTCGCTTTCAATTGGTCGTAGCCATAGCAAATCGAACCATTGACGTCGCTGCCAGCGAAATAGCAGCCAGTTGTCGACCCGTCTTCTTTGACATTCACCAAATTCTTGGTTTCTTTGATGGCGGCGGTTTTTAGTTTTTCCGGCCAAATGGAATAGCGGTTGGAGAGAAAGTTCCCGCCAATATAAGCGTCTCCCTCATAAAGTTCAGACGTGTCGGCGCAAGAAGCGAGTGAGCAGCTGAGCAAAAGAAGCGCGCAAAGGTTCCTCTTATTCATGGGCAGCCTCCTTTTCCTTATGGGTATAAATCAAGCCGCAGACAAAGCAAGCAAGCATCGGGAAGGATTCCCTGCTCCAAGAAGAAAACGCATTCGAGTGGCGGAAGGGCAGCTCGTCATTGAAAATCGAAAGATAAAGGAACAAGCCAAGCAAAAGGGAGACAAGGGCGACTTTGTAATCCATCCTTTCCTTATCCTTAAGCAAGAAGCGGTGGGATTCTTTAATCATAAAGAAGACGCAGAAAAGGAATAAGCCAAAGGCGATTATGCCGTTTTCCCAAAGCAAGCTGAATTCGAAAATCCTCGTAAGCAGCTTGTCGCTCGCATAAGTGGAGCTCACCCCGAAAAGCATGCCAAGCAAATTGAGCTTCTTGCCGGAGTCTCCTTCCTCAAAGAAGACGGCGCGAATGGCGCTAGCCACGCGATAAAGCAACCCGCTTTGTCTGCTCGCCTGCACGGCCTTGATGGGCAATTTAGAAAAGATGGAGTTCGTTAATGCGTCAATTACCAACACAAGCAGCCCGGCCAGCACAAGGCCAAGCAAGACAAAGAAGCAAACCTTAAGGACCTTATCCGCTTTCTCTTGGCCGTTGTTCTTGCTCACCTTACCCCAGACAAGGCGGTAAATAGCAGCGAGCAAGTACACAAACGCCACAAGGATCAAAGCAAGCCAAAAAGGCACGAAAATCAAATCCAAAAGGCCGAAAAGACCAAACCCAAGGAAGCAAAGGAAGCGCTTCGTCTCTTTTTTTGGAGAAATGAAGAGGCAAGGAATCGCGCTGAGGCTCAGCAAGAAAGAGGCGAATTTCCCATAAGATAAGCTTGCCTCGAGGAAAGAGAAGCCATTGAGTGCTTTCGTCTCAGTAGCGATGTTGAAGACAACCCCATCATAGTAATAGACCATCCCCTTATATCTTTGCGCGTAGAAGAAGCCATAACGGACCAATGAATAGAAGCCGGGGATAAGGACCATCAAGGCCAATGTCCCTCCTAGGCAAAGCAAGATGATATCTTTCTTCAAGGCGGGAATCGATTTGGCCCCTTGCCCCAGCAAGAAAAAACCAACCAGGCCCACGCTGACGACCAAACCATTGATCAGGCCGCCAAAGAAAGAGGAACTGCTCGTTAAGAAGAAACGCGACGCCCCAAGCAGCAAAGCAAGGCAAAGGAAGGGAATCAGGCAAATCCAATAACGCTTCTTTTCTTCCGCACGATAATTGTTGAACAGGAAGCTCATCGTGATGAACGACAAGAAAAGGCTCAAAACGCGGAAAATCGTAAGCCCTAACGCGCCTCCTAAAGCAAAACTTCCTAAGCAAAGAACCTCTAACGACAAGAAAGACAAAACCGTGTCGTAGCGGGACAAGAAATCTTTCTCTTCGCTGTGTTCTGAAACGTTGTTCGTATCCATTACCAATACGCTCCCCCTTCTATTTTCTCATATCCATCAGGTTTCCGAGAGGGCCTGACCCATGAAGAATTGACGAATTTAGCCACGTGGTCTCGTTTGTCCCACCGTTTGCCGATCATGCCAAAGAGCGTCATCGTGGCTCCGCCCGTTTGAATGCCTTGCTTCCCTAGACGTTTTGCTTCCAAAGCAAGGAAGGTTCCATAAGCCCCTGCCCCAATAAGAGCGATATCGAAATCGCATTTCGCCATGGCTGCTTTCATTTTCGCAAGTTCCTTGAAGAAATTGGAGTCTTTAACGAGTCCGTCAGCGCAGGTCAAAGGCGCCTCAATGGTCAGCAAAGTGAATTCGGGAAGAATATCTTTTTCTTTGGGAAATAATTCTTCTCTTTTCGCGTATTGCTCTTTGATTTGAGTGGCAAAAGGAGTGATCACGAGCATCTTTTTTCCTTTCAGGTGGCTTGACCAAGTCCCATGAAGCGGCTCAAACCCCTCATAGAGAAGGATCTTGCTATCTGGGCAATAGATTTCCTGGAAATACTCTTCCATATGAACGCCGGAGATGCCTAAGAATGTCGTTTCTTGAAGCAAAGGCAAAAGCTCATCGCCATATTCTTTAAGCGAGGCTTCATCCGAAGGGAAGAACCCCGCGTTGTTTTTCATGGAGTAGACCACGGAATCTTTGTAATGCTTTTTGAAGCCCAGCTCAATTTTCTCGTGGTTATTCAAGCAAGAAAGCTCAACCGCGCCGAAGCGAATCGCGGCGAAAGGCATTTTGGAATCGATGGCCTCACAAAGAGCCTCATTTGTTGCCTCTAGGCTCGGCCCTTCTTGGCCCTTCCATTTCTTGACGGACTTGGGCTTATGGAACAGGCGCATGAGAATGGAAGAAAAGACATTCTTCCTAAACCAATGCAGATACCGGCCCTTTTTACTCATTACCAGCTCACTTCCTCAGGAGATAAGGGATGGTCGTTATGGATGTCTTCGACAATCCGGCCATCCGCGATTTTCAGCACGCGCTTAGCGACGGAAGCGATCTTCGCGTTATGGGTGACCATCAAAACGGTTTTCTTATAAGAAGAACAAACATCTGAAAGGAGCTTGATGATGCTCGCGCCCGTTTTCGAATCCAGGGCGCCAGTAGGCTCGTCGCAAAGAAGGAGCGAGGGATTTTTGACTAGGGCCCTAGCAATGGCGACCCGTTGCTGCTCGCCTCCGGAAAGCTCAGAAGGGAAATTTCCTAAGCGTTTCCCGAGGCCCACCCCTTCTAAAGTCGTCTTCGGGTCAAAGGCGTTGTCGACAACCGAAGCCGCCAAGGCGACGTTTTCTAACGCCGTCAGGTTGGGCATCAGATTATAGAATTGGAACACAAAGCCGATTTTCTCGCGCCGAAGCAGTTGCAATTGCTTCGCATTGAACTTTGAAGCGTCTTCTTCCCCAATCCAATAGGACCCGGAAGTGGAAACGTCCATGCCGCCGAGCAAATTCAACAAAGTGCTTTTTCCTGCTCCAGAAGGGCCGATGATGACGATGAATTCTCCTTCTTCGGCGGAAAAGGAAACATCATTTAAAGCAACGACTTCGTTTTCTTTTCCCTGATTATAGATTTTGCATAAATGTTCTACGCGAATCGAAGCCATACCTCACCCCTCGTAATTCGGATCTTTTTTCTTCCAGGAATTAATCAACGCTTTCCAAAGGAAATGGGAAGCGAACATAAGGATTGACAGAGCAAGGATAGCCAAAGCCAAAATCAGAAACATCAAGAAAAACACGTTCTCCGGATGCTGGTAATAGCCAATCCAAAGCGCCCACGAGCCCAAAACCCCAATCAAAAAGAAGGGAAAGAAGAAGCGCAAACAAAACCAATCGATTCTTGTGAATGACTCTATCCGCCTGCCATATTGGTATTTGGCTTTCTTAGGTTTTTTGACCGGCTTGGCTTCATGGACGGATTTGTCAATCGCCTCAACCTCAATAATCTCTTGTTCTTCCATGTTCTACTCCAGCAACGCAATCAATTGGTAAATTTTCTGGCCGCCGGGGAGGGAATAGGTTTCCAAGAAACCGCCCGATTTCTCCTGGGCGATGTTTTCACAGGAGGAGCGAATCTCCTCGCTAATGCTATCTGCAAAGAACATCGTTAACACAGATTTCTCCGCAAAACCCTCTATTTTTTCCAATAACCCCGCAAAAGCCCCTTCAAATTCATCGTTGTAATAAACGGGTTTGCCACCGATAAAAGCCAAATATCCGCCAGGAGCAACTTCCTTGCCTTCTAGCATAAACGGTTTTGATGTCTGCCCGATTTTCAGAGAAAGGGAGTTCTCAATTTCGTGTTTTGCGTATTCAAGATTCTCTTCCAGGGAAAGATTGGCTTTATCCATCACTGAAGCGACACCCATGCCAACGGCGACATCTTCGGTTTCGCAGACCACCGCCTTACACTCAGAAACGGCGGCGCAGGCTTGCTCGGCAACCATAATCTCGTTCTTATTGTTAGGCAAAACGATGACTTCGTCCGCATTGGCTTTACCAATTGCATCAATGAAAGCTTGGGCGGATACATTCATCGTATCGCCACCCAAAATGACTTGGTCAACTCCGTATTCCTTGAAACGCTCAGCCAAAGTGGCGCTAGGTGCTACCGAGACGATTCCAAGCTTTTGCTTCGTTTTCAGCGGTTTGCTCACGAACCCGCGGTGACGTGACTTCTCAATGAAGGTCTCGTTATGCTGCAAGGTCATGTTCTCCATTTTAAACGTCACAAACTCGCCGAATTGGCGGGCGTAGGCAATCGCCTTTTCTGGCGTTTTGGTATGGACGTGGACCTTCACCAAAGTGCCTTGGGCGAAAGCCACAAGCGAATCTCCAAGTTCGTTAAAATAGGAAATGAGGTCTTCGAGTTTGAATTTCTCCACGCCACCTTTTAGATTGCTCAGCTGCAAAATGAATTCTGTGCAATAGCCATAATCCAATGGGGTGTCTGGAGTGAACGCGGAAAGATCAACGCTTTGCTGAGTGGGGGAGGACAAATCAAGAGACACATCTTCGATGATTTTCCCTCCGATCGCCTGTCCCATGCCTTCGATGATGTAAAAGAGCCCGGCGCCGCCAGAATCGATCACTCCGGCTTCTTTAAGAACCGGGAGCAAATCCGGGGTTTTCTCCAAGCTTTTTCTCATCGCAGAGATCAATGAGGTAAAATAATCCGCGAAAGAGGTGTGGTTATTCAAAAGGCTTCCTGCCTCTTCACATCCCTCTCTCATGACCGTGAGAATCGTCCCTTCCACAGGTTTTACGACAACCGAATAAGCTTCTTGCACACCACAGAGCATCGCTTTGGCGAATTGCTCCACGCTAGGCTCTTCAATGCCCGTTAACCCTTTGGCAAAGCCCGCGAAGAATTGGGAAAGGATGACACCGGAATTCCCTCTAGCGCTTAATAGCATTCCTTTGGCCATTTCCGAGGCTAGTTCCCCAACTGAGTGGCTTTTGGATTTGGAAAGAGCCAGAATCCCCCCGTTCATCGTGCCACCCATGTTCGAGCCGGTGTCGCCGTCAGGGACAGGAAAAACATTCAGATCATTAACTTCATTGAGATGACTTCTTAAATCGAGATAGCCATTGACCATCATCGCCCTAAAAAGTGCAGGGTCGAGATTCGCCATTCCTTATTTTCCTTGCAAGCAATCGGCGAGAACGGCTTTTTCCGTGGACAGATCATCGCTGATCTTTTGCCCGTAGAAGAATACGGCGACTAAGCCCGGGCCGATGTTGGCCCCGCAGACCATGTCGACGGAGGAAACGATGATCTCTTTGGGTCCGATTTTTTCTTCGATGATTTTCTTAAAGAGCGCGGCTTCTTTATCGCGCAGGGAATGCGCCAAGAAAAGAACCTGATTCTTAGGGTCGATGGCCAGCTTCTGCAAATAGGAAGTCGCGGCCTCAAAGCTCTTTTTTTTGCCTTTCCCTTTGCCGATTACCGAGCAAAGGCCGTTAGCGGAGAAGTCCGCCATCGGTTCCACGCCGACAAGCGACCCCATAAAGGCTGCGGCTTTATTGATGCGTCCGGTCCTAGAGAGGAAGAAAAGATCGTCCATGATTCCGATTTGGTGGAAGCATTGCTTATTCTCCTCAAGCCAATCGGCGACCTCATCGCAATTCTTGCCTTCTTCCCTAAACCTAGAAGCATAGGAGAGAAGCATCCCTTGGGCGGTGCTATAGCGAAGAGAGTCCACGACCCGGATCTTTACACCAGGATATTCGCCCATCACTTTTTCAGCGGCTTTAAGCGCGAAATTGTAGGTCCCGCTTAAGCCGTGGGAAATCGTGATCATCAAGATGTCGCGTCCCTCTTTTGCAAAAGGGAGGAACATCTCTTCTATCTCGTCGACATTCGGGCAACTGGTCTTCAAAATGAACTTCTTGTCCTTGAAAGAGTTGAAATATTGGTCAGGGGTAACCGTCTTCCAATCAAGGTCCGACTTAACCGTATGGCCATCGGGATAAGTGACATTCCCATCGACATAAGCATCAATTGAGAAACGATCACGAAGGTCTTTTGTAAGAGCGCAGCCGAAATCGGTCACGAGGGCAAATTTGTTGTTCATGTTTTCTTGCTTCTTTCTAACGGGCAACATTCTACTCGAACTAAAAACAAGAAAGAAGGCAAACCATTCCCCTAAGGGGAGGTTAGATGACAAAGTAATGTACATAAAATGATATTATTTTGGCCCCTTCCGGCTTTCTGGGCCGAAAATTCGCGATAACCCTGTCATTTTTTGGCCTTTTTTGGCGG
>CAVFEQ010000003.1:0-73666 GCA_963621535.1 Paludibacteraceae bacterium | reverse complement strand
TGAGGAGTTTCACGGTTTTTTACGCCGAAAAAATGCCAAAACCGTGAAACTCAATACTACATCTTTGAAGCGAGGCTACGCCAAAAAATCGGTGATTTAGGTGAAGAGGCCGTGTGGGAATACGAGCAGGAAAAAATCCGAAAGGCCTTACCCAACGATTCGGAGTTTGCCGAAAGCCTCATCAAAACCATGGCGTGGGTATCTCGCGCTCCGGGCGGAGAGAAATATGGTTATGACATTCGCTCCTACAACATCATCAACGGACAGGCGGTTCCAATCTTTATCGAAGTAAAAACTACCACTTCCGACAGCACGAAAGAATTTTACATTACGCAACACGAACTCGAGACAGCCCGATCTGAGGAAATCAACCGGAACTATTACATCTACCGCGTCTACAACATCAATTCGGATCAGCCAATGTTCTATTTCATGAAAGGCGATCCTGCGAATTTCTTCAAACTGAAGCCGTTCATTTGGTTAGCGAAAGTATATTAAGCGCAGCTAAAAACAGCGGATTTTTCAAAAACGTATATATAGATTTATGGTCGCTTAGACACCCAAAATCTCTGCCACTTTTAGGCGTTTTTCGTGTCCATCCGCCCATAACGCAACCCAAAAGGCAAGGCCGCAAGCCCCCTTTATAGTTCGATGGTCTCCCCTGCCCTTACTAGCATCGCCCCAGAATAAGTGACCTTCATGTCCTGCTTGATGTCAAAGAGCATCCCGAGATGCATGTGATAAGGAATCAGGTGCTCAGGATGCAAGATATTCGCGCAACGGGTCGCCTCTTCTGGGCCCATGTTGTAAATCCCATCAATCGGCAGAAAGGCATAGGAAAGCCCTTTTTTGCCTAGGCGTTCCATTTCAGGGGTGTAATCCGTATCGCCGGCAATGTAGATCTTCTTGCCTTCAATGGTCAGCAAGAACCCGACGCATTCTTTGACGTTGTGGTTCTTGTTACACGCCGGGACGGCTTCGATACTGACCCCAAAATAAGAGAACGTGTGGTAGCCAAGGTCATCTAAGGCGTCCTTTGCCCGGATCACGATGGTCCTTGGGGTCAAGGGGACCAAGTGGATGGCGTTATGGTCATAATGCTCATGAGTGATCAGAACTAGCGAGGCGGGCTCCTCATACCCCTCCCCTGCGTAAGGGTCGATGTAGATGAATTTGCCTTCCTTGGTCTCGATACGGACAGAGGCATGTCCTTGATAGAGTAGCTTTGCCATGCCTTAATGATAGCTTTCCTATCAAAAAGACCCCAAATACTTGTTCATTTCGCAAATGGTGCTAGTCTTCCTTTCGACAAAAAAGGAGCTAACTATGATATCGAAATCAATCGCTCTAGAGGTGCTTAACGCCGCTTTGTCCACCGGTGGAGATTACGCTGAACTCTACCTGGAGCAAGCGGATGGGGAAAACATCGTCTTAGAGAACGGCAAGGTCGAATCCTGCGGCACCAGCGAAATCTATGGCTGCGGCATCCGCATCTTGCAAAAGACCAATCAGGTCTATGGCTATACCTCTGACCTTAGCAAAAAGAGCCTCGTCAAGCTCGCCTCTACTTTGGCCTCCTCCTTCAAAGGGGAGAGGCTTTTCACGGTGAAGAAAATCGCCAAGCAACGCGTGAAGGTGATCAACCCGGTCAAAACGCATACCCAAGACGTCCCGATGGAAGAGAAGATCGCCCTACTGAAGGAATGCTACGCGATCACCTCTTCCGTAGATAGCCGCATCGTGCGTGTCACTGACATCTTGGCCTCCAGCGTGAAGAAAGTCGAGATCTTCAACGCGGAAGGCGAGATCGGGAAGCAGTTTGAGAACACCGAAGAGAGAATCCGCCTGGTGATGTTGCCCGTCGCCGCGGGAGGAGAAGGGCAGATCGAGTCGACCTTCACTGGCCCGGGGCGCTCCGACGGCTGGGACTGGATCAAGAACACCCTCGATTGGAGGAAAGAGGCGAAAAGCGTCGGAGAGAAGACCATCATGATGCTTTCCGCGAAAGAGTGCCCTAGCGGCAAGTACACGGTCGTCATTGCAAATGGCTGGGGCGGGGTCGTCTTCCACGAGGCCTGCGGCCATTCTCTAGAAGCCAGCGCCACCGCGAAGAAGCTCTCCGTCTTCAGCGATTCCATCGGCAAGCAAATCGCCTCGCCTTTGGTCACCGCTTATGACGATGGCACAATTCCTAACGAATGGGGGTCGAATAACATCGACTCAGAAGGGGTCGCAACCCATAAGAACCTTCTCATCAAAGACGGCATCTGCACGGGGTTCTTAGTCGATAAGCTAAACGGCAGAAGGCTCAACATGGAGCCAAATGGCTGCTCGAGGAGGCAGAACTATCATTTCGTCCCGACCTCAAGGATGTCGAACACCTACATCGCCCCAGGCAAAGACAAGCCAGAAGACATCATCAAGGACACGAAGCTAGGCATCTACGTGGCGAATTTCGGCGGAGGCTCGGTTGAGCCGACGACCGGGGAATTCAATTTCTCCGCCTCAGAAGCCTATATCATCCGCGACGGCAAGATCTGCGAACCGGTGAAGGGCTGCACCCTGATCGGATCAGGGAAAGAGGTCCTTGAGAACATCGACCGCGTGGGGAACGACCTTGGCTTAGGCCAGGGAAATTGCGGCGCCGCAAGCGGCTTAATCCCGGTAAACGTCGGCCAGCCCACGATCCGCATCAAGGAAATCACCGTCGGAGGAAGAGGAGGGAAACTCGAATGAAACTAGAAAAATTCTTGGATTTTGCAAAGGAAAACGGCATCGAGCAATGCCAAATCCAATTTGGGAAGTCGAATTCGACCTCCATCCGCTTGTTCGAGCATGAGATCGATAGCTATAAAGTGACCTCGAGCCAGTGGGTCCTCGCCCAAGGCATCTATAAGGGGAAGTTTGGCTACGGCACCACGGAAAAGCTCGGCAAGGGGACGTTTGAATACCTCGTGGACCAAATCAAAAAGACCGCGACCTTTAATGAGAAGGAAGATGGTGTCGGCTTGTTTGAAGGCTCGAGCAAATACAAAAAATACAAGAGCTTCAACCAAGCCTTAGAAGACACCCCAATCGAGGAGAAAATCGCCTTGATCAGAAAGATCGAAGACGACATCTACGCCTATGACAAGCGCATCGAAAAAGCCAACGGGGTCGGCTATGGGGAAGCCTCTTCCGAAAGCTATTTCTGCAATTCCTTCGGCCTAAGGCTCAAGCAGAAAAGCAACCACTTCTATTTCACCGGTGGCTGCGTGGCTAAGCAAGGGGAAGAGGTCAAAACGAACTATGACGCCTTCATTGAGCGCGATCTTGGCAAGTTCGACGAGAAGAAATTCGTGGAAGGTATCTGCAGCAAGGCTTTGAAGAAATTCGGGGGCGAGCCCTGTATCTCAGGCAAATATCCGACGATTTTGGCTCCCGATATCGCCTCGGAGTTAACTGATTATTACCTCTCCGCGATGATCGCAGACAAGGTCCAGCGTCACTCCTCTTTTTTAGAAGGGAAGCTAGGCAAAAAGGTGGCTTCTAGCAAAGTCTCCATTACCGAAAAGCCTCTGGAGAAAAACCTCTACTTCTCTTCCTTTGATGATGAAGGGGTCGCCTGCCAAAACAAAAACCTGGTCAAAAACGGGAAGCTCCTCACCTATTTCTATAACCGCGAAACGGCGAAGAAAGACGGGGTAGAAACCACCGCTAACGGCGCCTGGACCGGCGGGAAGATCGGCACCAGCTACTGCAATGTCTTCGTCAAGCCAGGGAAAAAGAGCTTCGATGAACTGATCTCCGACATAAAAGAAGGGGTCTATATCACCGACATCGCCGGCTTAGGCACGGGGATGAATGACAATTCCGGCGACTTCTCTTGCCAAGCCGAAGGGTATTGGATCGAGAACGGGAAAATCACCAAGCCTCTAAGCCTCATCACCTTATCGGGCAACTTGCTGAAGATGTTCCTTGATTGCGAGGGCTTTGGAAGCGACGTCAAGCTCACGGAGGGGATGATTTCTATCGCTTCGATGCGCGTGAAATCCATGTCCATCGGGGGCAAATAAAAAATCCCAATAGAACAAAAGGCGAAATAAATTTCGCGGCAGCATTCCGTTTTTGTAGGCAAGCCCGCAATCGAGTCGCGAAAAGTATAGCGCTCCGCACTCGATCCGGGAGAAGAGCTTTCTCATGTCGCCTGCTCGGCCACCATCGACGAAAATAACTGTATAAAAGACACGTCGCATAACTCCTTTCATTTGTAGCAAACAGACAAATCAAAAGGGCTATGCGACTTTTTGTCTGTCGGGCTCGACAGACAAAGGCGTTCGTGCCAAATTAAACAAACTTATTGTCACTCCCGTCTAATGAAAAATAGTGAAAAAATAGTGAAAGTTTAATGAAAAATGTCATACTATTATCGGGGTGCATTCTATGATCAAAGTCACTATCGATAATGAAATCTTAAATTCAATTCTTGCTATAGAAAAGAATAAGGATTCTTTAGATTTGATTAAGATTCCAATTAATATCTCTAATAAATTTCGAAAAAATACTAAGAAAAGAACTTCATATGCCTCTAATAGAATAGAAGGTAATCCTTTAACATACGAACAAGCTGAGGCGGCTATAGAAACTAAAAATAGGCATTTTTTAAAACCTGAACAAGAAATAAGAAATTATTATTTAGCGTTAGACCTTCTAGAAAATAAATTAGAAAAGAAAGAGCCTCTATCTATTGAATTGTTGCTAGAAGTTCAAAAACAAATTTGCGATGGTGAGCCAAAAGAAAAGATTGGCCTTAGAGGTTCAATGCCTCCAGGCGTTTTATTCGCGGTGTGGAACGAAGACCGCACTCCTGCATATATTCCGCCTGAATATAATGAAGTGCCATCTTTGTTGAACGAATTATTTAATTACGTTAATTCTTCCAGTGATCATCCGTTAATTAAAGCCGCGACTATTCATTACCAGTTAGTGACTGTCCACCCATTTGAAGACGGCAATGGTAGAACAGCTAGAATAATGTCTTCTTATTATCTATCTTTATGTGGATATGGGTTTAAAAATATAGGCTCATTAGAAGAATATATCTCATACGACATTGAAGAATATTATCGATCTTTGCAGATGGACTTACCGGTTCTTTATTATGAGGGGAGAAATAACCCACCACATCCAGAAATATGGATTAAGTATTTCTTAAAGGTATTTAATCTATATAGCAATAAAGTATTATCGATCGCTGAAAGCGAAACAAAAGATAACGCTAATGAGCGGCTGTCTCATCTATCTAGCAAAGCAAAATTGTTTCTTGATTATCTTTCAAAGAATAATGTCGTAGCATTCACCCCGATTGAAATGTCTCAGAAAATGAATGTTACAAATAGAACAATTATTAATTGGTGTTCTGAGTTATCGAACAATGGATTCTTAGAACCAATGATTGTTCATAAAAGAATTAGACGTTATAAAATCATCAAGTAGCGTATCCTATCGCCTATTATTAATTAATTGATTTGCACGGCTTTTTGCAACGGACACCGATCCAAGTAGAGAAAAAAGGATAGTACTCCTCTTTTTAAGTGAGTTTAACGAGGCGACTCTCTGCCTAAATGGCTTCACCAATTGGCGCGAAGTTTGTTGGGGTCTCGAGAAGGAAAAAACCAATGCACAAGAGAATCCGCAAATATCCCGCGGAGATCATTGATGAGATATACACTAGGAGAATCGATAAGGGAAAAGACGACGAGGTCGTTTTCGATGTGTGGGGACAGGGCGAGGATGAGGTGAAGGCAGAATTTCTTAAGGCGAAGATATTCGACGGCGAGGCCATCAAATACAATTTCCTAGTTAATGAATAAAGCGGGCGTCGGCCCGCTTTATTTGTTTTCGGTGTTCTTTTCTTCTTTCTTCTCTTCGCTATTTTGATGATCGATGAAATCGGCTTGGATGTCCCAGCCAGGATGCATCTTTTTCAAATAGAAAAAGGAATCATTGAGAAGTTTGTTCTCGCCTTGAAGAATCACTCCGGAGACCTTCTTTTGAAGGCGCTCGACCTTGTCGAAGGCCCAGCTCACTTCGGTATCGCTTTCTTCGACGATGCCTGCGACGAGGGCGTAGCAGCGAAGCGCCGGCAGATTTGCTAAGGAAGCGATGTACCTGCGCATGGCGTCGTCCATCCCTTCGTAGAAGTCTTTGGCCTCTTGTTTCTTTTCCATTAGAAGCAACAAGGCAAGACGCTGGCAAAGCGCTTCTTCGCGGACGGATTTGCTGACGTTTTTCTCCGCCTCGCAGATTTTGGTGAAGATGCGCAAGGCCCCTTCGTTATCGCCTTTTAAAATCAAGCGGTAGGCGGCGAGGGTGTTAAGGGTCGCGGTGAAGTCAGAAAGCTCTTCGTAAATCGGAAGCGAGGCAAGGGCCTCTTCCTTGTTTTCGCTCCTCTCCGCGACAAGGATCTGGTTATAGGCGATGCGGTTGATGGGCTTCGTGAGCAAGATAAGCAAATAGCCATCCGTCACGGAGTCTAGATGCGCTGGAAAATCGTTATAGACGAAAATCATGCCGCCGATCGCCAAAACGACATAGCAAGCGATGGGGAACCAGGGGAGATAAGAGGAAAGACAAGCGGAGAGAATCAAGAGGATAACGACTTCCAAAAGATAGCCAAGCATCGGGAAGAAAACGATGCCGCTTGGCGAGGATTTCTCAACGTCTTTAGGCACGATCTTGGTCTCGCCGGTCAAACCGTCGAAGCTAGCGAAAACAAATCTTTTCCCGTCTTTCCCCTTCTTTTTGAAGGTAAGGCTAAGGATGCAGACGCTGAGGATCTTATATCCGCCCGCGGCGGCGCCGAGCATATGAAGAAGCTCGAGGGAGGCGCTATTGAAGATGACTCCGACAAGGACGGAAATCACCACGATGACAATGGCAGTCGGGGTGGCGATGTTATTCGCCCTGATCGCAGGAGAGATGACTAAAAGCCCCACGAGCAAGGCGATGGCGAACATCCCAAGATACACCAAGAACGTGGCGAAATCGTTTTTCTTTGTAATTTCATTCATAAGCGAAGGAAGCCTCCTGAACTAGGAAAGCAGGCTCATATAGATATTTTCGATGTCCTGCTCATTCAGTGATTGGGGGTAAAGGCCAATCACACGTGTTCCATTACCGCTAGCTAACCGAACGAGGCTTGGGATGTCGTTTTTGGTGATCCCGACTTCGGCAAACGAGGTGGGCATTCCAACGGAATGAAAGAAGTCTTTCATTGCCGCGACGCCCATTATAGCCGTTTCTAATTCCGTTTTCGCTTCCAAATTGAAAATACGCTTAGTTAGATAGGCGAACTTCGCCGGGGCTTTGCTGCAAACGTAGCTTGCCCAGGCCGAATAAAGCAAGGCGACGCCTGCCCCGTGAGGGATATCAGGGCGATAGCCGCTTAAAGCGTGCTCTAAAGGATGCACGACGAATGGGCAGCGTTTCCCGATGCCGGTATAGCCGTTATGCGATAAGGAACTATTAAGCATCAAGGCGGCGCGGGCTTCGTAATCCTCAGGATTGGCTAAGGCCCTCTTGCCCGCTTCCATCGTGTTCTTGATGAGATCCAAAGCCCACTCATCCGCCAGTTGAAGCGCGTCAGACTCGCCGCAATAGCGTTCCAAAGAATGCATGATGATGTCAGAGAAGCCAACCGCGGTTTGGTAGGGAGAAACCGTGAAGGTCAGCTCGGGGTTCTCCAAGGCGAATAAGGGACGAATAAGGTCGTTGTTGAACCCGAGCTTTATGCCACTCGCATCATCGGAGATGACGCAGGAGTTGGACATTTCGCTCCCGGCGCTAGAAATAGTCAAAATAACGCCAAGAGGAAGAGTCTTCGAAGGGGTCGCTTTCTTGAGATTGAAATCAAAGGGTTCGCCGTCATAGTAATAGCCAACGCCCATGGATTTCGCCGCATCGATCACCGAGCCCCCACCGACGGCCAAGATCAGATCGCAAGGGTGCTCTCTTAAGATATTTATCCCCGCAAAAACCGACTCTTTCGTTGGATTTGCGCGGATTCCGCTAATTTCAAAAAACGTGACTTTTGCAAGGTTTAGCTGCTCGATAACCGCGTCATATAAGCCGCTTCTTTTGATGGATCCACCACCATAAACGAGCAAAACGGAATGAACGTTGTATGCGCTGAGCAATTCAGACAAACGCTTCTCGGCGGAGCGACCAAAGATAATGCGCGTTGGAGCGACGAAGTCAAAATCGATCATTTTGTCTCCTCCTTCTTCGATAGGGCGATGATGGCGGGCAAAAGGATGTTGATCGCATTATCGATGAATTTGTTCATATGATGGACGAAGCGTTCTGGGGTCAGCTTTTGATCTTTGAGATAGTAGCCAAATTCGTCCGCGAAAAGGCGTGAGAAACGCCTGGCGGCGTTCCGCACCCCTTCTTTCTTAAGCCCTATGGCCTCATCCCCAACCCAAAGGGTAAAGAGCTTCGCGTTGATCTTCCCGTAAATAAAGTCGTCGGTGAGGTCCCTCCCGGCTGAGTTATAGGTGGAACGCAAGAAGGAGAAATTGTTTTTCGCATAGCTTAGAAAAGCGGTCAGGGTTTTTTTAGTATCTTTGGCGTTAGTGACGCTTGTTAGATCCTCGTTCAGAAAGATGGCCGCGATCAAATCGTAGATATCTTGGTAATGGTAATAAAAGGTTTGCCTATGGCACTTGCACTTCTCGCATAAGGCGGTGACGTTGATGTCTTCTAGAGGCATCGTCTCCATCATGCTTTTTAAGGCGTACTTAAATTTGGCTTCGGTGATCATAGATAAACTCCTTATTCACTCCTTAAACAAACAACGGGATCCTTCCGGGCAGCAATCTGGGAAGGAAAAAGCCCACTTAGGAAGGCGAGTAAAGCCGAAACGGCTATGAGGATAAACGCGTGGGCGGGGCTTAGCTGCGCGATTTGGCCCAAATTATTGGAGGGGAAGAGGCTATTGAGGACCTGGTTCACCGGGATGCAGGCGAGGCAAGTTAAGGCAACACCGACGCAGCCTGCCACCAACCCAATGAATAGGCATTCGGACTCGAAGAGCCTAGCGATATCTAACCTTTTAGCCCCGCAAGCCCTCAATATGCCGATTTCCTTGGTTCGCTCCACGACGGAGACATAGGTGATGATGGCGGTCATGATTGAAGAAACCAGCAACGATATGGAAGCGAAAATAACTAATATGATCGAAACAATCTGAACCAGGGTCCCTATCTCTCCCGTGAAATCAGACATAATGTCGATGTAGTCGTTGCGCGCATCCGGATGAGAGGTGTTCCAAGCATCGAGATAGGATTTCAAAGTCGTTTTGCTCGTTAATGAGGTCGGGAAGATCAGAATCGAATCAACCAGAGCGTAGGAGTTTAAAGAACCTATAGTATCAATGATATTGGTCTCGCCCGTGCCGTCAAAGAAGTCATAGCCCAGCGTGATGGAATCGTTCAAGGCAGCTTCTAGCACCATCGATTGGAAATCCATGGTTCCAAACTCCGCGCCCAGGTTTTTGCACCAAGACATATAAGTAGATACGCCCGTCGTGTAAGTGTAACTGAACGATCCTGTCTTAGCGTTCCTATGCCCTGTAGCGGAGATAAAGCGAAATGCGCCATTTAAGTAGCTTTTGAAGTTCGACAATTCGCCGGCCACATCATCGAAGCTGGTGCCTGCTTTGAGTTTTGTTATCGCTTGCGCCAAATTGTCAAAGGCTTTCTGCAGTTTGTCTTTGCCGTCTCCGCTTTCGGAATAAGGGATTATCCAGTTCCCTTTTTGGTATTCAGCCAGCTTTTTGGTTATCTCGCTTTGCTGATCGGCGACCATCAGTTTGCTTAGGGCCGGGGTGTAAGCTAAGGAAGAAGGCATGAGCTGAAGGTATGAGCCTTTAACGGGGCGCAATATACCGACAATCTTGCATTTTATCGGCTTATATGTCGTATCGTCTTTATAAACGTCCTCGGTTTTGGGCGTCTCTATGGCTTTGCAAGCCTTCGTATGGTTTGAAGAATCTTCGTCACTCACCACCGCTTCATACGTCCCATCTTTGTCATCGTCTTTTATGGAAACGGAGAGCTTCGAATAGGCGTCTTGGCCAAGGGATACGGTTTTCTCTTCTAAGTCTCCAAGGGAAGAGACCCCGTAAAAAGAAGAGTTCGTATAGCATTTGAACTCGGCGTTAAGCATATCCTCGAAGGTCAAGGTCTTATTGCCATCGCCAAGAGTGGCGTCGGAGTCATAAAAGCCGAGCGCTTTCATGGTAGAGAAATCGATGCGGTTATAAGAATCGAGGATGAGGGCTAGTTCATTGGATTCTGTAGGAAATTTGCCCGCGATGGTGTCATAAAGGGAAGACATATTTTCCTCGTCCCCATACATTTCATGAAGCACGGTGCCGGGAAGCGAAGTCAAAGAGGCAATCGTATAGGTAGATGATTTGGCGTTTGTATATTGGTTGATTTCCCGAATCGTCCCGGAAGGATCTTCTTTCAAGAAGTGATAATTAAGGCTTTTCCTATAGTACATCACCGACATTGCAGACCCGTAAGCTGAGCAAGAGGGGTCATCCATGATCTGATCTAAATAGGAGAAGTATTCATTGGAGAAGTTGTTGTAAACCGTCTCGGAGAAAGACTTTCTAGAATCGTAAACGTTGACGATTTCATCCTCAGGATACTCAGGAAGCTCTTCTACGCTTTCGTAGTGAGTCCTTGTTGTTACAGGGGAAAGAGAAATAGGGACGGAGTTAGCCACAGAACGTTCAACGGATTCAACGTATCCGGAAAAGCCGTTATTAATAGCCAAAACCAAAGCGACACCCAGGATTCCAAAAGAGCAGGAAAGAGCGGTGAGAATCGTTCTAACTTTTTTATGGCCAAGATTTTCAAAGCAGGAAACAAGGACGGAGCCAGTAGAAAGAGCGCCAGATTTAAACTTCTTCTCAACAGATTCAACGTTCTTGCTAGAAACATCGCAAGAGCAAGGTGAACGCAAATCGTCAGAAACAATCTGGCCGTCTCTCATTCGAACAATGCGATCTGCGTAAAGGTTAGCAAGCTCTTCGTTATGAGTAACCAAAACAACCAGTCTCTCGCGAGAGATCTCTTTTAAGACGTTCAAAACCAATTTAGAGGATTCCGAATCCAAAGCTCCAGTTGGTTCATCTGCAAGTATAAAAGACGGGTTATTAACGATTGCTCTAGCAATGGCCACTCTCTGAAGCTGCCCGCCGGACATCTGGGTGACTTTTTTCTTTTGAAAGCCTTCAAGACCAACTTTTTTTAGAGCATCAAGAGCTAAAGCCTTGCGCTTCTTCTTCCCTACGCCGGAAAGCTGTAAGGGCAGTTCGACGTTGTGAATTACATTACGATAATTGACTAAATTATAGTTTTGAAAAACGAAGCCTATTTTGGAATTTCGATACACGTCCCAATCCTTTTTCTTCAAATCAGTGCCAGAAACACCATCAATATAAATATTTCCGGAGAATTTTCGGTCAAAACCAGCCATTAAATTAAGCAAAGTTGTCTTCCCGCAACCAGATGGACCCAATACGGCGATCATGCCTTTTGAAGGAAAAGAAAGAGTGACATCTTTGAGCGCGTAAAATGGTTTTCCATCAAACTCATACTCTTTAAAAACATGTTCCAGGCGGATCAATTCCTGGGGTGAATCGAGTTTTAACGCGCTTTTTTGGTCCATGAACAAAATATATCATCTCTTCAATAACGCGCTAGATTTTTTTGCTTTATTAGACAAAGTAAAGACTTTGTAAAACGCTAACAAAGGAGAGCCTGCGAAAGCCTTCCCATTTAAAAGAGGCAAGGAAGCTAACGACGCTTATTTTGATCTCAGTTTTTCAGTGAAAAATCTCGTCAAAATTCCAGAACACAAGGCCTCGCACAGCCCTTTGTCAATTAACGGGGGCATGTATGCTTTATTTGTATCGAAGACATGATAAATTGACAAAATTGCGCCCGCTTTTTTATCCAAAGTTCCAAAACTCAGAAAGCGAATTTTGCTTTGTAGGATAGCTCCGGCGCACATTAAGCAAGGCTCTAAAGTGACATAAAGCGAACAGTCGCTTAAATCCCATCTTCTAAGTGTCTTCGACGCCTCTTTTAGGGCGTTTATCTCGGCATGAGAGGAAATATCGAGATCTTTCTCTCGTTCGTTGTGGCCTCTGCCGATAATTTCCCCGTTTCGAACTACAACTGCTCCAACAGGCACTTCTCCAGCGTCATAAGCCAGTTGTGCTTCTTTTAGGGCCTCAAGCATAAAGGCAATATCTGTTTTCTTATCCATGGGTCTAATAATAAAAAAACCACCGCACAGGGGCAAACGATTTAAGGCTGCTTGGTTCCCCACCTGACCTGGTTCGTCGCTCATCTCTCGCGATGGCACTAGGATTATAGCAAAACCTATAGATAACGCATTAAGTTTTCTCTTGCGCCACCTAGAAGCAGAATTCAATTAAACTATTTAGGTTACGCTCCGTCATTACAAGAAATATGCCATCGGCAAAGGAAGATACGTATAATCTTCCGTTTCCTTCAGATCTCCTTTTGTCAGAACGATAGGCTTATTCGTTTTCTCTTTGAAACGATCGAAGAAGTAATCTAAGGACGCGTGTTCTTTGAGATTTCCGCTTTTGACCTCCACGGGTGTAGTTTTTCCGTTTTGCTTTATAAGAAAATCAACTTCGTGCTTTGTGATTTTTTCTCTTTCATTACTTTCATCAAGCTTCGTCTTTTTCTTAACGGAGTTTTCGTAAAATCTCAGAGGCCTGCCATTCGAGGCGAAAATCTGGGCGATTAGGTTTTCCGTCATCATTCCTTTATTGATCGAAAGTTTTCCAAGCACGAAAGACTTATAGAATTCACTTCCAAGATAATCGTTTCCGGAAGCCAAGGTAAGCAAAAGCCCAGTGTCCGCCATATAACATTTAATTTTGTTCGTTTGCAGCGAAAAACCATCCAAAGCACCAGGCTCATCTAATCCATAGCACAATAGCCCGACCATTGAATCGTTTATCCAATTAAGTGCGTCCCTGTAGCGCGAAAAACGGTCGCCTTCATTAAGCGATGAATACTTGATCTTTTTATCATGGTGAGAAAGTTGAGAGGGGATTGCATTGAACACCGCGGTTGCTTCGGCAACATAACCTTCAGCGTATTTAACGATGTCTTTTCTATAAAGCCCAACGATGCTCCTCTTTGTTTTTTCGACATCGTCATAGTTTCTTGTTTCGATATATTTCAAGACAGCCTGCGGCATCCCTCCGATGATCATGTAAAGTCGTAATTTTTCATTCACAGCCTTGAGGATATTCCCAAGCGGTTTCCGATCTTCATAAGCTTGCTTCAAAGTCGGATAAGTCACTTGGTCGCCTATAGCGGTGAGAAATTCTTCAAAATCCAAAGGATACATCGAAATTTCTTCTTCTTCAGATGGAATCAAGATATCTTTCGCGTTCTTCTTTATCGTTATTAAAGAACCCGTTTCGATGAAATCGTACCTCCCATCCGCGACAAGATGTTTTATCAATTCCCTCGCCTTTGGAAATCGTTGAACCTCGTCAAAAACGAAAACAGATTGCCTTCTGTAAAGAGGGGTTGAATATATAACGGAAAGTTGGTTGAAAAATTCATCTAGGCTGTACTTGTTCCCATATTTTTGGAAGGTCTGCAAAGTGCCATTCAATGGGCTGGAAAAATCGATCAAGATGTAACTTTTATACTCGTTTTTAGCAAACTCTTCGGCCAGGAAGCTTTTGCCGACTCGTCTGGCCCCCTTTATCAAAACAGCTTTCCCTTTATCGGAGCCATTTTTCCATTTTGCCAATTCTTTGTATGCTTTTCTTTGAATAACCATGCCAAAGCGCCTCTATTAACAACGATTATATGGGATTATTACAAAACAGTGAACAAATTTTCGAACATGACAAAACAGTGTTTTTTACAAATTTTCGAACATGAAATATCCTTTGTTTTAACAAATTTTCGAACATGAATTTATTTTTTGTTTCGTCTAAAGCAAGAGGTGCTAATGCTTTAAATCAGAGCGGGAATCACCAAATTAGACTGATGAAAGCAGCCTTTATCGACAATAATTGCCAAACACGCCAAAACGAAACGTGCCCTGCAGCGAATCTAAAAAATCCCGTTCCGTCACGTTAAGAACAAGGGGAACGGGATTTTTAGACTTTATTTTTGAGCGGGAAGGCGAACGCTGCTATTTTTTGATGGGCTTAAGCACTTCCATGCCACCCATGAACTTTCTAAGTGGTTCGGGGATAACGACGGAGCCGTCGGCTTGCTGGAATTGCTCAAGGATAGCGGGATAAACGCGCGAAGTAGCAAGGCCAGAGCCATTAAGCGTGTGGCAGAATTGGACTTTGCCTTCTCCATCGCGATAGCGGATCATGCCGCGGCGCGCCTGATAGTCGCGGGCGTTAGACACGGAAGAGACCTCTTTATAGATATGCATGGAGGGGATCCAAACTTCGATGTCATAGGTCCTCGCCATCGAATGAGAGCAGTCGCCTGCGGCGAGCTTGTCGACTTGATAGCAGAGGCCGAGCCCTTCAACAAGGCGTTTGGCTTTAGCCACCATCTCGTCAAAAGCGGCATCGCTGCCTTCTTTGGTGGTGTATTGGACCATCTCGACCTTATCGAACTGATAGCCGCGGATCATGCCTCGCTCCTCAGTGCGGTAAGAGCCGGCTTCTTTGCGGTAGCAGGGGGTATAGGCGAAATATTTGCGGGGAAGGTCATCAAGAGAAAGAATCTCGTTGCGATGAAGATTCACCAATGCGGTTTCGGCGGTTGGAAGGAGGAACTTGCGCGGTTCGGTGCCTTCAAGCCAGAAAACGTCCTCTTTGAATTTGGGGAACTGGCCAGCAGTGTAGCCGGAATCGTAATTCAAGATGTGGGGAGGGAGGATCATCTCATAGCCATCGGCGATGTGATTCTCCATGAAATAGTTAAGAAGCGCCCATTCTAGGCGGGCGCCGAGATTGGTATAAATCCAGGTGCCGCTGCCAGAGATCTTAGCCGCGCGTTTGTAGTCGATAAGGCCAAGAGATTCCGCGAGCGCAACATGGTCTTTCGGGGTGAAGCCTTCGAATTTGGGCTCTGCGCCGAAATGGTAGATCGGCTTGTTGTTCTCTTTCTCTCCGCCGACGAGATCGTCGTCAGGAAGATTAGGCAGCACCTCGATGAGGGATTTGATTTCCTCTTCGATTTTCCCAAGCTCTTGCTCGGCAGCTTTGCTCTCGGCGCTTAGGGCTTTGACTTTCGCGAATATCGCCTGCACGTCCCCGCCTTCTTTTTTCACGCTGGGGACGGATTTGGAGAGGCGATTTTGCTCCATTTTGCTGGCCTCAACCTCTTTTAGGAGGGTCAAACGCTTCTCTGAAAGCTCTTGGATGGGCTTAGGATCAAAGTCCCAGTCTTTCTTTTTGAGGGCAGCCACGACATAATCCGGCTTCTCTAAGATTAATTTGATGTCGATCATAAGATCTCCTTAGTTTTGTAACGTCTCTTCGTAAGCTTCTTTCAGTTGCTTTGCAAAGCAAGGTAACGCGCAGCGTTCCGCGATGGCGTACCCCGCCATTATAATCGCCTTATCTTTTTCAAGGTAGAGACGAGCAAGGCCAAGCGAAGCCTCTTTCTCGTCTTTGAACAGCAAGCAATTCTTGCCGTTTTCTAAAATCGGATTCGCCTTTTGCTCGCCGATAGCGACGACCTCCGCCCCAGAAGCAAAAGCATCCATCAAAGCCATTTGATCGGGGTGCTCATCATCAAGCAATAGATAAGCAAGGCAGTGCATCAAGGCGCTACGATAGACGTCATCCTCCACAATCGGCTCATAAATCAAGTTCGAAGGCGAATCTTTTTTGTATTTTCGTAAGCCGAAATAGAAGGGGAAGCGGCGTTTTGACCCGAAGAAATAGAAGGTTATCTTCGGCGTGAGCGAGGCAATCTTCTTTAGAGCCGTCAAAGTCTTCTCGTCTTCATAGGAGCCGACGCACACGACGAACTTCTCATCCGGCCTCACTCTGAAGTAGCGGGGGAAGATGTTCGCCTCCACGGATTTCGAAGAAAAGCGGTCCAAATTGACGCCAACATCCAAAACCTTGATTTTGCTGGTGACCCCCTCGTTACGCGCTAAGGAAGCTAGGCCTTCTGTTGGCACGAAGACAAGATCGGCCTCATTCATCATACGCACGGCTTTTTCGCCGATTTTTTTCTCTCCCTGCTTATCTTGCAAAAAGGCGGCCCGGAAATCGTTCTCGCAATAAAAACAAGAGAGAACGGTTTTGATGCCCTTCTTTTTGCATTTCAAAAGCAGCTTTTCGTCTAAAGGCGAGAAGAAGTGGGCGATCTCCGTGGAGGAGGAAGGCTCCTCCTCCCAGGCGATGTCCACGGATTCGCAGGCGCCTTTAAGAGTCTTCCTAAGCCGGGTGCTCTCGAAAGCGTCTGCGCCATGAAGGTGAGGAAAATGGATGCAAACCTTCATCAAGGAATCACTCTTCTTTCAAAGAATCATCCAAGGAATCGGGCGTGACGGGGTTCTCGTCGACAAGAGTCTCGTCAATCGTTTCTCCCTCTTCGATTTCGCCCTCATTTGAAGGCTCTTCGTGAGGAACAATGGAAATTGAGGCGACTTTTGCGGAGTTTTCAAGGGAAATGATCTTCACCCCCTGCGTATTCCTGCCGGCGATTTTGACTTCCGAAAGCGGCGTGCGGATCACGATGCCGTTGCTAGCGATGACTAGCAAATCTTCGTCCCCATGCACCGCCCTGACGGCCACAAGAACGCCGTTTTTCGCGGTCATGTTAAGCGTAGTCACGCCCTTGGCCCCGCGGTGAGTGAGGCGGTAGCCGTCATAATGACGGGTGGCACCATCTTCATCGACGATGTCCGTATCGGCGGCATAGCTGATCTTCCCATAGCCAAGAGAAGTCAAGACAAGGATCTTGTCGCCTTCTCCAGAGGTCGTCACGCCGACGACTTCCGAGCCATCGGAGAGGTCCATGCCTTTGTTCCCGGTGGCGGTGCGGCCCATCGGACGGACTTCGTTTTCGTTGAAGGAAACGAGTTTGCCGTTGCTCGAGGCGATGGAGATGATTTCATCCCCAGAGGTGCGTTTGACGTCGAAGAGGTCATCCCCTTCGCGCAAACCGACGGCGATTTTCCCGTTTTGGTGGATGGAGGCGTATTCCAAGATGGAGGTGCGCTTGATCAAGCCGTTTTGCGAGACGAAGATCAGATAATTTCCTTCCGGATAGTCGTCGCAAGGGACGATGGAGACGACTTTTTCGTCTTTATCGAGGTTAAGGATGTTCTGCGCCGGCGTCCCTTTACCCGTTCTGCCAGAATCAGGGATTTGGTAACCGCGGATGCGATAGACCTTGCCCAAAGTGGTGAAGAAGAGGATGTCGGTATGCGTTTTGGTGTGGTACATGAGCCTCACAGTGTCGCCGGAGGTCGTTTTCATGCCGGTGATGCCTCTGCCGCCGCGATGCTGGGCTTCGAAGGTATCGTCGTCCACGCGCTTGATGTAGTTGTTGCGCGTAAGGGTGATGAGGATGTTTTTCTGCGGGATGAGGTCTTCGTTTTCGATGTCGCTGGCTTCGTCGGTGATCTCGGTGCGTCTTTTGTCGCCGAAGCGTTTTTTGACTTCCTCGATTTCCTCGATCAGCAAATCGACGATGTTGTGTCTTGAGGAAAGGAGACGGTTATACTCGGCGATGTTCGCGATAAGCTCATCGCGCTCGGCGGCAAGCTTATCTTGTTCCATGCCTTGGAGACGGCGGAGCGTCATGCCCAAAATGGCGGCGCATTGCTTTTCATCAAGGCCAAAGGCTTCGCCTAGACGCGCGGTGCTTTCCGCGTCGTCTTTCGAGGAGCGGATGATATGAATGACTTCATCGATGTTGTCGTGGGCCAAAATGAGGCCTTTGACGATATGGAGGCGGTCCTCATCGCGTTTTAAGAGGAACTGCGTCCTTCTGGTAAGGACTTCGACCTGGAATTCGACATAGCCATTAAGAAGAGGAACGATGCCAAGGACTTTTGGGGCGCCGTCGACTAGGCAAAGGTTGATGACGCCGAAATTGGCTTGCAGCTGCGTATGTTTCAAAAGGTTGTTCGCGACGACTTCGGGGATCACGTCCTTGCGGAGCTCGATCACGACGCGGATGCCTTCTTTGTTGGATTCGTCGCGGACGTCGGTGATGCCATCGATTTGCTTGGAACGGACGAGATCAGCGATAGTGGCAATCATGTTCGCCTTGTTCACCTGATAGGGGATTTCGGTCGCGATGATGCGCGTTTTGCCGTTATCCATCTCCTCGATATGGTATTTGGAGCGGATCGTCACCGTGCCAACGCCGGTGCGGAAATAATCCAAGATGCCCTTTCTTCCAAGCACGATGCCTCCGCTTGGGAAATCAGGGCCCTGCATGTAGCTCTGCATAATCTCTTCGGGGGTGATTTCAGGGTTTTTGGCGACCGCGATAACCGCATCGATCGTCTCGGTGAGGTTATGAGGAGGCATGTTCGTAGCCATGCCTACCGCGATGCCTTCTGAGCCGTTTACGATGAGGTTAGGGAAGCGGCAGGGGAGGACTTCCGGCTCTTGCTCGGTGCCGTCGTAGTTGGCGACGAAATTGACCGTGTCGCAATCGATGTCGCGGACGAGCTCAAGGGAAAGGCGGTTCATCCTCGCCTCGGTATAACGCATGGCGGCGGCTTCATCTCCATCGATGTCGCCGAAGTTGCCGTGGCCATCCACAAGGGGGTAGCGGAGGGAAAAATCCTGGGCCAAACGGACTAAGGCGCCATAAAGAGCGCTGTCGCCGTGAGGGTGATATTTACCCATGACGTCACCGACGATACGCGCGCATTTCTTATAGGGTTTGTTCGGCTGCATGCCGGATTCGTTCATGCCGAAGATGATGCGGCGCTGGACGGGCTTGAAGCCGTCGCGGACGTCGGGGATGGCGCGAGCGATGATGACCGACATTGAATAGTCGAGGAAGGCGGTTTTAACTTCGTGGGCCACGTCTCTGTCAGTCAAGCCAGGGATGATGCCAGAAACCGCGGCTTCATGGCCGAACATGGCATCTTCGCTTTGCATGCCTTCTTTCGACATCGCAAAGGAAGCGGCTTCTTCGTTGATTTCTTCGTTTGTAGGAGTCTCTTCCTCGTTTTCGGGGCTTTCTTCCGCCCCGGGCAAGATTTTCTTTTCGTCGTTTTCCATTTTGATTCCTCCCATCAGAAGTCGAGATTCTTGGTGAATTTCGCGTTGGCGACAATGAAATCGCGCCGCGGCTTCACCTCATCCCCCATGAGGTTAGTGAACGCCTGCTCGGCTTCGGCGGCGTCATTGATGGTGATGCGGATCATCTTCCTGGCCTTAGGATCCATGGTGGTTTCCCAAAGCTGCTGGGCGTCCATTTCGCCTAGGCCTTTGTAGCGTTGGAAGGGGTAGCCGGCTTTAAGGCCAAGCTGCTTCTTCAAGATCTCAAGCTGGGCGTCGTTATAGGCATAATAAGCCGAGCCTTTGTAATCGATTTTATATAGCGGAGGCTGCGCGATATAGACATACCCTCCATCGATAAGCGGACGCATGAAGCGGTAGAAGAAAGTCAAAAGCAAGATGCGGATATGGTCGCCGTCGACGTCAGCATCGGTCATGATGACGATTTTGTGGTAGCGGATCTTGCTGATGTCGAAATTCTCTCTGACCCCGGCGCCGATCGCGGTGATCATGTTACCGATTTCGGCGTTGGCCCAAATCCTTTCTTCCCTAGCTTTTTCAACGTTGAGGATTTTGCCCCTCAAAGGAAGGATGGCCTGCGTTTCGCGGTCGCGCCCGTTTTTGGCGGAGCCTCCTGCGGAGTTACCCTCGACGATGTAGAGCTCGCAGATCTGCGGGTCGCGGGAGGAGCAGTCAGCTAGTTTTCCTGGCAATGTAGTGACATCCAGGGCGTTTTTGCGGACTTTTTCGCGGGCGGCGCGGGCGGCGTTCCTTGCTTTTCTTGCCATCGCGATCTTGTTGATGATGGCTTTAGCCTCAGTCGGATTCTCATCGAGCCATTGCTTTAGCCCTTCCCCGACGACGGTGGAGACGATCTTGCGGACCTCGGAATTGCCGAGTTTGGTCTTCGTCTGCCCTTCATATTGCGGGTTGGGGTGCTTGACGCAGACGACGCAAGTAAGGCCTTCGCGGCAGTCTTCGCCAGCGAAGTTCTCTTCCTCTTCCTTGAGGAGCTTGTTGCGGCGCGCGTAGTCATTGACGACGCGCCCGACGGCGAGGTTCAAGCCCTCGACGTGGGTGCCGCCTTCTTTCGTGGAGATGTTGTTGCAGAAGGAATAGATGCCGTCTTGGGAATAGGAATCGGTCCATTGCAAAGAAGCCTCGGCGTAAATCTCTTCTGGATCTGTCCCAGGGACGAGGATCACCCCTTCGCGGCCACGGCAATAAATCGGGTCGTGGTTGATGACGACTTTGTTCTGGTTGATGTAGGAGACGTATTCGCGGATGCCTCCGTTATATTGGAAGACCTCGGTGGTCGGGACTTCGCCCCTAGCGTCAGTTAAAGTGATCTTGATGCCGCCATTAAGGAAAGCCATCTGGCGAAGGTGGTTGCGGATGGTCTCGTAATTGTAGACGATGGTTTCGGTGAAGATGGTCGGATCGGGCTGGAAGGTGACGGTGGTGCCATGAGTCTCAGAGTCGCCGATGCGCTCAAGATGCTTCACGGGGTGGCCGCCGTTTTCAAAGCGGATGAAATACTTCCCGCCGTCGCGGCATACGGTGACGTCCATCCAGACGGAGAGGGCGTTGACGACGGAGGCGCCTACGCCATGAAGGCCGCCAGAAACCTTATAGCCGCCTCCTGCGCCGAATTTGCCGCCTGCGTGAAGGACGGTATAGACCGTTTCAACGCCGGAGAGACCGCTTTTGGCGACCGTATCGACCGGAACGCCGCGTCCATCATCAGAGACGGTGATGGAGTCGCCTTTGTTGATCGTGACTTCGATGTGCTTGCAATAGCCCGCCAAAGCCTCGTCGATCGAGTTGTCCACAATTTCCCAAACGAGGTGGTGGAGACCCGCCGAAGCGGTGGTGGCGATATACATGCCCGGGCGTTTGCGCACGGCCTCTAAGCCTTCCAAAACCTGAATGTTGGAACCGGTGTATTCAGCATCCGCCTTTTCTAGGGACGCCTCATCGTCGCTTGCCTCTTTGATGTAGGTGAAGCGATCCTCCTCGGGCGTTGGGGCGGCTGCGTTTTCTTTTTCTTCTTCTGCCATGCTAATTCCTCCTGGTGGCTTTATGCGAAGCGACATCGATGATCGATGCGCCATCGACTTCTAGATCGGTCGCGGTCAGGAACACCTGCACGAAGCCTTTTAGAAGGCTGAGGAGATTCTTCCGGTGGCCGGGGTCGAGTTCGCTGGTGACGTCATCCAGCACGACGATGGGCTTTTTCTCCTCTTCTTCGACCAAGAAGTAGGGGGCTAGCTTCAGCGCTAGCGCGCAAAGGCGGTTTTCTCCCTGCGAGCCGTAGAGGGCGACGTCTTTCCCTTCAAGCTCGAAGCGGAAGTCCTCTCGCTGGATCCCTATCCCGGTGGAGCGATGAAGGGAATCGGCCTCGTAGGCTTGCTCGTGGGCTTTTCTAGCCCTTTCGCGCAATCCCTCGCCTTCTTTTACGAACGGGAGGTAAACGAGCCGACAGGCGGTTGTTACGCCCCTTAGCGAAGAGAGGATGCCCGGGAGGGCGGAGTTGAGGGTTTGGCAGTAGGAGCGCCTTTTCTCGATGATGGGGGCTTCGACCTCGGCTAGTTGATCAGTTAGGACATCAATGAGCCTTTTGTCGATTCGCGGGGCCTTTAGGGCCAGGTTCCTTTCCTTCAAAAGCTTCGCTGAGGTCGAGATAAGAGAGAAATAGGTCTCGTCCTCCTTGCTAAGCGCGATGTCGATGACCGTTCTCCTATCACTAGGAGAAGAAAGGAAGAGGCTGACATCTTCTGGGCAGAAGGTGATGACGTGGGCGCAGTCTTTGAGCTCGCTTAGCCTCCGACACGGCTTGGCGTTGACGGAGACTTTTTTCGTCTGCTTTCCAAGGGCGATGTCGATTTGGCGTTTTCTCTCTCCTTCTTGAAGCTCGGCGGTGAGGGAGGCGTTCTCTTGACCTTTGCTGATCAAGAGGCGGTCATCGCTCGTTCGCCAGGAGCGCGCTAAGGAAAGATAGCCAATCGCCTCAGCCAGATTGCTCTTCCCCGCCCCGTTAGGGCCAAGGATGAGGGTTAGGCCTCGCTCGAAGGTAAGTTCCAGATCCTCATACCCCCGCCAGTTTTGCAGGCGAAGGGAAGTGAGGGTCATAGGAGTCTTACGCGGACGCCGGAAGTCACGATCTCATCGCTGGGGCGAAGCTTCCTGCCTCTTCTTTGGTCGGGCTCGCCGTTAACGAGGACTTCGTTCTCTGCAAGGTAGCTTTTCGCCTGCCCGCCGTTTTGGATGATCGAGGCAAGTTTAAGAAGCTGCCCGAGCGTGATGAACTCGGTCGTGATTTTGATGGTGCGTTCGTTTTCTTCCATAGCAAATCCGCTGAAAATCCCAGCGGGAATATTTTATTACTATGTAATAAAAAGCGATAGGGTTTTCTATCGCTTTCTCCGTGTTTTTAAAGCCTTTTCTAGGCTCAGCAAGTGCGCATGGGGGTGATCAGTTGAATAACGGAGGGATTTCCGCTGTCGCGGACCACGAAGGGCTTCATTTCGCCTTGGAAGCAAAGGGTCACGTCGGCGCTTTTAAGCGCCTTGATGGCGTCGTTGACGAAGAGGGCGTTGAAGCTGACTTTCAAAGCCTCGCCATTATAGCTATAAGTGGTGATCGACTCTTCCGCGCTGCCGGTCATCGCGTTTTGGCAGGAAACGGTCACTTCCTCGTCTTTCATGGTGAGGGTGACAATGGGATCGCGGTCCACTGAGAGGACGGAAACGCGTCCCATCGCGGAAAGAAGCTCGTTGGCGTTGACTTCAAGGTAATAGTTGAATGTCTGAGGGATGATCGCTTTGGTGGCGGGGTAGTCGCCGGCAATCAAACGGGTAGAGACGACCGTGTTTCCGAAAAGAAAGAGGATTTTGGAGTTCGAGACGCTGAGGGAAACGTTCTCCTCGCCTTCGAGAAGATGGGTGATGTCTACTAAGACGCGCGCTGGGGCGTTCACACGGAAATTGACGTCCATATCGATTGCCATCGTTTTCTCGGCGAGCCTAGCGGAGTCGGTGGCGATCGCGGAGAGCTCGCCGTTATTGGCTTCTAGCTTCAAGGCGGTCAAAACGGGGCGCGCTTGCTCTTTGGTGGAGGCAGCGAAAGCGGTGGCATCGACAAGAGAAGTGAATTCAGAGCACTTAAGCGTGAAATTAACTCCGTCGGATTCCAGATCAATATCGGGGTATTCGTCCGCTTTCACGCAGGAGAGCTTATAGGAGGTCTTCCCGTCGCCTACCTTGGCAATAGCTTCATCGATCACGTCCACGGTGATCTGGTTCCCGCCCATGCGGCGGACGCTCTCAAGGAGAAGACGCGAATTCACAAGGGTCGCGCCTAGCCCCGCGTTGCGGATGATTTCCGTCTCTCCATTGCGATAAGGAACGATGGAGCGAATGGTGATCTCGCTATTAGAACCGGTAATCTCTAGCCCTTTCTCGCTCAGTTCGAGTTTGAAGTTATTTAGAGCTGGAATCGGGTTTTTGGGCGCGATGGCGTGGCTTGCCGCGTTTAACGCTTTTAGGAATTGGTCTTTGGAAACGGTGAATCGCATATCGTTAATTCTCCTTATTTAAATTCGTTTACGGATTTTATTTAACAATAATAAGGTCGGTGGAAATTGTGGATAACTCCCTTTTCTGCTAGGAAATAGTTTACCACAGCCAGGCCTTTGCTTCGCTGATTATTTAGCTTTCAAGCGAGCAATAAGCTCGTCGACGGCTTTCTTCATGTCGGGGTCGCTTTTCAACGATTTCTCCACTTTGTTCACACCGTTCATCACCGTCGCGTGGTCTTTGCCTCCGAAGGTCTGGCCGATTTTCGTGAACGGGGTGTCTAGAAGGGTGCGGATCAGGTACATTGCGATGTGTCTAGCCATCGCGATGCGGCTTGTGCGCAATTTGCCTGTGATTTGGGCTGGGGGCAGGGAGTAATAATCCGCGACGACGGAGATGATTTTCTCTTCGCTTAGCTTCCCGGCTTCGTCCTGCGCGGAAATAAGAGAGGATATCGCTTTCTTCGCGGTGGGCAAGTCGATGTGCTTGGTCGGCTCAAGATTGACCGTGTAGAAAAGCAAGCGGTTCAAAGCGCCTTCTAGGTCGCGGACGCTTGAAGAGAAGCGCGAGGCCAAAAACTCGATCACATCCTCATCGAAATCGCTCACACTGAGGTTGTTCGCCTCGATTTTGGAACGGAGAATCGCCTGCGAAGTCTGCAAATCCGGCTTTTGGATCGGGAGCACCAGCCCGCTGGAAAAGCGGGTTTTAAGGCGCTCATCGAGCCCATCTAACTTGCTTGGGTCTTGGTCACTGGTGATGACGATCTGCTTCCCTTGAGTGTAGAGGCTTTGGAAAACGACGAAGAACATCTCCATCGTTTTGGCTTTTCCGATTAAGAACTGGATATCGTCAATCAAAAGGGCGTCGACGTCGTTTTTGAAATATTGGGTGAGGGTTTGGCCTTGCTTGTAGCCGGTGGCGAATTTGATGTATTCGTCGACGAAATCCGCGGCGGAGATATAAAGCACCTTGGCCATCGGGCGCAGGGTTTTGATTTCGTTGCCGATTGCCTGGAGCAGATGGGTTTTACCTAACCCAGACTGGGAATGCAAAAGAAGCGGGTTGTATAAATTCCCCGGGTTTCTGGAAATCATCAAAGAGGCTTGGTAGGCTTCGCGGTTGCTGGCCCCGACGACGAAGCTGTCAAACGTGTAGCGGGGGTCCAGTTTGGCCTCTTGGAAGAAAAGCGGCTTCTCCGGGGCTTTTTCCTTGCTGGTTTGGGAAACTCCATTACTTTGGCTAAGGAAAGTCACTTTGTAATTGGTCGAGGTCTCCGCCTGGACGCATTCCTCGACTAGGCTTGTGTAGGAATTCGTCAAAACCATCGCGGCGAGCTCGGAATTGACGATCACCACCAAAGTATCCCCTTGGACGGAGTCAATGTAGCTGCCCCCGAAGAAGGTGTCGTAGATGTGGTTGTCGCCCAAGTTTTTCTTGATGCGTTGGAGCGAACGGTTCCAGATGGCCGTGAGTTGAGAGATTGTTTCGGACATAAGCGATTTTTCCTGCACAAGATTAAAGCATTTTCCACAGTGCTTTTCATTAAAAATGAGCGCAATTTTGATTTGTCCACAATCCAAGGACGGAAAAGGCTAGCAATCGCCTTTATTTTGGTTTTCCACAAAATGAAAATGTGGACAAATTGTGGAAAACTTTAGGCGGTTTTTTGCTTTGTGGAAAAACGGTAACGCTTACTTCTTCCTTCACTTCCCTGGCTTTTGAAAAAAGCGCAAGGGCATCGCCTCTTTTCCTTTTTATCCTCTTTTTTAACAAGGCTTTTCCCAAGGTCTGTGGATTGAAACTATTTTCATGGCCGCCCGTTGATTTCTAAATTATCCGGGCTGCGTCAATGGATTTTCGCGCGCGTAAGGGCGCGTGCGTTTTTTATTGTCCTTGTGGGGGTCGGTTCGTATAATAGACACCGCTACCGCTGAAAAGGAGAAAATTATCATGGGTAAGAAAACGTATCAGCCTTCCAAAAGGAAGCACATTAACGTCAACGGGTTCCGCGCTCGCATGTCTACCGCTGGTGGACGCCGCGTCTTGGCTCGTCGCCGCGCCAAGGGCCGCGCTCGTCTTTCCGCCTAAGCTTTTACTGTGCCCGCATGAAGAGAGAATATCGCGTCAAAAAGCATAGCGAATTCGATCGCATCATTCATGCCGGGCGCAAAATAAAGGCCGCGCATTACACCATCTACGTCGAACCTAATCCTGAGCAAGGCCACGCCCGCATCGGGCTGGCCGTATCCAAACGCAATGGGAACGCCGTCACCAGGGTCCGCATCAAAAGGCAGGTCCGGGCGATGGTCTCCCGCTGCTTCGACGCTTCCAGACGCTTGAACTTGATCATCGTGATTCGCCCTAGCTACAACCCGCTCGATGCTAAGGCCAACGAAGAAGAGCTCGCCAAAGCGCTTGATGAAATAAAGGACAACGCAATTGAATAAGCACAACTCGAAAAAGAAACTGCTGGGGATCGCAGGCGTCGGACTCGCCGCTTTGCTTCTTTCTTCGTGCACGCAGAATTTCTGTTCCGATACCGATAAGGCCCAAATGCTTTATCCCTACGAACAGGGCGTTACTGTCTACGTCACAAAAGACGAATATGACGCTTTAAAAACCAATGAGTCCACCAAAGCCCTCATCGAAGAAGAAGAGAGCATGGTCATCGGGAACACCACCGTCGCTGGGAAAGCTCTCGAGAATAACGACGACATCTATAAGTACGTCCCCGCCACCAAAAGCGGGACGGTCTACACCTATACCGCCAAAAAAGCCTCCTCCCTCTTGCAAGGGACGATTTTAACTAGCGCTGCTAAAAGCGGCTACGCTTTGCCCTCAATCCAATTCTGGGCGGCGATCGATGATTACGCATTGAAAGCAGCTCTCGTGCAAGGGGCTTATGAGAAGAATATCATCTCCTCTGGCTACACCTCCACGGCGGATTATTCTAGCGCAGTCGCAAGTTTCGAATCCTCTTTGAAAATTGCCTCTTCTACAGGCGATAAAACCGAGGACAAGAACAAAGCCGAGGCGATCGCTTCTGAAGAAGGGACTTTCTACATCAATCCCTACATCGAAAGCGACACCGATGGAAGCGATGCCACCTCCATCGATTACGACCATTCGCTTTTCCGCCGCTACGGCTATTTGAAATTCTCGGGCATCAACAGCGCCTTGTTCGGCTACTTTGATTCATGGTGCACCTCTTTGCAGCAGTCCATTGACGCCGGCTTAGGGATTGACGGCTGCCCGACTTCCACGTTCTTGACCGCTTATAAGAACAACATCCAATCCAAGGTCAGCAGCATCAGCACCTGCATTGCGACCCGCAGCGGAACCTATGGTCATTATGGCCCAAGCCGCGACTGGGAAGTCAACATCGAAGCCAAGGATTGGGGATATGCTTGGAGCAAAGGCTTCCTCGAGGGGCTTTTGGTCTATCCGATTTCCTGGATGGTCGATACCTTCGCCTTCGGGATGGATTCCTCTCTTGCCGGGTGGAGCCAGCTGCTTGCTTTGGTCTTCGTTACGGTGATCGTGCGTCTGCTTCTTATGGCCGCGACCTTCAAGAGCACGCTTGATCAGCAGAAAATGCAGAATCTGCAGCCTCAGCTTGCGAAACTGCAGGAGAAATATCCTAATTCCAACACCAATCAAGCGGATAAGGCACGCCTGAGCCAAGAGCAAATGGCCCTTTACCGCCGCAACAAAATCAATCCGCTCAGCCAGTTCTTGGTGCTGATCATCCAATTCCCGGTCTTCATCTGCGTGTGGTCGGGCTTGCAAGGAAGCGCCGCGCTATCCTCAGGCCAGATGCTCAATCTGCGTCTGTCTGACACCATTCGCGAGACTTTGTTCAACGTCTCCGGGACCTGGTATGCCAATACCAGCGGATGGTGGACCGCTTTGGTTCTCTTCGTCTTGATGGCCGGGGTCCAGATCATGGCCATGATGCTTCCGCGCATCATCGCCAAGATGAAGACGAAAAACATCAGCAAAATGGGTAAGAACCCCGCGGCGAATGACGCCAACAAGCAAGGGAAGATCATGATGATCGTCATGCTGATCTTCACCATCTTCATGGGTTTCATGCTGCCGGCGGCCATGGGCATTTACTGGCTCATCGGCGGCTTGATGTCGATGGTCCAGACCTTGATCTCGCAAGTCGTGCTTTCCCGCAAATCTAAGAAAAGAGGATAAAACATGAAAGAATTCACCGGTAAAACCGTGGAAGAGGCCGTCTCTGCCGCTTCCGCCGAACTCCAGCTCGACGCTAAAAAACTGATTTATACGGTCGTCGAGGAAAAGAAGGGGCTCTTCAAGAAGAGCGCGACCATCGCCGTTTATGATCAGGACGATGCCGCCACTTACGCGAAAGAATACCTCTCCAATTCCTTGAAAGCCCTCGGCGTGGAAACCATCGTTGAGGCTAGAATCGAAGACGATATCATCAAAGTCTCGATTGATTCCCCGCGCAACCCGATCCTCATTGGGCGCGGGGGAAGGACGCTGCAGAGCTTGAACGAGCTCACCAAGCTCGCCGTCAGCAATAAGTTCCGTCATCGTTATCGCGTCTTGCTTGATGTTGGGAGCTACAAAGAAGACAAATATGAGAAGGTGACGCGCATTGCTAAAAGGGCTGCGCGAGACGTCCTTGCTTCCCATTCTGACATCCAGCTCGATCCGATGACCCCGGATGAGAGAAGGGTCATCCATAACGCTTTGTCGGATATGGAGCATATCAAAACCGAATCAACCGGCGAAGGCAATGACCGCGCTGTGTGGATCCGCTACGTCGACTGACGATATAGGCGCTTGAAAGGGCGCCTTTTCTTCATCCGGAAAAGGAAAAAGGTATAATCCCTTTTGTTATGAACGAACCGATTATCGCCCTTGCTACCCCGCCGCTAAATGGGGCGCTTGCCTTGCTCCGCTGCTCGGGCAATCGGGTTTTTGAAATCGCTGATTCTTTGTTCAGCAAAAACGTCTCCGAAGTAAAAACTCGTTCCATTTTGGTGGGTTACCTAAAAGACCAGGATAAGACAATCGATCAAGTTGTTTTGCTGGTCTACCCCGGCCCAAACACGATGACGGGGGAAGACGTTCTTGAGATTTGCTGCCACGGCTCGATGCTCATCGTTGAAGAGATCGTTCAGGCTTTTTTAAGTCGCGGCGCCCGTTATGCAAGTCGCGGAGAATTCTCTTCCCGCGCTTTTTATAACGGCAAGATGGACCTCATCGAGGCCGAGGCTGTCAATGATCTGATCAATGCGACGACGGAAGAAAGCAAAAACCTTGCCTTGCTTTCTTTAAACGGGGAAACCAGCAAGCTGGTCAATCCTTTGAAAGAGGAAATCGCTTCTCTCCTTGCTTTGCTCGAAGTGAATATCGATTATCCGGAATACACCGACATCGAAGAGGCGAATTCGCTTCTTTTATCGAGCAAAGCCAAAGAAATCAGAGCCCATCTCGCTTCACTCATTAAGCAAGGGCAAGAAGGCAGAATCATCCGCGAAGGCGTGAAAGTCGCCTTGGTGGGTTCTCCTAACGCGGGGAAGTCGAGTTTGCTTAATGCTTTGCTGAAACAAGATAAGGCGATCGTCTCCTCTATCCCGGGAACTACGCGCGATGTCGTTGAAGGGGAGCTCTCCGTGAAAGGCGTTCCTCTGCATTTGCTTGATACCGCAGGAATCCGCGCCTCTAAAGACGAGATTGAATCCATTGGGGTGGAACGGTCTAAAAAAGCCATTGAGGATGCTGATCTTGTCATCTTGGTCGTGGATGCGAACAAGGGGATGAGTGAAGAGGATAAGGAAATTCTTGATGCCGCCAAAGGCAAGAAGACCATCGTCTGCTTCAATAAAGAAGACCTTATATATAATAAGGATAAGGAAACCTTATATGTTTCAGCGTTGCACGGCGAGGTAGAGAAGCTCAAAGAAGCCGTTTTTGATGCGCTTTCGCTTTCTTCCTCTTCGTTTAAGACACCTTCTTTCTCTAATGCGAGAGAGCTTGGCCTTTTGCGGGAAATCGATGGCTATTTATCTGAGGTAGAAGAAGGGGCGAAGAACGATTTATCCGCAGATCTCATCTCGATTCCTTTGCAAGAGGCCTATCATTGCGTGCAAAAATTGCTTGGAACGGATCCCGGCCAAGATTTGAGCGAGGAGATTTTCTCCAGGTTCTGCGTGGGTAAGTGATATGGCTGTTTACTTTGATTCGCATTGCCATTTGAATGACGATGGACTTTATCTTGAACGGAAAGAGGTCGTTGATCGCGCCTTGGACGCGGGGGTTAAATCACTCTTAGTGATTGGCTATGACCTTCCTTCGAGCAGAAGGGCGGTGGAGATCGCGAACGAATTCCCTTCTTGCTATGCCCTAGTCGGTTATCAGCCGGAGAATTTGGAAGGGGCGCTTGAAGGCGACTTGGACGTTTTTCGCGAACTTGCGAAAGACGAGAAAGTCGTCGGGATTGGGGAAATCGGCCTTGATTATCACTGGTATAAAGACCCTAAGGACCACGAAAGGCAAAAGGAGTGGTTCATCAAACAAATCGATTTAGCCAACGAGCTTGAGCTGCCTGTTTCCATTCATGCCCGGGAAGCTATTGGGGATACCTTGGAGATCCTGAAAAGCCATCCGCTTAAAAAGAAAGGCGTTTTGCATTGTTATTCAGGGTCTGTTGAGAGTTTGAAAGAATTTGCCAAGCTGGGTATGTATTTTGGCTTTGATGGCCCAATCACATACAAAAACGCGCATGAGCCGAGGCTTTGCGTGGAAGCCTGCCCACTTGATCGCCTGCTTGTAGAAACAGATTCCCCTTATTTGGCCCCCGTGCCTTATCGGGGAAGCCGAAATGAAAGCAAAAACATCCCTATTTTGGTCGAAAAGATAGCGGAAATCCGTAAAATGAGCGTCGAAGAGGTCGCGGAGAAGATGAATGAGAATTTCACAAGATTGTTCCGCGTGGAACTATGAGTAAGACCCCTTATTCCTCCATAATCGTGGTCGAAGGAACCTCAGATGAGGCATTCCTACACTCTTTCATCGATGCTGACATCGTTACCACGAATGGGTCAGAGGTTTCACGTGAAACAATTGATTATCTGCAACGGGCGTCGAAAACTCGTTCGATCGTCGTTTTGACCGATCCTGATTCCCCTGGGAAACGCATCCGCGATTTGATCGCGGAAGCCGTCCCCGGAGTCTTGCACGCCTTTGTCCGAAAAGAAAAATCCATCAAACATCATAAGGTAGGCGTGGCAGAAAGCAGCAAAGACGAAGTGCTTCTTGCTTTGTCTCACGTTGTTCCCTCAGATCCGCCGATTCGCGGAAACTTGACCGCCAGCGACTTGCTTGATTTAGGTCTTGCGGGTTTGCCTGGATCAGAAACTCGCCGGGCGGAAGTCGAGGAGAAGCTGCATCTAGGGCACGGGAACGCGAAGACGTTCCTAAAAAGGGCGAACGCGCTCAACTTGTCGGTTAAAGATTTAGAAGAGGCGATGAAATGAAAGACAAAGAACGATTCTTTGAAGAAGTGAATTCCTATAAGCTCCTTGCCAAAAAAGAGGTGGGGCAGAATTTTCTGATTGATCCATCCGCCGCGGAGAGGATCATCTCGCTTTTAGATGTCCAAAGTGAGGATTCTGTTTTGGAAATCGGCTGCGGTGCGGGGTCTTTGACTTTCTTTTTGGATGAAATCAAAGCGTGCGGGGATGCTATCGACATCGATGAGGCGATGCTTGCAAAATGCCGCAAAGACTTCCCTTCATCCAGCATGAACCTCGTTCAAGGGAACGCGATGAGATGGGATTATGCAAAATACACCAAGATCGTGGGCAATTTGCCTTATTACATCACCTCGGGGATCCTTGAAAAAATCTTGCTTGGCGCGGCTAGCTGCAAACGCATGGCCATCATGGTGCAAAAAGAGGCCGCTGAGCGCTTGCTTAGCCAAGTGGGCAGCAAAGATTATGGCCCCTTGAACATCCTTTTATCCCTTTCAGGCTGCTTGAAAAGAGAATTCAAGGTCCCTCGCTCCTCCTTTGCCCCATCTCCGCACGTTGATAGCGCAGTCCTTTCTTACACTTACAAAGACAATAGGAATCTTGAATTGCTGGGGAAGGTTTATTCTCTTGCTTCCTCTTTGTTCCTGCAAAGAAGGAAAACAATCGCGAATAATTTAAAAACGGTGATGAAAGACCAAGCAAAAGCAACTAATATTCTCCTTGCGGCAAATATCGACCCGAACAAGCGCCCGGAGCAATTAACTCCCGAAGAGTATCTAGCCTTAACAAAAGCAAGCTTATGATTAGCAAATCTTTCGCCAAAATCAATCTCAGCCTGAAGGTCTTGGGCACCAGAGATGATGGCTATCACCTATTAGAAATGGTGAATCTCCCTTTGATGTTGCATGACATCATCGTCTTCGAACGTCTTCCAAAGCGTATTGAGACGCATATCACCTGCGATGATCCCGGCCTTTCCGCGTTGAAACACAACCTATGTTCCAAAGCCTTCAATTTGATGAAGGAGAAATATGGCTTCGAAGACCATTTCTTGATCAAGATCCATAAAGAGATCCCCTTCGCGGCAGGTTTAGGCGGAGGATCAAGCAACGCGGCCACCGTTCTTCTTGGCCTGAACAAAATCCTTCGCTTGAATGCGAGTATTGAAGAACTTTCCGAGATTGGCCTAAAAATCGGCGCGGATGTCCCTTTCTTTTTGAAAAACCGCCCGATGGAAGTGGGCGGCATCGGCGAGACGATGAAAGAAATCGAGGTAAAGAAAAACTGGAATGTACTTCTTGTTAAACCAAAACAGGGAGTTTCCACCTCGGATGTTTATCGCGTTTGCGACAATTTCCCCAAGACGAACGTGAATACCGCCTTGGTGGAAGAAGGCCTCGCTGAATATGACGAGAACAAGATCGCTAGAGGAATCGGCAACGACCTTATGGCCCCCGCGGAAAGCTTGTTGCCTGAAATTGGCGAAGTCTATTCCGCTCTAAGGAAATTCGGCTTCCCCATCGTTTCGATGTCCGGCTCTGGCTCTTGCTGCTTCGCCATGTCTAAATCGGATTCCCTCTGCCGCGAAGCTTATCGCAAGCTAGATAGAATGGGGTATATCGTTCGTCTTACCAAGATCCTTGTCTGAAAGGGTCTTTTTCTTTAAAGGAGAGAATTTATGTTGGATTGCACATCAAGTTATGGACATGACGTCTATATCGGCGAGCAGCTTGTCGGCTATATCGAACGTCTAGGCGATGGAGACGCGGCGATTACGATCTCTGGAAAAAACTTTGCTAGGCTCACTAGCGACGGACTTCTATTAAGAAACGGCGCGAAAATCGGCGAAATAAGCGATATCGGCGAGATTTATTTCAATAATCGCATGGTTGGCGAAATCGATGCGAACAACGATTTCGTCTTCTATGGCGACGAGCTTTGATTGAAGTGATATTACAAGGCGACTTTTCTGCACCCTTAAAAAACTCGAATTTTTGAAATTTTCCTTCTAAAAGTTACGAAAAATATAAAAAAGCACGAATTCCCTTTTGGAGAATCGTGCTTTTGTTTTGCTATTTAAAGCAGATTACTTGCTGTGCTTGATCGCAGCTTGGGCTGCAGCAAGGCGGGCAAGCGGGACGCGGAAGGGCGAGCAAGAAACGTAGTCAAGACCGACAGCATCGTAGAATTCGATGGAGGCGGCATCACCACCGGTCTCACCGCAAACACCGATAAGGAGGTCTTTGTTGGAGGCGCGGCCACGTTCGACGGCCATCTTCACGAGTTCGCCGACGCCGTCGATGTCGACGGTCTGGAACGGATCGAATTCGTAAATCTTGCGATCGTAGTAGTAAGGGAGGAACTGACCAGAGTCATCGCGGGAGAAGCCCATGGTGAGCTGGGTGAGGTCGTTGGTCCCGAAGGAGAAGAATTCAGCCTCTTTGGCAAGTTCACCGGCGCGGATGCAAGCGCGTGGAATTTCGATCATCATACCGATGTGGTAGACGAGTTTCTTGCCTTCTTTGGCCATTTCGTCTTCGACGGTGTCGATGACGGTTTTCTTCGCCCAGCGATACTCTTTGAGCTCGCCGCAGAGAGGGATCATGATCTCGGGCTCGATGTCTTTGCCGACTTTCTTGCTGGCCTCGATGGCAGCCTGGATAATGGCGCGCGCAAGGACAGCGTAGATTTCCGGATAGGCAACGCAGAGACGAACGCCGCGGAAGCCCATCATCGGGTTGGCCTGGTGGAGCTGATTGATGCGGTCACGGACCTTTTGTTCGCTGACACCGAGCTGACCCGCGATTTCGGCGATGGTTTTGTCATCGTGGATTTCGGGGAGGAATTCGTGTAGCGGGGGGTCGAGAAGACGAATATTGACGAGGGTGTCGGGATTCGCTTCGTACATCTGGCGGAAGTCATCCGCGAGGAAAGGACGAATCTTCTCAAGAGCGGCTTCGCGTTGTTCGGTCGTGTCGGAGAGGATCATCTCACGCATGTGGAGGATGCGCTCAGGGGCGAAGAACATACGCTCAGTGCGGCAAAGGCCAATGCCTTCGGCGCCGAAGCGGTTGCCATTATTGGCGTCAGCGACGGTGTTGGCGTTGACGCGGACTTTGAGGCGACGATATTTGTCGGCCCAGCCCATGAGACGGCCGAAGTCTCCACCGAGGTCGGCGGGGACCATCTTGATGGCGCCTTCGTAAACAAGACCAGTGGATCCGTTGACGGAGAGGATGTCGCCTTCGTGATAGACCTTGTTGCCGACGGTGACGGTCTTGGCTTCTTCGTTGACGACGATTTCGGTCGCGCCGGCGACGCAGCATTTGCCCATGGAACGAGCAACGACCGCGGCGTGGGAGGTCATGCCGCCACGAGCGGTGAGGATAGCCTCGGAGTTGACCATGCCGATGATGTCCTCAGGGGAGGTTTCGGAACGGACAAGGATGACTTTCTTGCCAGCGTCGTGCCACTCTTTGCACTCATCGGCAGTGAAGACGATGGCGCCAGTGCCAGCACCCGGAGAGGCGGGGAGGCCGTGGATGACGGCGTCGTGAGCTTTGAGGTCAGCGGTGTCGAAGGTCGGGTGGAGCAAGTCATTGAGCTGCTTCGGCTCGACGCGGAGGACCGCTTCTTTTTCGTCGATCAAGCCTTCGTCGACAAGGTCGCAAGCGATCTTGAGGGCGGCACGCGCGGTGCGCTTGCCGTTACGGGCCTGGAGGAAGTAAAGCTTCTCGTGCTCGACGGTGTATTCCATATCCTGCATATCGTGGAAATAATTTTCCATGCGGGTGATGGTCGCGAGGAATTCGTCATAGACTTTCGGCATTCTCTCTTTGAGAGCGTCGATGTGAAGAGGCGTGCGGACGCCAGCGACGACGTCTTCGCCTTGGGCGTTGGGAAGGAATTCGGCGTAGATTTTCTTTTCGCCGGTGCCGGGGTCACGGGAGAAAGCGACGCCGGTGCCAGAATCTTCGCCCATATTGCCGAAGACCATGGTCTGAACGTTGACGGCGGTGCCCCATTCATAGGGGATGCCGTTCATTTGACGATAGACGTTCGCGCGGGGGTTGTCCCAGCTGCGGAAAACGGCGGCGACGGCTTCTTTGAGCTGAACGTAAGGATCGGTCGGGAAGTCTTCGCCGAAGATCTTCTTGTAATAAGCTTTGTAATCTTTGACGAGACCTTTGAGCTGATCGGTGGTGACTTCGGTGTCGAGCTTGTAGCCGTTGTCGGTCTTGATCTTGTCGAGCATCGCATCCATTTCGGTGCGCGGATGTCCTTTGGCAATATTGGTGAACATCAACATGAAGCGGCGATAGGAATCCCAAGCAAAGCGCTCGTTGTTGGCGGCTTTGGCGAGCTCATCGACGGTCTTGTCGTTAAGGCCGAGGTTGAGGATGGTGTCCATCATGCCCGGCATGGACTGACGGGCGCCAGAACGGACCGAGACGAGCAAAGGCACGCCGGTGCCTCCGCCGAAGGATTTGCCATTGATTTTTTCGACTTCGTGAAGGTGGTTCACGATGTCATCCCACACGAAATCAGGGATGGCTTTCCCGGAATCGTAATAAAGGGTGCAGGCTTCGGTGGAAATGGTGAAACCAGCGGGGATGTTGACCCCTGCGGCGGTCATTTCAGCAAGTCCGAAACCTTTTCCGCCAAGGATATCCTTGCCGAGTTTGTACTCGTGGGCTTCCTTGAAGGAATAGACGTACTTCTTTTCTGCCATGTTGTCCTCCTAAAGACAATTAAGGGCTTTTATAAAGCCCTAGCGGTGGAATGGTAGCACTTCCAACGCCTTAGAGGAACCAAAAATAACCAAAAAGCGGCAAAGTAAAAGAAAATAAGCGAAACGAATCGTTTTCCGCTTGGTTTCTAACGATTTCGCGTCCTTATTGATTGATTTTGTAAATGGCTTCTTTGCCGTTTATTTCTTGGAGGTACTGCCAAAATATCTGCATCATCATGTGATTGAAAATCAAATGCACGTCTTCGGTGATCTGCATGTCGTCAATCGGGGCGTGAAGGTGATAATCGGCCGCTTTCATGAGCTTGCCGCCGTTATAGCCGGTCATGCCGATGACTTTTGCGCCGACTTCTTTTGCGTAATCTACGGCCTTGATGATGTTGTGGCTGTTTCCTGAGCCGGAGATGGCGAGCAATATATCGTTTTTGGTAAGCCGATCTTTAAGCTGATAGACAAAGACGTTGTCGTAAGAGTCGTCGTTGGCGATCGCCAAAATGGTGGGGATGTTGTCGTTCAGGCAAACGAAATGGAACTTTTTTTCCAAGTCATAGCATGTTCCCTTGCCAAAATCGCACACCATGTGGGTAGCGGTGGAGGCGCTGCCTCCGTTTCCACAGGTGTAGACGGTGCCCCCGCGGTTATAGCAATCGAGGAGGGCATTCATTGTTTTGTTGATTTCCTCGGTGTCCAAAGCGGCGATGACTTTGGTTTCGTTGTCTAGGTAATTTTTGATCTTGTTTTTGAAATCCATGGTCATTCCTCCTTCGCGAGAATGTAATCAATGGCCTCGTCAATCGTGTTGCATATAAAATCCGGCTTGGCGTCGCCGTATTTAGCGTATGGATGGGGATCTCCGCCGAGAAGCAGGATTGTTTTGCAGCCGGCGTTTATGCCTGTTTGCACATCTTGGCACGTGTCTCCGACGAACCAGGATTTTGACAAATCGATGTTGTATTTGGCTTTTGCCTTTAAAAGCATTCCGATTTTTGGCTTTCTGCAATCGCAATGGATTTTTAGGCTTGGAACTTCGCCGGGGAAGCCTTTGTCTGGGTGGTGGGGACAAAAATAGATGTCGTCAAGATAAGCGTCTTCATTCCCTAACAGATCTTCCATTTTGCAGTGAATCTCGTGGAGGACTTCGAAACTGGTTTCTCCTCTTGCGACAACGGGCTGATTGGTGACGCAAATCGCTAAATAAGATGAGCGATTGATGCGTTTGATTGCCGAAGGCGCTTGCGGCATAAGGTTTAGCTTTGACGGCTCTGTCACAAAACTTCCGAAGACGTTTATCGTCCCATCGCGATCCAAAAAAATGGCTTTTTGCGGGTTTTTTAAACTTTTTGCGGAGATAATGCCTTTTTGACAGTCCTCAGTGACGGAGGCGAATCTATCGGGCGTTCCGGCGTCTTTTACGTATTCGGAACTGCGATAAGCGAACGCTCCTTCACAAGCGATTGTCGGAATCAAAAGGTCTTTTTCGAAATCCATTTTGATGGGTTGTTCATCATCGAACGTCTCTAGAAGATCAGGCGAAACGCAATAGATTCCGGCGTTTGTGAGATTGGCGTAGAAAAAGTCCCGCGGTTGGCTTTTGGGAAGGATGCTAATGATCTTTCCGCTTTTGTTAGCGATTAAGATGTCAGAGTCGTATGGGTGGGAATTCGGATGGCAAAAAGCAGTGATGATGGAGCCGCTTTTCTTATGAAACTCCATGAATCTTTGCCAATCGATATCGAGCATCAAATCGCCGAAACAGAGAATGAAATCTTCTTTGATTTTAGAGGCAACCAAAGCGAGCGCCCCACCTGATCCCAAAGGGGAAGTTTCAATGATGTAGTCGATTTCACAGCCTAATTTTGAGCCATCCCCAAAATAGTCCTGAACGGCGGTCGACTTGTTGGAAACGACCAAAATGAAATGGTCGATCCCTGAAGATATCATTGATTCGATTTGCCATTGCAAAATTGGTTTGCCACAAATGCTCACCATTGGCTTTGGCAAATCGCCGGTGATTGACTTTAATCTTGTGCCGGCCCCGCCGGCTTGAATCAAGGCGATCATTCTGTATAAATAATGCTTACGCCCGATTGGTCTAATTCGAACGGCATTTCCTTTAAATCGTGCAAAGCAGCCCGGATTTGCGCCCTTTTTGAAGAATCAGGGACATAGAAAAGCAAAAATCCGCCTCCGCCGGCACCTAATAGTTTGCCTCCTGTTGCGCCGGCCTTAATCCCGAGTTCATAGCAATGATCGATGAGGGGACTAGTGATGCCTGAAGCCAAGCTTTTCTTGATTTCCCAACCTCTTTTTAGGCATGGGCCTATGGCGTCTACGTCATTTTCCTCAAGACTGATTTTCAGTTCTTTCGTCATGTCGCAAAGGGTTTTCGTTGCGTTTATTTTTTCGTTGGCGGAGGCTAGGTTTTTGCTCTCCTCGCCAAGGATTTTGTTCGCATCATGCAACGCCCCAGTGTAAAAGAGCATCATCGAGGCTTCTAGGTGATTTCGCGCTGACTTGCTCATGATGATCGGCTCGACTTTCACGAATCCGTCGGGCTCGAACTCATAGTAACGAATACCGCCGAAGGCCGCGGCGAATTGATCTTGCTTCCCAATGGGGTTTCCCAATTGATTAATCTCTACATCACACGCTTCTTTCGCCACTTTATAGGCCGAAACGGAGTTGGAATTAAAAGCGTAGAGAGCTTTTATAAGGGCGACCGTGAATGAGCTGGATGAGCCAAGGCCGGTTCCGGCAGGAATGTCCGCCATTGAGGTGATTTCGACGCCTTTCGTGCCAAAATCGCTCAGAACTTGTTTGAAAATTCGGTGCTGAATTTGGGAAGGGTCGTTCACGACTTCCGTTTGGGAGTACTTCAACGTTATGGAGTCTTTGTTAAAGGCCTTGTTTATCGTGATATAGACGTATTTGCGTATCGTGGTCGACAATACGCACCCCGTGTACTTCTCATAGAAAGAGGGTATATCGCTCCCTCCACCGCAGAAGGAAACTCGGAATGGCGCTCTGGAAATAATCATTTTTCGCTCTTTTCTGGCCTATTTTAGATTTGAACGAAATGCTGGGCAACAAAAAGACCTTCCAATGGTCTTTTCTTTGAAAATAAAACGTCGAGACAAGCGTTTGGTTTTGTTTCACGACAAATCTTTCAATTCTCGTTTTCCTTAAAATAAACATGAACCTTTTCGTTAATTGACAAAAACTTGTGCAAATTTAGGACTTTTTGTATTTTGACGGAATGCGCCTGGTTTTCTGCGGTGTTATCATTTGTTGCGAAAAAAGGAAAAACCATGGACGTTAACTCCGCTTTGATTCTTGCTCTGGATTTTGGGACCCAGTCCGTTCGTGCCAGCATATTCGACAAAAAAGGAAACCTTCTAGCAGGCGAAAAGGAAAGCTACGACCCCGCTTATGTTTCCCCTAAGCCCGGTTGGGCCGAACAAGACCCTGATTATTATTTCGATTGCCTATGCAAAGCCGTTAGGCGTTTAGCCGACAAAAATTCTAACTTGGTTCCTTTTATTGCCGGCATTACCCAAACCTGCTTTCGTGATTCCGCCGTTTTGCTCGATGCCGATTTTCACCCCGTCCGCCCAATGATCCTTTGGCTCGATCAAAGGACCGCTAAGTGTAAAGATCCCCTTCCATGGTCCTCTCGCTTTTTATTTGCTTTGGTGGGCAAAACCGAGACCATTCATTTAAACCGCATCAGGACCGCGGCCAACTGGGTTAAAGAAAACGAACCTGAAAACTGGGCCAAAACGGACAAATATGTTGCAGTTTCCACTTATTTCTTACATCGCCTGACTGGCCGACTTAAAGATTGCCCCTCTGATTTCACGGGGCATTATCCGATTAACTATTCAAAGAAGTCTTGGTATTCCGACCCGATGAAACATTTCCAAGGCCGTATTTTCTCAGTGAGAAAAGACCAACTTTGCGAATTAGTCCCTAGCCAAAGCCAGATCGGAAACCTTTCTGATGAGGCTTCTTCTGCTCTTGGGCTGCCAAGCGGCATTCCTGTTTATGCCGCCGGGAGCGACAAGTCTTGCGAAACTTTGGGGACGGGCGTCGTCGATGATTCCATTGCCTCTATTTCTTTCGGCACGGCGTGCACGATTGAGGCCCTTACCAAAAAATACATCTCGCCCTTCCCTTTTCTCCCCGCTTATCCCTCTGTTCTCCCCGATTATTACAATTTGGACCTCCAAATCTATCGCGGATATTGGATGCTTAATTGGTTTTTGAAGGAGTTCGGCGCCACCCAAGTAAAGGAAATGATGTCGGATGAGCTGACCCCGAACGTGTTCAATGAACATCTTAAAGACGTTCCTCCTGGATGCGACGGGCTGATTCTTCAGCCTTACTGGGGCTCTGAACTTGAGAAACCGGAAGTCCGTGGGACCATCGTTGGGTTTTCCGACATGACGACCAGGTTCCATGTCTATCGGGCGATATTAGAGGGTATCGATTATGAGCTTCGCTTCGGCATGGAACGCTTCGAGAAATTGTTACATACCAAATTCAAAGAAATCCGTGTGTCTGGAGGTGGATCCAACTCGGATGAGGTCTGCCAAATTGCAGCCGATATTCTCGGAAAGAAAGTCGTTAAGGTGCAGACGAATGAGAATTCTTCCTTAGGTGCTGCTATTTCCGGATTCCTCTCAATCGGCGCCTTCAAAGACGCGAAGGAAGCGGTGGCGGAAATGATCCATCCCGCGAAAGAGTTTATGCCTCGCCCGGAAGAAGCGGCGACCTACGATAAGCTTTATAAAAACGTCTACCTTAAGTTATATCCGAAACTAAAAGACGAGCTTAAGTATCTCTATCATTATTCTAAACGCGAATAAAAAGCGGCCTTTTTGGCCGCCTTACTTGTCCCGCCTTTGAACTCTTTTTGGTCTTCTCGATGGGGCGGCGAGGATTTTTTTCAGCAGTTGAACTTGAACAAGGGCAACGACCATCAAACCGACATGGATGAAGTTGCTCGGGCTATAAGGGAAAAGGAAATCGGAAGAAACGATTTAGCTTCAACAACTGGCAAAAAGGAGAACGAAACGGTATTGAGGAATCACTTCCTCACTTCGTAATCCAAAGGAATCGAAGATGAGGCTCCGCGTCTAGTGCAGGCGATTGCGCTTGCCTTTGTGGCCATGCGAAGACAAGTTTCTAATGGCTTCTCTCTGGCGTAATACGCTAAAAAATAGCCTAAAAAGGTGTCGCCGGCACCGGTGGTGTCGATTGCTTCCACTCGCTTCGCCGGAATCTCAATCATCTCATCTTTACGATAATATTTTGAACCTTGCTCACCGAGCGTAAGCAAAATGTCTCCTACTGGCAATTCCTTTAAAGAAGTCGCCTTTTCCTTGGATAAAATCGCCTTTGCTTCGTTCTCATTCACAACAAGCAAGTCAACACAGGAAAGAAGATCGGGAGAATAGTCTCCGATTGGCGAGGGGTTCCAAACGGTGAACATCCCCTTGCTTTTGGCTTTCTTCAAGGCATAAGCAACGATGTCTGGTCTATTTTCGTATTGGGTGAAGAAAATATCGTTTGCTTTCGCTTGTCGCAAAAATTCATCAACATCTTTTTCTCCAAGAGCGTAATTCGCCCCATGCTCGATGATGATTCGGTTGTCTCCTTGGCTAAGCAAAATAACAGCCACGCCGGTGGGGTGGCTTTCGTCTATCTGAATATCGGTGATATTCAAGCCGAATCCCTTAATTGTTTCTAAGGCCTCTTTGCCATAACCATCGTCGCCGAGTTTCGCTAAAAAAGAAACCTGATAGCCAGCTTTGGTGATCGCAATCGCTTGGTTCGCCCCTTTCCCGCCGAGGCTCACCTTAAGATTATTCCCATTAACCGTCTCGCCTTTTTGGGGGAAGGTGGGGGCGCAAATGGAAACATCCATGTTGATGGAGCCGAGTTCATAAATCTTTCTCATTTTCGGTATCTCCTTTGTAGGTGTGCATTTCGCTTAAAAAAGCGTTCAGTTTTGCTTCGATTTTTGGGAAATCGTTGCTCAGCAGAAGATAAGAGGCGTTCCCTTCTTCGCAAGCATGGAACTCACTGATGCCTTTAGGGGAAATTGAGATTTTTCCAGTAGAGGAAAAACGAAATCCTTCCTCGTTAAGTGAAACCATCGCTGTGAGAGGATCCCAACTTGGTCGGCTCTTCAAAGAAGGGTTTTGAATGCTTTCGAAGAAGGCTTCCATGGATGAGCGGACAATTCCTTCGGTAGAATCAATGCTCGTTTTGACGATTGCACCCGTTTCAAAAGGGATGGCTTTGATGGGGCGAGGAAAGGAGGCAAAAACGAAACGGGCGCTATCGATGTCTTGCTCGATGTTCCATTCCGGGAATGGAATCCCTGACCCGAAATCGAACGCGCCGCCCATAAGGTAAAGGGTCCCGATTTTTTCTTTTGCTAAGCTGATTCCGTCCAAGGAAGAGATGTCATCCGCCTGACTTTTCAAAAAAGAGGCGATGTTGCAGAGCGGTCCGATGCAAATGATGTCGCATTTCTCGTTGCTAGATAAAACGGAGCGCATGAGCGTCGTTGCGTTTTCGACTTTGATGGGATTCTTTTTTGATAACGCCTTCGCGTAATGGTCAAAACGGTCACAAGGCAAGGGATTCCCTTTATATTGTCCAACAGGAATCGAGGTGAACCCCCGTTCTTTCAAAAGGGAAAGCGCGCAATTAGGGGCGAACTCGCGCCCGGTGCTTAAAGTAATCGCAAGCAGCTCGCATTCCTTTTTTGAACTTTTCCCCAATAAATAAGCAAGGGCGACCATGTCGTCGCAATCGGCTCCGATGTCGGTGTCGACGATGAATTTTCTCATTTTAACACAACGCCTTCCGGGCACTTCAAGCAGGTCTCAATCTGGCCTTTTTTATTCTCGTGATGGACCCATATGTCACCATAAGGGGTCGGTATGGTGCCCTCAACGAAACTCAGTCCGCATAAATGCGGTTCGACTTTAATCGATTTGTAGCCAGGTTCTATAGCAACGACCCCAAGAAGATAGGATGCGTAAAAATCAAGGAAGCCCGTCGACCAGCCGTGGCACAGGCTATGGCGCAGCCCTAAATAACAAAATTTGCCATAATCCGCATGGATGTTTTTGGTCTTAGCGTTCGGTAGCGCGGAAACGCCATCTGGATGGTCATTTAACCAATCGACATCGAAATCTTCCCAAAATGTTGTCGCGCCCAAATCCAGCATCGCCCCATAGTATTCTTTAATAAGATTAAGCGCCTCGTCGCCTTCATTGGCCAAGCTTAGCGCTTCAACAATAGCGAAGCTAAGGAAGCAGGTCATGCCCTTCGCGCCGCCCTCTTTCAATAAAGGCGCGGCCTCCTTGGGGTCGATTTTCCCAGCAAGCACTCCTAAAGCGGTCACTTGCTTAAAGGAAGACGCTGGATAGGAATATTCATTAAGGTTCTTGATGATGTTATCCGCTAAAGACGCGTCCTCGCCTAAGGAGCTAAGAAGAACGCTCGCCCGTTTCATCGCGTAAAGAAGAAGGTAACGCCAGCCAATTTCCGCGTCAGGGGTCGTGTGGGTTGGCCAATCAAGGAAAAGCTCGTTCCCATCAAAGAAGCCAAGCGTGGAATTGGCGAAAGACACCTTCCCGCCAGGGAAAATAATCTTGGAGAATTCCTTTACGATGTCTTTTAAATAATGAAGCATCTTTTGCAGATAGGCTTCATTTCCACTTAGCTGGTAATACTTCTCAAAGCAAACGATCCACCAAGCGGAATAGGCGGGGATGCTATTGACCCATTTTCCTTCGAAGGAAGAAACGTAATCGAGCATGCTCTCCATCTGAGGGATGTTCCCATAGATGAGATATGCGCTTAACAGTTCGGGATAGAAATCGCCAATCCAGGCCACGCGGTCCCTTTTCACGCCGTCCCAAATCGCTTCGGGACGAACGCAAAGTTCAATGGTCCTAGAAGCCACCTCATAGATGTCGTTCAACCTTTTATCGCTTGAAAGGAACGACCCCCTTTTGGTAAGCCCGTTCTCACTTTCTTCGGCGTAGATCGAGGTTATATCCACCTTCTCTTCGCCTAGAACATCGATCCGCACGAAACGGAAGCCGGTCTCGCTTGTAGAGAAATCGCTCCAAAAGACCACGGGATAAACAGCATCCCTCAACGAATGGTGATTCCCGGCGTTCTTCTCATTGAGCTCTGCGCAGGCTTCATCGACGCTCTCCCCGGTCCTGATTCTGATTTTTGAATTTTCCGAGAAGCCGAAGACCACATGGACCCTTCCGCAAATCTCCTTGCCGAAATCTAGGATCAAATAACCGCCCTTTTGGATGGAGCAAACCGGGGCGACGAAAATATGCTCTCCGGAGGTAAAATTCGCGGATAATCTATCCACGTCCTTCACCAAATGACTATCAATGACCTTTGTGTAATTGCACTTTCTCATAATTTCAGCCCCTTTTCGTCCAGCCAGACAATCTCTTTTCCTTTCAAGAAAACGTTCTTCAAATTTCCTTGCAGGTCATAGTAACTTGTCGCGACTTCTTTTTCGGAATCGTTGTACAAAGCGTACATCCGCTTCTCTTCATAATAGAAAACATCCACGGAGCTCGCTAACGCATAAAGCCGCTTCGTCTCGTCTTCTTTCTTCATCGCCCAAAGGAAAGCGCGATATAAGAGACGAATGGTCTCGTCGTTACAGGTGATTCCAGAAAGATAGACGCTTCTCCCCTTTCCATACTCATTGATCGCAAAATGCACGTTCGCGGCATTTTGCTGGCCTTCTGGATATTCCCAATCGAATTCGTTGGCCAAAACCGTCGCGGTGAGGGGGTAAACGTTTCTTTGGAAACGGTTATAACCAACCAAAGACATATCCACGTCCTCCTTAATCCAGTGATTTTCTAACGTTTTGAATGGGTTGCGTTTCTCAAAATGGGTGAACTCGCATTCCTTCTCTACGCCAAGCACGTCGCTTAACTGGAAAAACCTTCCCTGATGTTGGCTGGCGGTCGGCTCCCCGACCCCAAAGAAGGCGCCCCCTTCGTGCACGTATCTCCTGATATTGGAAACAAGCTCAGGGTTCTCCCATGCCTTGCCTCCGGCGAAGCTCGTATTCGGCACCCCGCAAGAAAGAAGGCAGTCGTATGTGCTTAAATCCGTTTTGGAAGCTTCTTCAAAGGAAATGAACTCGACCTCAAAAGGCAAAACCGCCAAAGCGTCGAAAAGGGAATGGTAGTAGCAGCCCCCTTGCCTCGCATCGTCGACGAACGTCCCATTCATCATCCAAGAATCGCGCCTGCCCCTGTAACTGAGCACGGCGATCCTCCCTTTGCTAGAGCAAGAGGAATGGCCAAGAGCATCCGCGATGCCCCTGAATTCGTCGCATACGTCTTTAATTGCCGCAGTCAACAAAGGGTAGTTCTCGATTTGCTTGAGGTATCCTCCAAAACCAATGCGATCAATGGATTTCTTCAGCAGCCCTCTCCGCATGTTGTTCCAGCAAGAAAGAAGGATTTGCTTCCCTTTCTCGTCGCTAGGGCATTCATTCGGGAAGAAATAAGGATTCAGCCTACCTTCGGTGAATTTCACTCCTTTGATATTCGCCACTTGGCTGATGTAGATGGCTCCGCTTGGAGCCCCGACCACCCCGTCTAGCCCAATCGAGGGGAAATAAGGAGAATAAGGTTCCACGCCAACGCGATGATCCCCATCGAACATCAAGGCTTTCTTGCTGTATTTATGGCACAGATCGACGAATCGCTTTGCCCAAGCGGCGCATTTTTCTTCCACGAAGTCTTCGTAAGCCAACTGCTTCTTGCCGGGGATAACGAAGCGGTTGGAATAGTAGCCCTCGCCGATTAGATCCTCCAGGCTCATTTCAACGCCTTTTTCTTTTTTGAACAATTCGAACATCGCGGGGGAGGCGCTCATCGCATAGCAGTGCCAGTCCCAAATGCGTTGCTTGGTACCGGTGACGTTCACAATGAAGAAGTTATAGAAAAAAGTAGTGAAACGGACCACCGTTACATCGGGATTCGCCTTCAGCCATAGTTCCATTCTCTCAAGCATATGCTGAAGCGCTTCTGGATATACCGGATCAAGATCGATGTCTTTCGGGCAAGTCCAATTGTTCACGTGATAGTTATAGATTTGCACGGGGTCCCAGGTGTTTCTGGCAAAGAAGTTCACCGTGTATTCGTGGTAGGGGAGGCAGCTATTGATGCGGACTTTCCCTGAGCCTAGGTAGTCGTAGTCTTCGTGAATGCGGCCCGTCGTTCGGTCGATGACCTGCCACCATTTGCGGTAATCCGTCTCGTTGGGCTCGAGGGCGTCTTTGAACGTGTTCTCCAGCAAATCGATCACGAGCTCGTTTCCATAAGCAATCTTCCTTTGGCTCATCAAAGCGACGTTCTGCCAATATTCCTTATGTTTCAAGGCATAATCGTGGTCTTCCCTTACGATGAAATAAGCCTTATAGACGTCTGTGCCAAATTGCTTCACGTCTTTAGGCAAACTGACCCCGTCACAATCTCTCACCGCGTCGGCGCCCCAAAGCTCGATATATTTTTTCGTCCCCTCGACGTAAGTGGAATCGGTGGGAATCGTGATTCTTCCTTTGCTCATTTTACTCATTCGGTTTCGATGTTCTCAGGCTTGAGGCTGGCTATGGATTGGTCGGCCCCATAGACCAGGCAATGCCCATTGATGGAATCTTCAATCGCGGTGCAAGAGATTGACGGGACAACTCCTGAAAGAACGTTCAGGAAGTCGGCGATAAGGCCCCTGTCGCCCCCATAATGCCCGCCGGTCTCGCCTTGTTTGTCTTCGAAGCTCACCTTAGTCTCGGTGAAGAAATCGCTATTCTTGTCGAATTTGCGGAGAATGAGTTCCCCGCTAGGATCGCCTTCGATTTCGCCTTCCGTCCCGGTGATGAAGATCGTCCGCGTCGGCTTCATCGCGCCTAAAACCAGAAGATGGCTCGCGGTGCTTCCGTTTGCGAATTTCACCACGACGTTTTGGTGGTCAAGCAAATCGCCGTCGCATTTGAAGATGCAACGTCCGTGCGGATTGTTCGTCCGCAAGGATTCGTATTTCTCTTCCTCGGTGACGTCCTCGTAATTTTTCCCTGTGCACTGCCAAGGATACCAAGGCAAAACGGTGTTTTTGATATACATCGCTTCCGCTTCGTAGATGCACTTGTCTCTGATTTCCTTTGGGCAGTCCACAAGGCAGCGGTTTCCGCTGCCCTTTGGGGCGTTTTCCTTTGTGAAATAGGTTCTCCCTCCGTTGCTATAGACCTCAACGGGCTTGGTGCTGTTATTGAGCCAGCAAAGCAAATCGAGATCGTGGCAGCATTTTGCTAAAAGCAAGGAGGAGCCGCATTCGCTTTGCTTGCTCCACTTGCCTCGGAGATAGCTCACCGAGGAATGATAGGCGCCGACGCGTTCGGAAGTGGCGATGCTTTGGATGCTGCCGATTTCTCCATTGAGGATCATTTCCTTGATTTTGCGATAGAAGGGCGCGTAACGGAGGACGTGGCAGGTCATCAGTTTGACGTTATTTTCTTCAGCCACCTTTTTAAGCAAAAGAAGATCCTCTTTGTTGTTGGTAAGAGGCTTCTCCAAAAGCATGTGGTAGCCTTGCTTTAAGAAAGGCAGTGCGGTCTGCAGGTGCAAGGTATCCATCGTGCCATTAATCACCGCATCCCCGATTTTTCCTAGCTTCAGCACTTCTTCGATGCTATGGAAACACATCGAAGAAGGCACAGCGAAATGTTCGTGCATGAACCTTAGCCTTTCCTCATTCGGATCGACGCAGGCGACAACTTCCATTCCTTTAAGGTTATTCACCCCTTCTTGACAATATACGGTGGCGCGGTCCCCGCAGCCAACAACGACGATTTTCTTTTTCATGGTTATTTCTCTCCCGAGAGGCGGATGCCCTCAATCAGTTGCTTTTGGAAGACGATGAAAATGATGAGCATCGGAATCATGAGGATGACCCCAAGGGCCATTTGGACGTTTGGCAGCGCATCCATCGTCGCGGTTTGCTGCAGATAAGTGATGTAGATGTATTGGTTGACCGTGTAATATTCGGATAAATCGTTGTACATCAATGGGCGCATGACGTCATTCCAGGCGCCGATAAAGGCGGTGACGGCAGCATAAGCAACCACAGGCTTCACCAAAGGCAAGGTAAGCTGGAACATCTGACGCAACGTCCCTGCGCCGTCGATTTCGGCGGCCTCATACATGTCTTTTGGCAATCCGCGTATGAACTGCATGATGAGGAAGATGTTCATGATGCCTCCGCCGAAGAAATAAGTCACGGTAAGGGGCAGCAGGGTGTTGGTCCATCCCATATCCACGAAGATCGAATAGACGGGAATCAAGAGCAAGATGCTTGGGATCATGATGGTGCCAAGCCCCAAGAGGAACCAAAATCTCCGGCCGAAGAATTTGATGCGCGTGAAGGCGTAAGCGGCCATGAAGGCGGTTAAAGGCACCCCGATGACCGCGCATAGACAGGTAAGAAGAGTGTTTTTTAAAGACGTCAAGAAACCCTCGTCGGTAAAGGCCGTCACATAGGCGTCGAGAGTGGGACTATGAGGGAAGACCCCCGCCCCAAGGCTAGTGATCTCATCAAGGGAGAAAAAACTTCTAGAAACCAGAACAAAGGTGGGGACGATAGCCAAGAGGGAGAAGAAGGTCAAAATAACGTAAATGATGGCCTTCTCCCAAAATTTCATTTTGAAATGCTCCATCTCAAATGCCCTCCATGTAGGTTTTTTTATTCGCTTGGAACGTCGCGATGGAAAGCAAGGCGATCACAATGAAGAGGAGATAGGACAAAGCGCTTGCAAAGCCATAGTTCCCGATGCCGTCTGTGGTTTGGTTATAGATCATCAAGCCATAGAAGTTGAGGTTCTCTCCGAAGCCTCCTCTGCTTGAAAGCATGAGGACGGATTCCCCGATCTGCAAAGTCCCGATGAGGGAGCCAAGCAGTTGGAAGAAAATGAATCTTCCCATGAGGGGGATGGTGATTTTGAAAAAGGTTCTCGGTTTGGAAGATCCATCGACGAACGCCGCTTCGTAGACGTCAGTTGGAACGCTGTTGAACCCTGCGATCCACATCGGCGAGCTGCAGCCGTAGCCGAAGATGCCGGTTAAGAATAAGCTCAGCACCGCGATGCTTTGCTCAGGCGATTCCAAAAGCTTGCTCGGCTCTCTTCCTAGGCCAATAAGAAGCTGATTGATCAGCCCGAATTCGTCAGGACCGAACATGTACTTGTAGATAGAAGCGGAGACGATGCTAGGGATCAACGCTGGCAAGTAGACCAAAACGCGGAATATTTTAGTGCCTTTGATTGGCAAACTGAGCAAATAGGCGAGGAGGAAGGAGACGACGAGCCCAAAGGGGATCGTAATCGCCGCATAGACAAGAGTGAGACAAATGGAACGCTGCACGCTTTGGCTCGTAAATGCGTTGATGTAATTCTCGAATCCGAAGTCGGCGAAGTCATATCCCGTCACGGGGCTATAGTCTTTGAAAAAGCTCTGCCATAACGCCAAAAGCAAGGGATAGGCCGTGAAGCCGATTAGCCCAACTAAAAACGGCAGCAGAAGCAAGTATCCTGTAACGTTGTTTTTTATTATTTTCTTCGTAGAGGCTTTCATAACCCTCCTTCCACGGCAAAACCTTCGAAGAATGCCTTCGAAGGTGAGGCTTTTTAGGCAATCAGCGCGTCAATTTTGGCTTTGAAGGCAGCGAATTCCTCGTCGCGGTCTTCGCTGTTGTACATGGAGAAGATCAGACTGTCTTTGAATTCCTTATAAATGGTGAGCTGCTTGTTGGCTTTGAAGCCATGAACGTAATTCATGGAGAGGTCGCGCTCAGGGAACTTGGTGAAGGCGTCGTGATTGAGATCCTTCGAGATGAAGTTTTTCCATGCGGAAGAGGAATCGTTTAGAAGAGAGGAAAGCACGGGGATGCCGCTGCCGGTTTTGCCAAGAACTTCCTGGCCTTCCTTCGAAACGATGTATTTCAAGAAACGCCAAGCGGCCTCGACTTTATCGTCGCTGCAGTTGGTTGTGATGGTATACCCTGAGCAGCCCGAGCCGATATACGATGTCTTTCCGTCGTTATCGGTGATTGAGGGCAAGGAAACGAAGTCGATGTTGTTATTCAGATTCTTTGCAAAGCTCTGGATGTTCGGGCGCACCGTGAAAATCATCGCCGCTTTTTTATTGACGAAGCAGGCCTGATCGTCGGCTTGCCCGATGGGGTTGCTATAGCCAAGACCGGGATAGTTCGCGCTGTCGGTCGGGTCTGCGTATTTCAAAAGTTTGAGAAGGGAGGATTTCACGATGTCCGGGTTTTTGAAGCAAGTCCCATCGTCCGCAAGGAAGCCGCCGCCATAGGATTTGATGTAGGGATAATAAACCGCGGTCCATTTGAGGTTCATCTCCGCCGGCCAGAAGTCGTACTTGCCGGTGACCTTCTTGATTTCTTCGCTCTTCTCCAAAAGCGTCTTGCAGGTCTGCTCGAAATCCTCCATCGTCCAGTTGTCGCTAGGCTTGCTGATCCCGGCCGCCTCAAAGATCTCGGTGTTGTAGCAAACGACGACTTTGTTGTAATCGCGAGGGAGCCAATAATAAGTGTCATCGGTCCCGGATTTCCCTAAGTTGAACATGGAGGAGACGTAATCTTCCTCGTTAACGCCATCTCTTTCCATGTAGGTGGAAAGGGGCTTGAAGAGGTTCATTGAAGTCCAGTATTCGGCGTTGTAGTCGTAAACGGAGATGAGATCGGCCATCGTGGACTTGCCCCAGTTCTTCTGGATGTAGCTGTCATAGCCCTGGGTGATTTTCACGACGGAGATTTTGACGTTCTTGTTGCCTTCGGTCTGGTTGAAGCCCTTGATGAGGGCTTCTGCGATGCTGGTCTCGGTCTTATCGCTGGTGACGGCGATTTTGAGGTTCACCGCCGGGTTGGCGCTATCGCCGGTATTCTGATCTCCTCCGCAGCTAGCAACGGTAAGGGCCGTTGCCAAAAGAGTAGAGCTAAGAAGAATGATTTTGCTTTGTTTGTTCATGGTGATGTTCCTTTCCTTATTTTACGTTTACCACGATATTCGTTAAAGGCAGCTCCATAGAGATATAGTCGCCTTCAACTGCATAATCCGTGCTTATTTTCCCATCGACTTCCACGGTGAAACTGCCACCAGGCTTTTTGAAGCGAAGGGAAAGCTTTGTTTTCTCGAACACGCCTCCTTTGAGGTTAGAGATTTCAAAGGAGGTGGCGTCCATTTTCACGCTATAAGTCGCGTTTCCGAATTTAAGGTTGTCCGCGCGGATCGCGTTTAGCCCCTCTAAAGAATCGTTGCAGAAGCTTAGATGATCGAAGGAATCGACCTCCATCCCGAGGATTGCGCTAGGAAGCGAGCGCGCGAAGAGGCTGTTTTCAAGGAATTCCCCGTCTAGGCCAAGTGCGCCAGGGCCTCCGCCCTCCGCGTTTTGCAGGACGTAATATCCTTTCCAATCCTCGCTTTCTAAGATCTCATAATAGTCGGCGAAGAAATCCGTGCCTGTCCCGCTTGTTCCCTCTTGGACTTTCTTATACCAAGAGGCGACTCCTTCAAGGCGGCTTAAGGCGTTCTCTCTTCCAAGAACCTCTGCGCGGGCGAGGAGGTCATAATAGCTCCAGCAGAGGACGGCCCCTCCGCATTGGACTTGCCTAGAGAAAAGGCTGCCGTATTCATCGTAATAGCCGCCCTCTTCAAAGAAAGTGTTCACCAAAGTGAAATTGATTTGCTCGCTGTTGTCTTTGGTTGTGAAGCGGGGGGCGAATTCGTAGAAATAGATGTCCTCTCCGGTGGAATCATCTCCTTCAACGATCCTTTTCCCGTCGATCCAATTCATCGTCGAAAGGCGCTGGGAGGAACTCCCTAAGCCTGCGCAGATCGCTTGCTCATTGAAGTAGATGTAGCCATGGTCGAGGATAGCGCCATCGCTTTCCCTCACCCCCAAGGCGAAACGCCCGGTCGCAGGGTTCCAAAGCCCTCCCTCATTCACCCAGCTTCCATCGGCTTGCTGCGCGGGTTTTATGTCTTTTTCAAACGTCGCTTTGATGAGCGAGGCGAGCTCGGTGAGCTTGCTGGAAGTGTAGTCGTAGACGACTTTCTCCTGGCCTAGGGAACGGTTTTTGATGGAAGTGCCTTCGATGTCCAGGTTGTAATCTTCGCAGGCTTTCTCCAAGACGGCCATCTTCTTGACGCAGCCATAGAAGTAGGCGTTGGATTCAAGGTTGATGGTAGGGAGAGCAAGGACGTCCCAATAGCTTGAGCCGATCCCTTGCCCAGGATGAATCTCCAGCGTGCCATCCTCGTTGATCGTGGTCCCGATGCCGTTATGGCCATAAAGGTAGTCCAAATTCAAAAGGCCGGATTCGCCTTTGAGGCAGTGGGTGAGATTAAGAAGCGCCCTCCGCGCCTTGGGCATGAGCTTCGTCAAAGCGTCGAGATCCCTTTTGTAGACGACGTAATCATAGAAAGAGTCGAGCCACTGGAATGTGAATTGTGGCTGACGGGTATCGTAGGCGGGGCGAATGTAATTGATGCGCGCGTTGCTTAGGTTCAACGCTTCGCCTTCTTTCGGGGCGAACTCGATTCCGATGGAAGTCACGGTCTTGCCGGCCCAGTTCTCATCAAGGTACATCGGCCAGTAGGTGTGGGCGCCATAAGAAGCGAAAGAATCGTTATAGACCGTCATGTATTCTTTGCTTGAGGCGCGATACCAAGTGTCGCCCCCCTCTTTTGTCTGCCAAAGGAAATAGAAATCGTCGAGATTCGTGGAAGAAAAATCAAGGTCGATCTCAATGAAGGAGGCGTGCGTGGTATCGATGCCTCCGCACAGGCGAAGGTAGTCGCTTAAGCGGGTGTTCGTGACGGTCAAGGATTTCCCTTTTTCGATGGAGGAATCCAAAGAGAGGTTCATATAGCCGTCGTAGCCAATCTCCGCCTTCCCGTTCTCGCATTCCCAGTTTTTGCTCGTTGGTTCGTTGGCCGAGTCAAATTCGAAGGTCGTGAAATGGACGTTGTCGTAATCCGCGGAATCGGTGAGAAGATTGTCGACGGAGGTTTTCCAATAGGGGAAAGGCCATCCCTGAGGGAGGTTCCAAAGCCCTGAGTTGTTGACTTGAAAACTGGATTCGCGGAAGAGGCTTAGGTCGTAAACATAGCCGTAATCATCTTGCCCGGCATTTTGGAGGAAGCTGTAAATGGGTGAGAAGCAGTCTTTGCCGACCCCTTCCTCGGTGGCGTTATGCCAAACAAGGGCTGAAGTCTCCCAACCCATGTTGAACGCGACCCCTTCAGGAATCTCGATATCCCCGACCCGCGTGTCTTCGTCATAGCGGAGCATCCGCTTATTGAGTTCGTTAAGGCAATCAAGGTCATCGCCTTTGCTGGAAGAGAAATGGAAGTCCTTGCCTTCATAGACAGCAAGCGGCTCGTCCCCTCCTTTGCTTCCGGAGTTGGAACAGGCGCAGATGCAGGGGAGCAAAAGGGCGACAAAGTAAATGCGTTTACCGAATTTGTTGTTTTTCATGTTCATAACCATCCCTTTCCTTACGCCTTCTTTTTCTTGATGACTACCACCAAGACGGCAACTAGACCCGCGCCGAGCGCGGCTCCGACCCCAACAAAAGCCCATACAACCCAGTTAGAAGAGGATTCTTTTGGCGTTTCCTCAGGCTCGATCGTTTTCTTGCTATAGGTCAAGGTGATCACCGCATCACTTTCAGGAACGATGATCTGCTCGTAGTAGGTGTAGCCAAGATTGTCTTGGATCGTCACTTCGTAACCGTCTAAGGCGAAGGAAGACGCATCGATTTGCGAGCCAACGGGCAGGCAAACTTTTTGGAAGCTTAAATCCGCTCCAACAACCGTGTAAGTCAGGAAGGCGCCCTTGGTCCAATCAATGGACCAATCTTCGTAGGTGCGTTTGTCTTTGCCTGTCTCCCCTGGGATATCGCCGCTCTTGCCATAGTTGTTGTTCAAGAACGTGACTTTGGAAGCAACGGTGCGTTTGGTGTAGGCCCCGTCTTCTTCAAGAGGAATCTCGCAGCCTTCTTCGATGCTCACCGCGTAAAGATTGGTCCCATTCACGCTTTCGTCGTTTTTAATGGTGAAGCCCAAGGCGTCTTTGGAACTAAACTGGCCAAGAGTGATAAAGCCCGTGAAGATATCCCTCAGTTTGATGGGTTCTTTGCTGATGTCGCTAGAAGAATAGAGGTAAATCTTGTCGAGAACATTGCTTAGCCCAAGCGCATCGTAGAAAGTCCCGTCCTTGTTGGTTTCTGGATATTGTTTATCGTCAAGATAGACGATTAGCCAACGGCTATCCCCGTCGGATTGGTTGGTGACGCCCCTAATGTGTATGGAGCCTGTATTTTCCACTTCGTAGGGCAGAGATGTTTCCTGCCAGGAGAAGGACTCGAGCTTCGCTTTCTCATTCCCATAGTTCGTGTTGTAGAAGGTGTAGTCTCTGTCAATGACGAAGGCCTGCGTCGAGGAGACGGCGATCTTCGTGCCCTTTGGGATGAACGCCTTGTAGACCTTCTCGCCGTCGAGGCCGTCCTTGAACTCGTCGAAACCGATGAAGCCGCCGGGCTGGCCCCATTTCGTGGTCTCGATGTGGTTGGGCGTGATCGCGTTCCCCACGAGCTCACCGTCCTCGTCGACGGTGTAGAGCCTGATCCCGGAGAGGTCGCTATTGGCCAAGCCGCTTGCGACTTCTTCGTTTGCGGCCACTTCGGCGTAGGAAGGCGAGAGCAGGACCAGATAGGTGTACCATGGGCTTTCGAGGCCTGGCGCCCTAAGCTGGATGCCGGTCAAAGAGATCTCGGTCTCCTCGAAAGTAGGTAGCGTGCTGGGCGTTGGGCACCAATCCAAGGATTCGCCCTTTTTCTCCTCATTCCTATAATTGACGTTGTAGAAGGCGTAGTCCTGGTCGACGGAGTAGACTTGGCCTTTCTCCGCGTCGGCGAGGAAGAGCTTCGTGCCCTTCGGCACGTAGATCTTGTAGACGCTCGACCCATCCACCCCTTTGCTGTATTCGTTGAAGGCGATGAAGGCGCCGGGCTGGCCCCACCAGTTTTGGGCGAGGTGGTTCGGTGTGATCGCGTTCCCCACGAGCTCGCCGTCTGAACCAACGGTGTAGAGCCTGATCCCGGAGAGGTCGCTATAGAGCAGCCCGTTCTCGAGGTTTTCGGCGCTGATCATCCCTTCGTGCGAACTGGAGATCAGGACGAGATAGTTGTAATAGTCATTCGTGGTGACGCCGTCCAGGCAGCGCATCTGGACGCCGGTCAGGGAGAGCTCCGGGCAGACGTCTGTGTAGGGGGCGCAGGGAGTGGCGGCCCAAGCAAAGGATTCAAGCTTAGCTTCCGCGTTCCCGTAGTTCTTGTTGAAGAAGGTGTAGTCCTTGTCGACGACGAAGGCCTGCGTCGATGAGACGGCGATCTTCGTGCCCTTTGGGATGAACGCCTTGTAGACCTTCTCACCGTCGAGGCCATTCTTGAACTCGTTGAAGGCGACGAAGCCGCCGGGCTGTGTCCATTTTGTGGTCTCGATGTGGTTGGGCGTGATCGTCTTCCCCGCGAGCTCCCCGTCCTCGTCGACGGTGTAGAGCCTGATCCCGGAGAGGTCGCTATTGGCTAAGCCGTCCGTGACTTCTTCGTTGGCGGCCACTTCGGCGTAGGAAGGCGAGAGCAGGACCAGATAGGTGTACCGTGGGCTGTCGAGGTTCAGCGCCCTAAGCTGGATGCCGGTCAAAGAGATCTCGGTCTCGGTCAAAGACGATTCGGCGGAGGCGGGGACTGTTTCCGCCCAGCGCGCGGCCCCGAGGGCGGCGCCGAGGGCCCCGGCGGCGCAAAGCCCCGCCAGAAGCACGCGCTTGCTCGCTTTCTTGCTCATCATAGGCTTTTCTCCTTAACTGGCCGCCACCGGGACGGCCTAAAATTGATTTAGTAGATTATAAAGCGCTTACATCATCGATAAAAATGAACTAAAGCGCATCGAAAATGTCCTATAACGACTTTTTAACCAATTTAAAATCTTTTGGCTTTTATTTCAAAGGCCGTCGACGGTCTTGAGCGGCCGTCTTTTTGACTTCAAAAGTTCCTCATGTCTCCATACACAAAAAGTCTCCGTTCAATAACGTTTCAACACTCTAAAATAACAGAAGAGAACCGGATGCGTTTTAAAAGTTGTTCTGCTTCCTTCGGTTTTCGGATAGAAGGTTTTTTGAAGTCGCATGGGTGTTATCCAAACGGATGATTTCATAATGGCGATTGAGCCTAGTTCTCAAAATCAAAAGCCCCGGTAAGCCCGGGGCAAGAAGCACCTTTGTAAGATTATTGATGCTTTTTCTTATAAAAAACGAGCAAGGAAGCAGCCAATGCGGTAATTCCTGCGGCAATAGCAACAACAGTAATGCCAAGGGTGTCGCTGCTGCCGTTTTTAGAAAGCAAAGAGAGAACGCCAGACTTGTTGGCGACATCCCCGTTTGCGGTAGCCCAAGCATCGAAACGCTGCTTATAAGCGGCGTAGGCAGAACCGGTGTCGAAGAGGTTCTTGGCAACATCTGAAAGCTTGTCGTAAGCGGCTTTGGCTTTGGCGTAATAGCCGCCTTCTCCCAAGCAAGCGCCCGCACCAGATTCAGTATCGACTATTTCTGGATGCATATAATTATTAACAAAAGCCTCAACATCCCAACTCTCTCCGTTGCTGGTCCAATCGAAGGATCCGGTCTTTTTCGATTCGTCTCCGTAATTGAGGTTGTAAAAGGTGTAGTCCTTGTCAACGGTGTAGGTCTGGCCTTTTTCCGCGTCGGCGAGGAAGAGCTTCGTGCCCTTCGGCACGTAGATCTTGTAGACGCTCGACCCATCCACCCCTTTGCTGTATTCGTTGAAGGCGATGAAGGCGCCGGGCTGGCCCCACCAGTTTTGGGCGAGGTGGTTCGGTGTGATCGCGTTCCCCACGAGCTCGCCGTCTGAACCAACGGTGTAGAGCCTGATCCCGGAGAGGTCGCTGCAAGCCAGCCCGTTCTCAAGGTCCGCGTTGGCGATCGTCCCTTCGTGCGAACTGGAGATCAGGACTAGGAAGTTGTAATTGTCGTTCGTAATATCGACACAGCGCATCTGGACGCCGGTCAGGGAGAGCTCCGGGCAGACGTTTGTGTAGGGCAGGTACGGGGTGGTGGTCCAAAAGAAAGCGTCCCCCGTGTTCCCGTAGTTCTTGTTGAAGAAGGTGTAGTCCTTGTCGACGACGAAGGCCTCCGTCGATGAGACGGCGATCTTCGTGCCCCCCGGGACGAACGCCTTGTAGACCTTCTCGCCGTCGAGACCGTTGTTGAACTCGGGGAAGGTGACGAAGCCACCGGCCTGACCCCATATCGAGTTCATGATACCCGTCCACGTGATCGAGTTCTCCACGAAGGACCCGTCTTTGACAGTGTAGAGCCTGATTCCGGAGAGGTCGCTGTTGGCGGCGCCGTTCTCGACGTTGTCGTTGGTAGCCACGCTGCTGTAGGAATCCGAGAGCAGGACCAGCTGGCCTGCCCTGATCTGCACGCCGGTCAAAGAGATCGTGGTCTCGGTCAAAGACGATTCGGCGAAGGCGGGGACTGTCTCCGCCCAACGCGCGGCCCCGAGGGCGGCGCTGAGGGCCCCGGCGGCGCAAAGCCCCGCCAGAAGCAGGCGCTTGCTCGCTTTCTTGCTCATCATAGGCATTTCTCCTTAACTGGCCGCCCAATAGGACGGCCTAAATAAAATTGATTAGTCAAATTATAAAGCGCTTACATTGGTCATAAAAATGAACTAAAGCGCATCGAAAATGTTCTAGAACGACCAATTTTCTTTGGATAAACCCTTTTTGGGTGATACTTTAGTTACATGGAAAACAACGAAGTTATCGTCCTGGGCTTAAAGTGCACGGTTCAAAATGAGGCTCCCGTATTCACGCAGAGCGCCCAAAATGAAAGGGTGCCGCTCCATCGTCACACTTACATTGAGATCTTTTATGTTTACGATGGCGGCGGTGACGAAGAGTTCAATGGAGAAAGGCTGCAACTGAAAAGAGGAGATGCCCGCCTTTTGATTCCTAGCGACGTCCATGGTTTCTATAAACGTGACGACGGGTCGTTTCTTAGGCGCGATATTTTGATTTCGACGCCTTACTTTAAAGGGGTTTGCGACTTCTTCTCGCCGACTCTTTTCCAGGACATAACAAGCGATAAATACAATCGGAAAATTCGTTTTTCGAGTGAGGAAATCTATTCTATTGAAAGCCTGGCTCCGTCTTTATTCTTAAACCCGAACACCAAAGAATACGCTTTAGCGGCAAAAATGCTGGTGACTTATTTAGTGAACTTGCTGGTGTCCTATAACCTTAAGGAATCAAGCCCGGCCATTCCCAACTGGCTGAATAATATAGCCACGCGTTTGTCGACTTCTGACAACTTCAAATACGATTGCTCCGAGTTGATCAAGGATATCGCTTTTACTCCGGATTATATCCGTCGATCTTTTAAAAAAGCCTTCCATATGACCATGACGGATTACTTCAACAAACAGAAAATCAACTACGCCAATTATCTATTGCAAAGGACGGACTATACCGTAGAGGAAATCTGCGACTTTGTTGGTTACACAAATCTATCCTATTTCTATAAGCTTTTCTTAAAGACCACGGGCATGACCCCGAGCAAAGCCAGGAACATCAAAAAGAATTAGCCTACTCTTTCTCGCTGCACTCCTTGTTTTTGCTAAGAACAGAGAAATCTTCGTTTTTAGAGAGGCTTTTTTAACGCCATCGCGAGCAAAGTGTCTTTGGAGACGGGCTTTTTCGTTTTCTCTTCCCCCGCCAGCAAACTATCAATAAGCCCGACGAACATGTTGTAGAAAGCCGAGGTGATTTCCTTTGGGTCTCCCGCGATTACCTCGCCTTCCTTTTGGCCTTCGGAGATGAGCCTTTCGAAAGTTCCGGGGAAATCGAAACGTTCTTTCGCTTCTTTTATGGCAGGTCCCTTGGCCGATCCTTTTTCGATGTCGAGGATGATTTTCGCCATGTAAAGGTTGGTCTGATCCCCTTTTTGGACAAGATCTGCGATTTCGAAAAATTTCTTAAGGCCATCGACTCCATGGTAGGCTTTCATATTCGCCGCGCTTAAAAAGGGACTGTTTGAGCCGAGAAGGAAATGGCGAACCGTTTCCTGAAAGGCATCGTCTTTGGAAGAGAAGTAATGGTAGAAGAGGCCATGAGAAATGCGCGCCCCTCTGCTGATGCTGTCGGTCGTGACAAGCGCATACCCTTTTGTGGCGAACATCTTAAGCGAAACGTTGAGAAGGCGATTCTTCCTTTTCTCTTTTAAGGCTTTGTTCTGTTCGGCAGTTCTAGGCATAAGTCGGCTCCTTTTTGAGTATCGTAAAAACGGGCGGAAAATTGTCAATTAAAAACTCTTTTATGGCTGTTTTTAGCGTCAAATTTCTTCTTTGGTCGTAAAAAGAAATCCCTCATTTTTATTGCCTATGGTAATATCCTTTCGCTATGCGAACTCTTATTCTCTATACCTCCGCTACAGGCGGAACGAAGAAATACGCGGAAGATATCGCCGCGGGCATTCAGGGAGATGCGCTCCCATTAAAGAAATATAAATGGAAGAACATCGACGATTATGACACGGTCGTTTATGGCGGCTGGGTTATGGGGAATAAAATCCAAGGGATTGATAACTTCCTGGCTCATTTCGACGAGATGGAAAACAAAAACGTCTTGATCTTCGCTTCAGGGATGGGCTTTCCTACTCCCGAATCTAGGGACAGCTTGATTTCAACGAACGTCCTCGACATCTACCACATCCGTTTCTATCAGCTGCGCGGCTCTTTTGATTTCTCCAAACTGCGCTTTCCTTATAACCTCATGATGAAGGCCTCTTTGCGCCAGATGCGCGGAGCCCCTGGCATGGAAGAGCAGGCGGACATGATCGAGTCGTTTAAAGACCATCCTTTGGAATTTTATGATGCCCAAGGTATCGATAAGATTCTTTCAGTGTTGCACCGTCTTTCCGCAATTGGAAATAAAGCATGAAATTAGTCGTTGGGCTCGGCAATCCGGGAAAGCAATACGAATCAACCCGTCACAACATGGGTTTTATGGCGGTGGATAAGTTTGCGGAAATGTGCAAAGTTGATTTCGACCACCAAAAATTTAGCGGCGTTTACGCCATCGTCAAAGATCCCTCCTTCCCTGAACCTCTTATTATTGCTAAGCCTGAAACGTTTATGAACCTTTCCGGCGATTTCGTTCGGCCCTTGATGGATTACTACAAAATCGCTCCCGCTGATTTGATCGTCGTTTACGATGATATGGCCTTGCCCCCTGGCAAGATTCGCCTTCGTCCATCGGGGAGCAGCGGATCGCATAATGGAATGCGCTCGATCATCGCAAGCATAAAGAGCGAAGCCTTCCCACGCATTCGAATCGGCATCGGCGAGCCGCCTCATTCAGGGGTCGATTGGGTTCTTGGCAAACCTAGCGGCGAAGAAAAGACGCTGGTGGAAGAAGGAATCGAAAACGCATCGAAAGCCATTAGGGACGCTTTGCAAAAAGGGTTTACCTACGCTATGAACCACTACAACAGATGAATAAGTCATGGATCAAAGCGAACTCTTAAGCAAGATATACGATTTGGATTTTGTTTCCCCTCTTTTGCAGAAAAAAGGGGATCTAGTAATTGATGAGACTTTAGGCGTTGGGCTGGCTTTTGCGGCGATTTTCAAAAAAAGACCCGGGAATTACGCGATTGTTTGCTCTAATCAATATAACGCGCAGAAGCTCTATGAATTTCTGCTCAACTTCGCGAGCGAAAACCAAATTGTCTTTTTTCCAAATGACGAGCTATTAAGAGCGGAGGCCCTTTCCTCTTCTAGGGAATTGCTTTCGCAAAGGCTTTATGCGCTTGGGCAGCTAGGCGAACCCGGCCCCAAGATCTTGATCACCCACCCTTCCGGTTTGCTTCGCTACTTGCCTTCCCCCGAAAGATTCAAAGAGGAGACGATTCGTTTCAAAGTAGGTGATTCCTATGATTTGGCGACCTTAAAAGAGAAACTGGTCAATCTTGGCTACCAAGGGACTTCCCACGTTGAGAAAAGTCTGCAGTTCGCCTCGCGCGGAGACATCTTGGATATTTATTCCGTTTCCTATTTGGATCCGATTCGTCTGGAGTTTTTTGGCGATGAGATTGAATCGATCCGCTTTTTCAATCCGAGATCGCAGGAATCCAACAAGAAAATAGACGAGGTTTCCATTCTCCCTGCAACCGATTTGTTTTTGAATGAGGATGAATTGGCCTCTTTCGCCCAAAAGGGCAATGATCGGATGCAGAAAGATTGCCTTCTCCTTAAGCCAGAATCCGCGGAGATGCTAAAGCAAAACTTCCCGATCGCTCTTGAGAATTTCATCTCGCGGAATTATCGAAACGAGCTTTACCGTTACTACGGATTCGCTCTTGGCGAAGCCCATTCCGTTTTGGAATATTTCAATCCCGAACTCATTTTTGTAGCCAACAAAGAGAATTTCCAAAAGGCCACCAGCCAGCTTTACCAAGAGGCTACGGATTATTTGGCGGAATCCTTTTTAAAGGGTTTCAACCTTTCTCGTCTAAGTTTGTATATGAGCCTTGATCAGGCGTTTGGCGATGCGCGGAAAGTGGCTTACGGGACTGCTTTCGCCTCCTCTTTCGGCGTTAAAGAATTCTTGGTCCATCCCATCAACGTCCCTTCGCGGAATCTCGCCTATGTCATTCAGCTCATCAAGAATTACCTTAACGGAAATGACAAATTGCTGATTTCTTTGCCCGACCCTCACCAAAGGCTGACCATCGTTTCTTTCTTAAAAGACGCGGGGCTCTCTTATGAAGAGGTTGAGGGGCTATCGCTGCCGATAGATGAAAAGATCGGCTTGACGAGCACGCCTATCGCGGAAGGCTTCGAGATCCCTTCCTTGAAGCTTGCCTGCTTAACCAGCGCAGAGCTTTTCGGCCACCGCTCTATCAACACGAGATTCACCGCAAGATTCAAAAATTCCCAGGTTTTGCGGAGTTATGAAGACCTTAGACCGGGTGATTATGTGGTTCACGAGCATAATGGAATCGGCCAGTTTTTAGGCGTGAAGACCATTGAGATCGATGGGATTCATCGTGACTTCTTGCATATCGCCTACGCGGGAAATGAATCGCTTTACGTCCCTCTTGAGCAGTTTCGCTTGGTGAGGAAATACGCGGGCAGAGAAGGCGCCGCGCCTAGGTTGAACCGCCTTTCTAGCGGCGAGTGGAAAAAGCAGAAGGGCAAGATTCAGGAAAAAATCAACAAGCTGGCTGAGCGTTTGATCGCGCTTTATGGGGCCAGAGCGAAACTGCGCGGGTTCTCTTTCCCTGAAGACGATGATTTGCAAAGGCAGTTCGAGGGGGAATTCCCTTATGAGCTGACTCCGGATCAGCAAAAGGTGGTGGACGAAATAAAACACGACATGGAGTCGCCAGAAATCATGGACCGCCTTGTCTGCGGAGACGTCGGATTCGGCAAGACCGAGATTGCCTTCCGGGCGGCTTTCAAAGCGATCGACTCCGGCAAACAGGTCGCGATGCTCGTCCCGACCACCCTTTTGGCTAGGCAGCACTTTGAGGTTGCCCAGAATCGTTTTGCCTCATTTGGGATCCGTCTTGGCCTGCTTTCTCGCCTTGTTCCGCCCAACGAGCAAAAGAAAATCATCAAAGACCTTGCAGACGGGAACCTGGATTTTGTCATCGGCACCCATCGTCTTTTGTCCAAAACCATCGCCTATAAAGACTTGGGCTTATTGATTGTCGATGAGGAGCAAAGGTTCGGCGTTGAGCAAAAGGAAAAGATCAAAGAGCTCAAAAAAGACGTAGACGTCCTCACTCTTTCCGCGACCCCGATCCCGCGGACATTGCAAATGTCCTTAGTGGGCATCCGCCCGATTTCGGAAATCAATACCGCTCCGCCTAGCCGCATGCCAATCCAAACCTACGTCACCCCTTTCAAACAAGACGTCGCGGATGAATTGGTGGAAAAAGAACTCGCTAGAGGCGGTCAAGCCTTTTATGTGCACAATAATGTTGAGACGATCTATAACGTCGCCACCAAAATGTCCAAGCGCATCCCCAATGCCAAAATAGGCGTTGTCCACGGGCAAATGGACCGGGAAGAGTCAGAAGAGGTGATGAGTCGATTTTACGATGGGGACATCAATGTTTTGGTGTGCACCTCCATCGTGGAAAATGGCATCGACGTCCCAAACGCGAACATGATCATCGTCGAGGACGCCGATCGTTTTGGCTTAGCTCAGCTTTACCAAATCAAAGGGCGCGTCGGACGAGGGAACCGCATCGCCTATGCTTATTTGATGTATAAGCCGTCGAAGAACATGAATGAGGACGCCGCTAAAAGGCTCAAAGCGATTCAGGAATTCACCGAGCTAGGAAGCGGCTACAAAATCGCCCAACGCGACCTCATGATCCGCGGGGCTGGGGATATCTTGGGTCCTGAGCAGGCCGGGTTCATTGATTCGGTTGGTTTGGACTTGTACTTAAAGATGCTCAATGAAGCGGTGGACGAAAAAACCAAAGGCATCAAGCCTAAGGATAGGACTGCCCGGAAGCTTTTCAAAATCGACGCTTACATTCCGCAAAAGTATGCTGACGACGGCGACAAGATTGAGCTTTACCAAGAGTTAGATGATGTGGAGACGAAACAAGATTTGGATGCCTGCGCCAAGAAAATGAAGGACATTTACGGCAAAATCCCCGCAGAAGTGGCCTTACTTCTGCAAAAGAAGCGGATTGATATCCTGCTGAACTCCCCTGAATTTGGGTCGCTTGATGAGAATGGCAAGACCGTTGATATTTACCTCTCCGACCTCTTTTCTTCACAAGACGGCATGGGGTATGAACTTTTCAACGCTTTAAGCGGCTACCTTGAGGTTATCCGGATGTCCTATTTGCAAAAGAAGCTGCGTCTAATTCTAACCAAGCGCGAGAAGTGGCTTGATGATTTGGAGAGCATCATGAACATCATTCATCTTCTCGCTGTCAAACATGGTTTGTGCAAGTAATCCCTAGAAGGGATTTGTGGTAGGATTAGCGGCGTGAGAATTGACAAGTTCCTTAAAGTTTCGCGCCTAGTGCTTCGAAGAGAAGTCGCCAAGAAGCTCTGCGACGATGGAGATGTCCTTCTCAACGGCAAGCAGGCTAAGCCTTCAAGCGAAATCGCTCCTGGCGATACCTTGACTCTCTCCTTGGGGAGAAGGAAAGTGATCGTATCGATTAAGGAAGTGCGACCCTTCGCCTCTAAAAGCGACGCCGCTAATCTCTACGAAATCATATCCGATGAATCATTAGGAGGAACGAACCATGCTTGAATTCAGATTTGACCCCAAAGCCAATTACATCGCCGCGGTAAGCTATGGCTCCGATTCTATGGCGATGCTCGACATGCTCCAGAAAGAAGGCATCAAGCCAATCGTTGCCGCGATCGACTACCACAAATTCGATTTCTCAACCGACGACATGACCAAATTAGGGGAGTATTGCCGGGAAAAAGGCTTGATCTTCAGGCTTTTGGACACCGCGACTTTGCCGCAAAACGAGCAGCTTCACCTCGAGGAGACTTTCCACGATTGGGCCAAGCGCATGCGTTATGACTGGTATAAGAAACTTTATGATGAGTATAACGCCTCGGCTCTTTTGCTTGCGCATGTCCAAGACGACATGATCGAGGCCTACCTTAAGGCGATCGACCATAAGAAAAAAGGCAACAGCGTCAGTTATAGCAAGGTGAGCACGCTGAACGGAATGCTGCTCCTCCGCCCGGTTCTTGAATACTCCAAGCAAGACCTCCTCGACTATAACCTAGAAAACAACGTTCCCTTCAATCCTGGCACGGAGACCGCCCTTGATCAGACGACCCGTTCCGCAATCCGCAAGGACCGTGTATCGAAAATGAATGAAATCGAACGCGAGAACATCCTTTCCCAGATGCTCAAAGAAGCGGATGAGAGCTTAGGGCTCATCAAATCCGTTGAGACAATCAAGAACGATGGCGAAGAAGCGGGCGAGCTGGAAATCCGTCCCCTGATCGCGTTAGCGAAAGACGATTTCGCCGCCGCTTTGATCAAATTCGTTCAGAAGGTCCCCTCCATCACCTTAACCCCAAAGGATTTCGAAGCGATTCGCGCCTTTTGCCTTGATATGACCACGAATTCGGTCTATCCCTTGAAGGATGGGTTTTCCTTGGTCAAAGACTATGATGTCTTGACTTTAGAGAAGAACATCAATGTCATCCATTATTCCTACACCTTATCTTCCCCCGGGGAACTAGAGACCGATGAACTCTCAATCGACTTCTCTATGGGTGCGGAAGACCGTGGGATTCACCCTGAAGATTATCCTTTGACCATCCGTAACGCCGTGCAGTCTGACATCGCGAAAATCCACGGTTACGTCGAACCTGTGCGCAAACTTTATTCGATGTGGAACATGCCGATTGATCTCCGCGAGACCTGGCCTGTTTTCGTGAATAAGGAAGGCAAAATCGTCTACGTTCCCCGTTACCGCAGGAATTTCTCGGAATACCACGTTTCGAAGTTGGTCGTAAAAAAGTCAACCAATGACTGAAATCGCCCCTAATTTCCTTGCATAAACGCGAAATTGCTTTACATTTACTCACGCTGAAAAATTAAAGTGCTTCCTAATACTTAGGAAGAGAAAGGATAAAACTATATGAATGACGGAAACGCGCCTCGCAAAAGAAGCATATTCTCCTACCTGTTGCCCTACGTTCTTATTGCCGCCACCATTGGTGTTTTTGTTTATCTAATCGTTTCAAGGCTTTCTTCAGGAAGCGAAACCTGGGCCGAATCCGATATCGATAGCAATGTAGGCTACGTGATTGATGATAGTGACGCCACGGCATACAAGACCTACGAGTATTCTGACTATGCCTCGTCTGAAAAGAAGGTCGTCAGCGTGGACGTTTCGCAGAATTACCGCGCGGTGACCGTCAGCGGCACTTACGTCAATGGGTCCAACAACTATGTTAGATTCACCTCGGTCATCGGCCAAAGCGAATGGGAGACCTCTTTCACGGTCTCTGGAAGAACCCACGTTTCCTACCAAGAGCTCTTCCGCTCCGTCATCGAACAGGCCAAAGTCCATTACAAAGACAATCCGAACCTGACGCCGAAAATGGCGACCTCGGATGCCTTCCAAGTTACCTGGTGGGACACTTGGGGACCGACCATCCTCTCTACAGGCGTGGTCTTGATCCTTGGCGTCTACCTCTTCTGGAGACTTAATTCCTCGGTCAACGGCGCCAACGGCCAGGTGATGTCATTCAACAAATCGCCGGCAAGAAGGACGGATTCTTCGAAAGTCCGCTTCGCCGATGTCGCTGGCTGCGACGCTGAAAAGGCCGAAATGGTTGAGCTTGTCGCCTATTTGAAGGATCCCAAGAAATATTCTCAATTCGGCGCGCGCTTGCCTAAAGGCGTTCTCCTTATCGGCCCGCCTGGCACCGGTAAAACCTTGCTTGCTAAAGCCGTCGCCGGCGAAGCGGGCGTCCCTTTCTATTCCATCTCCGGCTCGGACTTCGTCGAAATGTATGTCGGCGTCGGCGCCGGGCGTGTCCGCGACCTTTTCAAGAAGGCCAAGCAAAGCGCCCCCTGCCTTATCTTCATTGATGAAATCGACGCCGTCGGACGTCAAAGAGGCGCCGGCTTAGGCGGAGGCAACGATGAGCGCGAGCAAACCTTGAATCAACTGCTCGTTGAAATGGACGGGTTCGAAGCGAACTCTGGCATCTTGGTCATCGCCGCGACCAACCGCGACGACATCCTTGACCCCGCGCTTCGCCGCGCTGGGCGTTTCGATAGGACCATCACCGTTTCTTTGCCTGATGCCGCTGGGCGTGAGGCAATTCTTAAAGTGCATGCTAGGAATAAGAAAATCAGCCCCAGCGTCGACTTCAAAGCTCTTTCTAAGCGAACCGTCGGCTTCTCCGGCGCGGACTTGGACAACGTTCTTAATGAAGCCGCCATCTTGGCGGTTCGTGAGAACAAGCCCGACATCGGCATGGCCGAAATCGATGAGGCGGTTGATCGGCGCATCTCCGGTCCAGCGAAGAATTCCAAAGGGCTCTCGGCCCATGAAAGGGAAGAGGTCGCTTACCATGAAGCCGGCCACGCCGTTATTGGCATCAATCTCCCTTATAGCGACAAAGTGCAGAAGATTACGATCATTCCTCGCGGCAACACGGGCGGCCACGTCCTCATGACCCCGGAAGATGATCGCTTCCTGCTGACGAAAAACGAGATGATCGCCCGCATCGTCGGCTTGCTCGGCGGACGCGCTTCGGAAGAGATCTTCTTTGGCGATGTGACGACTGGGGCCAGCAACGACATTCAGGAAGCCACCCGCCTTGCCCGTTCCATGGTTACCGAATACGGCATGTCCGATCTTGGCCCCATCCAGTATGAGCGAGATACAGGCTCCGTCTTCCTTGGCAGAGATTACGCTTCCACCCAGAAGAACTTCTCCACGCAGGTCGCTTATGAGATCGATAAGGCGGTTAGAGAGATCATCGAAAACGCCTATAAGAAAGCCCATGAGCTCTTGATTGAGCATAAGGACGAAGTCATTTTGATTGCGAAAACCTTGCTTGAGAAGGAAACCATCACCGCCGAAGAGATCGACGGCCTGATTCACAACAAGCCCGCCGAGACGAAAGAAACTTCGGAAGACGCATCGAAAAAGGATGACGTCTCCATGGCTAAGCCTTCTGAGCCCAAAACGGAGAAAAGTGAAGAAAAACCCGCAAATCCTGAACCAAATTCGGTTGAAACGGATAAAAAGGACTAACGGAAACTAAGCGCCTTGCCCTTGCTCGGCGCTTTTTTCTTACGCATTTTTCCTGTATAACGTTCCGGCTATGAAAATCGGGGACATCGAAATCAAAGGACATGTGGTGCTTGGCCCGATGGCGGGCATCACCACGCTTGCCTATCGTGAGTTCATGAAGCCGTTTGGGGTTGGCCTTTCTTATAGCGAGATGGTCTCTGACTGTGGCTTGGATTATAAGAACAAAAGGACCTATGAGTATTTGGCGACCTCCAAAGAGGATCGCCCCGTTGGGATTCAGCTCTTTGGCTTCGCTCTTGAGCACGCTATCCCGGCCATCAAGATCTGCGAGGAAAAATGCGATTACGACATCCTCGATATAAACCTCGGCTGCCCCGTTACGAAAGTAGTCAAAACAGGGGCGGGCTCAGCTTGGCTTAAAGACCCCGACGCCTTATATCTATATATAAAGGGGATCGTAGAAGTTTCTAGCAAACCCGTGACCGCGAAGATACGTCTTGGCTGGGATGAAAATTCCGTGAATGTTTTTGAGGTCGCGAAAAGACTACAAGAGGCTGGCATCGCCGGGCTCACGGTCCATTCGCGGACGCGCGCCCAAGGCTATTCTGGTTTTGCGGACCATGCGCGCATCGCCGGGCTCAAAGAGACCTTGTCGATTCCTCTTATCGTCTCTGGCGACATCTTCTCCCCGGAAGAGGCGAAGAAAGCCATCGAGATCACCCATGCTGATGCGGTGATGGTCGCTAGAGGAGCGGTGGGCCATCCTTACTTGGTCACCCAGATCAACCATTATTTGGATACGGGCGAGCGCCTTCCTAATCCAACCCCTGCCGAACAGGCAAAATACGCCCTGGATTTCGCCACACGCCTCATCGCTTTAAAGGGCGAAGAGACCGCCGTTAGAGAGCTGCGCGGCATCTTGCCTCATTTCTTTTCGGGCTACCCAGGATATAAAAAACTGCGCGGAGAGATTGCTCTTAACATCAAAACCGCGAAAGAAGTCGAACTACTTTTGAACGGGGTCATCGAAAGAGGAAACTGCTAACAATTTACTGCTTCCAGTAACGGAAAGTATAAATAATATCTTTATTTTTTATTTTTCAAATAATAGCGTTTTCCCCTTGACATAGTTCTAAAATTAACCAAAATAGTTCCCGTTTTCGAAAAGGGAACTATGAAGAAACGCAACGTGATTCACGAAATAGAAACGCTTCACGCGGCCTTGCGGAATTTGTTCAGAAAGAACTATGAAGAATACTTCCCAGCAGGCATCAGCCCGATGGAAAGCAAATTCATCGGCTATGTCGGCACCCATCAGGATGAAGGAGGAGTGATCTCCAGGGATTTGCTTCAAACCTTCGGGCTAAGAAAGCCCACGGTCTCCGAGACCCTCTCCTCTTTGATTGAGAAGGGCTACATGGAGTTCGTCAAAGATCGCGAGGACGGACGCATGAAGTCCATCGTGCTGACGGAAAAAGGACGAGAATACTTTGAAATCGTCACCCCGATCATCGAGGGGTTCGATGGGTCCTTCGACGATGTGCTTACGAAGGAAGAGAGCGAACAGTTCGAAGCAATCTGCAAGAAACTGCTTGTCGCTATACAAGAAAGGAGCAAAAAGAAATGAAGAAAAACGATGCACTTGGCCACGAAAAGGCCCTTGCCGCGGTGGAGGCGAGAAACGATGCGGCCATCAAGCGCAGCAAGAGCCTGCATGTTTACCGTTCCTTGGCCAAATATTTGAACGGATATTGGGTTTCGGTGATTCTTGCTTGGGTTTTCGTCGCCCTTGAGGTCGTCTGCGAAGTCCTTATTCCCTTCTTTTCCCAGAATTTGGTCGATGCGCTTTCGGTCAACTCGGTCTCCGAGGTAGAGATGGCGACCATCTGGACCTATTCCTTGATTATGATGGGGATGGCGGTCGCGAGCTGTTTATTCGGCATCTTGGCCGGCTTTGTTGCCGCTAAAGCTGCCGCGGGTTTTGGCAAAAACCTTCGCAAAGCGATGTATTACCACATCCAGGACTACTCCTTTTCCAACATCGATAAGTTCTCTACCGCTTCCTTGGTTACTCGTCTGACGACTGATGTCACGAACATCCAATTCTCCGTGCAGATGATTCTCCGCATGGTCGTGAGAGCCCCGATGATGATGATCGTCGCCTTCATTATGGCTTGCTTCAAATCCTGGCAGCTTTCGATGATCATCTTGGTCATCCTGCCTTTCCTCGGCGCGGTCCTTTTCTCCATCTCGCACGTCGTCCATCCGGTCTTTGTCCGCGTTTTCAATGCTTATGATGACCTTAACGGGGAAGTCCAGGAGAACCTTAACGGCATCCGCGTCGTCAAATCCTATGGCAGAGAGGCCTTCGAGGGAGAGAAGTTCGGCGCGATCTCTTATTTCATTTACCGCAACTTCGTCAAAGCCGAGAAGATGCTCGCGTTCAATAACCCCGCGATGCAAATCGCGATTTACGCCGCGATGCTTCTCGTCTCTTGGTTCGGGGCTCAGTTTATTGTGAGTTCGGGTAATAACCCCGAAGTAGGCTTCACCACCGGCGCCCTTACTTCCTTGCTCTCTTACATCATGATGATTCTCAATGGTCTAATGATGGTTTCGATGAGCTTCGTCATGGTCACCATCTCCAAGAACTCGGCCGAGCGCGTGACGGAGGTGATTGTTGAGAACCCTGACATCGTTTCTCCTAAGAACGCGGTGAAGGAAGTGAAGGATGGCTCGGTTGATTTCTGCCACGTGAACTTCCGTTATAGCGCCACCGCGGAAAAAGACACCCTTCATGATATCAACCTCCATATTCCTAGCGGCTCCACCGTTGGCGTGATCGGTGTCACAGGAAGCGCCAAATCCACTTTGGTCTCTCTCATCGCTCGCTTATATGACGCTAGCGAAGGCGAAGTGAAAGTAGGCGGAGTCAACGTCAAGGATTACGACCTCGTCGCTTTGCGCGACGCGGTCTCCGTCGTGCTGCAAAAGAACGTCCTTTTCTCGGGAACCATTAAAAGCAATCTTCTTTGGGGGAATGAGAACGCGAGCGATGAGCAAATCAAAAAAGCGGCGCATCTTGCCTGCGCGGATGAGTTCATCGATGGTTTCCCTCTTGGCTACGATAGCCCAATCGATGAAGGGGGCACGAACGTTTCCGGCGGGCAGAAGCAGCGCCTTTGCATCGCTAGGGCCTTGCTTAAGAATCCTAAGATCTTGATTCTTGACGATTCCACTTCGGCGGTAGACACCCACACCGACTCCGTGATCCGTCAAAGCTTCAAGACGGAAATCCCGGAAGTGACGAAATTCATCATCGCTCAACGCATCCTCTCGATCAAAGACTGCGACATCATCCTTCTGATGGACGATGGCAAGATCTTGGCCAAGGGGACTAACGACGAGCTGATGCAGACCTCACCGGTTTATCGTGAGATCTATGAAACCCAGATGGGGGGAGGCGACTTCGATGAGCAATAAAAAAGACATGAAAATGCACGGGAAAAAACTTTCCGCGAAAGACGAGTTCCGCATCCTTCATCGCATGATGAAGATGATGTTCAAACAATACCCGTGGCAGCTGCCTTTGGCGGGATTGGTCATCGTTCTTTCTTCGATGGCCGGCGTTGTGGGCAACGTGTTCGTCGGCCAGGTCGTCATTGGTTATTACATCCCTGGTCTTTTAGGGAAAGAGGCTTCCTTAAGCGGAATTTGGAGCGGCATCTTCTCCGGGCTTGATTTCACCCAAGGCATGATCGTCATGGCGGCGATCTATCTCGTCGGCATCCTTTCCGCCTATCTTTATCAAGTCATGGTGTCGGTGATTGGCCAGGGCTTCCAAAAGAAATTCAGGGATTCCGTCTTCACCCATATGGAGACCTTGCCCCTTTCTTATTTTGATACGCGCACCCACGGCGACATCATGTCGATCTATACCAACGACATCGATACCCTCCGCGAATTCACCAGCCGCGTATTGCCGATGGTGGTGCAGTCCATCGTGACGATGGTCATCGCCCTCATCGCGATGATTTCCTCCTCGTGGCTTCTCACCCTTGTTGTTCTCGCCTTCTTCGTTTTGATTCTGTCTGTCGTCATCTACACGACCCATCAATCCGCGCGCTTCTTCATCGCGCAGCAAAGGGCACTTGGAGCGACAGATGGCTACATCGAAGAGATGATCTCCGGACAGAAGGTCATCAAGGTCTTCAACCACGAAGAACAGGCTAAGAAAGGGTTCGATGAGCTCAATGACGCCTTATGTCTCTACACCACCAAGGCAAGCCAGTTCTCGAATATCCTTGGCCCAATCACCAACAACCTCGGCAATATCCAATATGTCGTCCTCGCTTTGATCGGCGGCATCTCGATTGCCTCTGGTTTCTGCCTAAGCAACGATTCATCCGCCGAGTTCGCCACGCAAATCGGCATCGTCGTCTCCTTCTTGACCCTAGGAAAGCAATTCACCATGCCGATTGGCCAGTTGGCGAACCAAATCAACATGATCAATATGGCCATGGCTGGCGGCGAGCGTATCTTTGCTCTCCTTGATGAGCCTAGCGAAGTGGATGATGGCTACGTCACCTTGGTCAACGCCGAAGAAGGCGCGAACGGGGAACCAGTCGAAGCTGATCGCCGCACGGGCAAATGGGCTTGGAAACATCCTCACAGTGAAGACGGGACCATCTCCTATACCTGGCTTAAAGGCAAGATCAACATGTACGACGTTGACTTCGCCTATGTGAAAGATAAGCCGGTTTTGCACGAAATCAGCCTTTATGCAGAGCCCGGGCAGAAGGTTGCCTTCGTCGGTCCAACTGGCGCAGGCAAGACCACGATCACCAATTTGCTCAATCGCTTCTACGACATTGCCGACGGTAAGATCCGCTTCGACGACATCAACATCAACAAGATCAAGAAGAAGGATCTCCGCCGGGCGTTAGGCATGGTTCTCCAGGAGACCAATCTCTTCACCGGCACCGTCAAAGAAAACATCCGCTACGGCAACCCCGATGCGAGTGATGAAGAAGTGGTTGAAGCCGCTAAGCTAGCCAACGCGGACAACTTCATCCGCATGCTTCCCCAAGGCTATGACACCGTTCTTCATGATGCGGGAGCGGGCCTCTCGCAGGGTCAGCGTCAGCTGATTTCCATCGCTAGGGCGGCCTGCGCCAATCCGCCAGTTCTGGTTTTGGATGAAGCGACCTCTTCCATCGACTCACGCACCGAGAAACTCGTGCAGCAGGGGATGGACGCCATCATGAAGGGCAGAACGGTCTTCGTCATCGCTCACCGCCTTTCGACCATTCAAAACTCCAACGTCATTATCGTTCTCGAGAGTGGACACATCATCGAGCGAGGAGACCACGAGGCTTTGCTGGCCCAAAAAGGTAAATACTATCAGCTTTATACCGGTGGCCAGGTCACCGCTGCTGAATAAGCGAAAAGAAAGTGTTAAATAAAAAACTCATCTCCAAAATCCGCTGAAACCATGCTGAATTGGGCTT
>CAVFEQ010000002.1:0-84761 GCA_963621535.1 Paludibacteraceae bacterium | reverse complement strand
ATTAAAGCAATCAATGATGTTCTGAGCGACTATATAGAGCCGATTGTTTTGGAAAAGGAGGAAACAAAATGAGTACGACGCTTCACTCATTTATGGATATCTTCGAAACAACGATTGAGGATGGAGATACTTCGGTTCAGCTTAATAAAATTGTAATTCCCCTTATTCAGAGAGACTATGCTCAAGGACGTATTGATAAAGACGTCAATAGAGTGAGAAGCCGCTTTCTTCAGGCACTTTATAGGGCTGTTACTGGGGAGCCGATTACACTTGACTTTGTTTACGGTGACATTGATGAAGAAGGGACTATGACACCTTTGGATGGTCAGCAGCGTTTGACAACGTTGTTTCTCTTGCATTGGTATGCGGCTAAAAAGGAAAAAATTCCTGATGACAAGTACGCATTTCTCAGCAGGTTCAGCTATGAAACACGTTATAGTGCAAGATATTTCTGCGCCGAGCTTGTGAAGTTTATACCATCTTTTGAAACCACGCTTTCTGCTGACATAAAGAATCAGGCGTGGTTTCCGTTTGACTGGAAAGATGATCCTACTATCAGCTCCATGCTTGTAATGTTGGATGCGATTGATGAGCGCTTCAAAGATGTACCGGATATATGGGAGCAATTGGAAAATAAAGCGATTACCTTTTATTTCTTGCCAATAAGAGATATGAGTCTTACTGATGAGCTTTATATTAAAATGAATTCCCGTGGGAAGCCGTTGACAGTATTTGAACATTTCAAAGCAGAACTGGAGAGGGAAATCAGAACTCTCGATGAAAAAAATGGTCAGAATATGGCAGATCGTATTGTTGGAAAAATAGATAAATCCTGGACAGATTTATTGTGGAAATATCGCAGCGGCGGCTCCAGTGATGCGGATGACAATATTATTGATGATGAATTTCTACGGTACTTCAAGTTCGTTTGCGATATCATTTGTTATCGTAATGGGCAGTCTCCACAAGGCTACAGCAGTGACGTTTTTGATTTGCTGCACTTGTATTTCTCCGCAGACGATGAGAAAGCAGTAGCAAACATAGCTACGCTAGAATCGTTCTTCGATTGCTGGTGTAAAATAAAAGGCTATAACAATCCGACTGAATTTTTGGAATCGTTTATGAGCTACACTCATGCACGCGGGAAAATTGTGGTTGATTCCAGATATAAGATTGATGTTTTTGAGGATTGCTTGCATTTTTATTCTGATAAGTCCGGCAGAATACGGCAGTTTCCATTAAACCGCATCGTGCTTTTGTATACCATAACGATCTATTTACAGCACCAAAGCGAAGTGACATATTCTGATTTCGTGAGAAGAATCAGAATTGTCAACAACCTGATTCAGAATTCTGAAGATGAGGTTAGTGATAGACAGGATAGAAACAGAATTCCCGCAATTCTTCAGGCTGTTGATGCAATTATTCTTACAGGTGTGATTGATGATTCTATTGAGATTAACTTCAATGTGAATCAGATACAGGAAGAAAAGGAAAAAATAGAATTCCTAATGCAAAATCCAGACCGTACAGATGAAGTGTTTGAACTGGAAGATCATAACATGTTAAAAGGGCAAATCGGTATTATTGGCCTCGATAATCTTTCACTGGGCTCTCGTTTTTCTTCCTTATTCACCTGTTCGTGGGATAAGATTGACTGTGCTTTAATGGCGTTAGGCAACTATGGGCAGCAGGAAAGAAACAAATGGCGTTGTCAGTTTGCGTCAAAAAGTTTGCAGTATGCTTGGGATGAGCTATTTCATAAAAGTGCAAATGCAGGTTTTGAAAATACACATACAATTTTAGTTGAACTGCTCAAATCGAAAGAAAGTTTCGATGATGGCATTTTGGATGGAATTATTTCTGCGTTCTTGGCTCAATGTGAAAAGGATAATTTATATCCATGGAATTATTATTATGTGAAGTATCCTGTTTTCCGTCCTGGCAGTTATGGAAAGATGAGCAACGACGATGCTGTAAACAAGCCCTATATGTTCTCAGTTATGCAGACAAAGACGCAGTGGTCACAAAATACGTACATGCCATATTTGAAAGAGGCAGATGATGTACATCTATCCAGAGACGAGATGGGGCAGTGTTTGGTTTATGATGATGTTTACATTGTCTGTGAAAACAATTCATATGGTGTTTACAGAAATGATGATAGCCTTATGGATACCGTTACTATTTCTCAAAATGAAGCGGGTATTGATACGGAAGATAGAATCATTAAGTTGAAAAAGTATATAGCCAATATGAAGTAATATTTCTATACATTCTGGCCGGACGATAGATAAAGAAAGGTAGCGTCTTGGAAAGGGGGGATTTTATGGCTGATAACCGAAAGAAAGCCTCTATGTCACAGGTACTGGCAGATATAAAGCCTTACATAACGAAAAAGTTCATGGCGGTACCGTGTATTAAGGAGCAAGACATTCAGACTATCTGTCAAATCCTCCTGCCCAGATACAAGAATGTGCAGCTCATGCAGGGACTGACCAACAACAAGCCGGATGTCAGAATTCAGGTAAAAGGTTTGTTTGGGACAGAAGAGAAACGGTCTTACAGCCGCTCGCCGCGCTCCTTGGTTCTCCAAGCGCTGATTGCTCACAAAGAATCAACCAAGTCCGGAAGCTCAAAACTTCAGCTCCCTTGATTCTGTGTGGGTTTAGGTGGGTTTTCTGAAAATTTACATTCATTGAGCCCTATTGCTCGAATAAAGACAACCCGCTCCGGTTTGAGGCGGATTTTATCTCATGCAGGAAGAAGATGATTAATCGAGATCCTCGCCGTTGGATTCGATGACTTTCTTATACCAATAAGCGCTCTTCTTGGGGGTGCGTTCCATGGTCGTGTAATCAACGAAAACGAGGCCAAACCTCTTCGCATACCCGAACTGCCATTCGAAGTTGTCGAAAAGCGACCAGTAGAAATAGCCCCTTACCGGATATTCTTCGGCGATCTTCTTCATCTCGATGAGGTGGCGTTTGATGTAGTCGATGCGCATGTCGTCAGGGACCTCGCCCTTCATGGTCTTCCATTCGGTGATGCTCACCCCGTTCTCGGAGATGATGATCGGCAGCTTGTAACGATCATAATAATATTTCACGACGTACCTCATCGCCTCGGGGGTGATGATCCAGTTCATGGAGGAATAGTTGTCGACCTGGCGGACAGGGACTCTCTTCACCCCTTCAGGGGTGCTTTCGATGTAGTAGCCGCGGTAAAGGTTAACCGCGAAATAATCAAGCTGGCACTTGATGATCTTCATATCCTCTTCGGAAGGATGGTAATCGTATTTCTCACACCATTCTTTGTACTCCGGGGAGAACTCGCCTTTGATCACGGCGTCAGAGAAGAAGCAGGCGTCATAGAAGCTGCCATTTGGCGAGAAATTGTATTTAAGGGCCGCTTTCTCATCTTCTTTCTTAAGCGGCATGGCGGGGGTGCTGCAGGGAACAAAGCCGATGTTAAGCTTATGCTTCGCCGCCTTTCTCATCGCTTTCTCCGCCTTGCCGATGCAAAGAAGCAGGTTATGGGCGACACGGAAAGTCTCTTTCCTAGAGAGCTGCAAAAATGGCGCGTGATTGCCCAGGAAATGCCCATCTTCGACGACGCATTCAGGCTCATTGAACAAGATATACTGGCTCACCTTATCGCCAAACATCTTCACGACGGCGACCGCGTATTCAGCAAAGTAATCGCTGATCTCAGGATTAAGGTAGCCGCCCTTTTCATAAAGCTTTCTAGGCAGGTCCCAGTGGAAAATGGTGATCCAAGGGGTGATGCCCGCCTCAAGAAGGGCGTCGACGAAATCCTGATAATGCTTCACCCCAAGAGGATTAAGCTCCCCAGTGCCACTAGGCATGATGCGCGGCCAGCTGATGGAAAAACGGTAATTCTTGATGCCTAGTTTCTTCATCAAGGCGACATCTTCTTTGCAGCGGTGATAATGATCGCATGCGTATTTCGTATTCATGTCGCCGAGGATATGGCCTTCGGTGTATTTGCTATCCCAAATGCCTTCGCCTCTCCCGTCTTCGTCTTCAGCGCCTTCGATTTGGCAAGCGGAGGCGGCAACGCCCCACACAAAGTCTTTGTCTAATGCCATATGTTCCTTTTTCTCCTTGATCGGATTTCCCTCACTATATCACCTTTCTTTGTACATATAAGAATATAGGCGAACCTTATGCGGTTTTAAGACAAGAGGGGTTGGAATCGCGACAAGAAAAGGCCGTCGCAAGGACGGCCTAGGCAAATCTGGTGTCGCTAGAGATTAGAAGTGGTAGGTGTAGAGGTTCGAAACAAGGAATAAACGGCCATTGGATAGATTCTTGGTCAACTGAAGGCTGATGCCTTCGTTTCCAACGATCTGATCCGCGGTAAGGGCAACATCATAGGTCTTACCTTCATTCTTGTTGTAAATATGAGCGCCTATATCATCAATGCTAACTTCCCAGTTGTGCCAGGTTTTTTCAATAGAATCCACTGTATGATCAACGATAGCTGGCGCGGCTGCATTAACCCCTAAATCGGTAGTGCCAAAATAGACGTGTTCCCCACCGTTCCAGGCGCCAATAGTGAATCTGACACCCTTCCCTGCCTCAAACAATTCAGAGAAATTAATGCTATCAAAGGTAAGAACGGAAACGCCGCTTGTGTCATTCCCCCAAAGCCCTATATATTCATTCAAGCTTCCGACCCATTCAGTCCAAGCGCCCCAAGGCGCCTGTCCAGAGACTTCATTTTGCTTTTTTAAAGCTGCATAAGTAACGGTATAGCCGGTTTTCTGAGAAACATTCAAATATTGTTCTTCGCCATTAATGTAATAAGGCCTTCCAAGCCAATAAAGTCTCGTCGCGCCTTTTTGGGCCGCCGTGAAGACCAAACCTTCCTTCCCATTCGCCTGGTTGTCGGTTAGAGTCGTATCATAGGCATAGCTCTTATATCCGCCGCTATAATAATTGGGCTTTTCCACAGTAGTATCGGAATAATGCATATGAACCTTGCCATCTGCCTCTTTCGTAAAGCGAAGAAGCATTCTTGTAAGGTATTTAACATCTTGTTCAGTACCATTTGAAGCGAGGGTGAGCTCTGCAGAAGTGGTAACATTCAGTTTGTTATAGCTGTTATAGCCTCCAACAGACATATAGACGGCGCGATGCGTTTCCAAAATCTCGTTGAAATTAATGGTGGGGGCCGTCATAGTCCCAGTATCATCATTGCTTGGAGAGAACATGATGCCATCATCGTCCGTTTTATCAAATCCAGCGGCCGACGAAACACTCTTGACGGTGACATCGCCTCCTTTTGTAAAATCGCTTTCTCCCCAGCTGCAAATATAGGTCTTCTTAGCCTCGCCGTATTTCCACTTGGCCTTGAGAGTCGCGCTACCTTCAACTTTATCATAAGCAACGCCGTCTTTATACCAACCGCAGAACTCATAAGAATCGTAATAATCATCCGCTTCGCGAGTAGTGGTCGGAAGAGCGGAGGCCTCGGTGCCATAGGAATATTTCCCTTCAGTTACGGCCACACCACCACGGGCATCGAAAGTGATGGTTGAATCAACCGGGCCGACATAACGGTCGTCGCCTTCGACGATATCGCCCCAATAAGCCGTCGTTTTGATATCACCGCCTTCTACGATCGTGCCCGTTGTCGGGGCTACGAAAACATGGGTCCCATAATTGCCGCTGGCATCAGGGGTGCAGCTCGCCCAGAATTCCTTGGACCCATGGGTTGTTTCGGTCGCTTCAACCGCGGCGTAGTGTTTCCAAACGGTCGCGTCTTCGCCGAAAGTGGGGATAAAATTAGGATTGACGGAACCAGTCACCGTCACCCCAATCGCAACGGCGCTTAAAATGCCGGCTACCGACAGCAACGCGAGTTTCTTCTTCTTTATCATGTTTTTCTCCTTTGATAAACGCTCCGTTATTTGCAGTTCCTCGCTTTAGACAAGTCGGGACAGCAAAGACGGAACTATTCGCTCGATATCCGAATTCTAGGAACCGAATGTCCTTTAAAACAAGAAATCGGACGTTCCCTGTAAAAAAGTAGGACACATATTTTCCAAATGGAAACGCTTACATTCTCAAAATCAACAGGCAAATCGGTTTTTTGCTCTCCTTTTCCAAGGCTCGTTATAATTTCTTTCAAGCAATAAGCCATTTGGCTAAAAGGAGGGCGCTATGCTAAGCGGAATCGATAAATTATTAACAGGGGATCTTCTTAAAATCCTTTGCGACATGGGACATGGGGATGCTCTGGTCATCGCCGATGCGAACTTCCCTGGGGAGACCTGCGCGAAGAGATTAATCAGGATGCCAGGCATCGACGCGGTGAGCGTCGCAAAGGCCGTGATGAGCGTCATCCCTCTAGACACCTATTCAGACGATCCCCTCATCGCGATGGAAGTGACCGAAAGCGATAAGAAGAAGGGGATGGGGAGGCCAGAGATCATCAAGGAATACGAAGAGGCTTTGCACCATCCTGTTTCTGAGATCGAGCGATTTTCTTTCTACGAGAAGGCCAAGAATTGCTATGCGGTCATCCAAACCGGCGAAACGAGGATCTATGGGAACCTCATCATCGTCAAAGGAGTCGTCGCTTAAGCCATCTTATCCCGATTTTTGTGATTTTCCTGACGTTAAAGAGTTTCAGGTTCCAATCCTTTTTCCCTTTGCTACCATAATCCCATGCCGAAAATCGAAGTCCAGCACCTAAGCGTCACTTATCTAGGCAAGAAGAAGCAGGAGTACCCCGCTTTAAAAGACGTCACTTGCACGTTTGAAGATGGGAAGATCAGCGCCCTCATGGGGGAATCAGGTTCAGGGAAGACCACGCTTTTCCGCGCGCTCTCCAGCCAGCTTGCCTACGACGGCACCATTCTAAGCGACGGGCAAGACATCAGCGAAATGACCTTGAAGGAACGCAGGGTCGCTTATCTCATGCAGGAGTTCGCCTTATATCCCCACTTGACGGTCTATGACAATCTTGCCTTCCCTTTGAAGCTCGATCGGGAGTCTTACTCGACCATCGACTCCTCGGTCATGAAGATGGCCAAAGATCTCGGCATCGAATTCTTGCTCTCTAGAAGGCCAAGGCAGCTTTCCACGGGACAGGCCCAAAAAGTATGCCTAGGCAGGGCCCTCATCAAGAAGCCCGACCTCGTCTTGCTTGATGAGCCTCTTTCTAACGTCGATCCCTTGCAGAAGAAAGACGTCCTTGTAACCATAAAAAGGATGCTGCTAGAAAGTAAGGCGAGCGCGATCTATATCACCCATAACCTCAAAGAAGCCATCTATATCTCTTCGAAAGTCTATTGTCTAGAAGATGGGCGGCTAGCCTGGATTAGACCAGCGGAAGAACTAGGGATCGTCGATCCTAATTACGTGTTCGAGGAAGAGGAAAGAAAATGAAGCTCCGCCTCGGCAAAAAAGATTTCAGCATCGAAGACTTGCCTAATAGCCGCAAGGCGCAGTTTCTTGATTTCTGCAAGACGCGCTTTGGGATGTTCTTCTCTTTCGGAGGCATTTTCCTGCTCTGCGGATTGCCTCTATTAGCCGCCATCCTGGTGAAGTATTACCTCTTCCTTTTGCCGGCCTATAAGTCCCTTTCCGAAGCGGAATACGTCTCTTTCTATAAGACGACCTGCCTCATTTTCACTTTGCTTTACTGCCTTTGCTTTCTTTTCCTTTTCCTCGCGGCAGCAGGGCTAGGGAGGGTGTTCCGTCAATGGGCGTGGGGGAAGGGGGTCTACTTCTTCCATGATTTCCTTCTGGGCATTAAAAAGAACTTCCCTTCTTATCTCTTGCTTTGGCTGCTATGGAGCCTCTTCTATTTCCTTTCAAAATTCATCTCCCTTTCCGTTTCATCAATCTGGCTTTCTTATCTAAGCGGGGGGATCTGCCTTTTGCTTCTGCCGGCGTTATTCATGGCGATGTCGCAGGTCCTTTATTATTCCAATAGCTTGACCAAGCTCTTCGTTAATTCCTTCTCCTATTGTTTCAAGAAGCCCTTGGTGACCTTCGCTTTCTTGCTCATCCCTTATGGGGTGCTTTGCTTTGGGCTCATCGATCAAGTCATGGTGATGGTCCTGGTGGTTGCCTTATCTCTTCTCTTGCTGCTGCCTTTTTATTTCGTCGGTTGGAATCTATTTGCCTTAACGATCTTCGACGAATTCACCAATCGCGAATATTATCCTGCCATCTACCAAAAGGGGCTAAGAGGGGAATTCAAAAAGGAGGAAGAACGATGAAGGAGGTCTATTCTTCTTTGCCTGATTTCTCCAAGAAGAGAAGACTTTGCCTGACTTTAGGCATCCTTCTTGGCCTATTTTGCCTCACGTCCATCTTGCTTTTGTTCTTCCTTCATCCTCGAAGCGACACTTATCTTTATTTTGTCTTGTCCCTTGGGATTCTTCTTGTTTGGATTCTAGGCGATTATTACCTCTTGTTTTATAAGCTAGGGCATCTTAAGGCGATCGCTGCCTTCCTGAAGAAAAACAATAAAGCGGACGAGATTAAACTTTATGTCTTCGTCAAAGAAGAGGGGCTAAGTTATGCGCATAAATTAGGGCTGCGGAAACTCGTCTTCCTTGACGAGGAAAACAAGGAAACGACCTTCTTGGTCTTGATGGAAAGCGACTGCTCGTTCAAAGAAAGGCAAAAATACGAGCTCGCTTATCGCAAGGATTATTTGCTGGGTTATCAGGAGAAGCAAGATGAAGCCAAAGAATAAGCTTTTCCTTTCTTTCCTGCAGTATGACTGGTGGAAAATCATCGGACTCGCCTTGCTAAGCAGTTTCATCCTTGGTTATGGCTTCAATGTGAAAGACAAGATCAAGGAAGAGGAAACCCTGGAGATCTTCGTCGGAGGCTCTGCCAAAGACCTCTCTTTTCAGCAAAAGCTTTACGAAAAGATAGAGGATGGCCCCATCTTGGCGATCCATTGCTCCTGCTATTCCTCTAGCGATTCCCAATTCAATCTCATCGCCTCTAGCAATCTAAAGGGGATCGCCGATTTGTTCCTGCTCCCTGAAAGCGTTCTTTCTAACCATAAAGAGTACTTCACTTACGCGAAAGAAGGGGAGGGCGCATCCTTTGACGCCATCAAAAGCCTCTCCCTCTCCTTTTACGAAGGGGAGTTAGGCGCGAAGAAGGGCATCAAGGTCTACGACGGGGAGGATTCCTCCTATAACGAAGGGAAAAGCTTCTCCTCTTGGTTTGCTTTCGAAGAGACCACCTACCTATTCGTCTCTTCAGAATCCACGAACGCGAATTCGCCTAGCGCCTCCGGGGGAGACCTCCTTTGGGAATGCGCCTACGCTTTCCTTAGCCTCGGGATTTAAGGCACGTTGTCTTCCTTTTTTACCTCATCCTCCTTGTCTCTCTTCTCCCCTTAAGGCCAATGCTATAATGAGACAAAGCCAAGCGAACCTCATTTAGGCGCACACCTCCCCATTATTTTGCAAAATACCTATGAAAAAAGACCTTAGACTCACCTACAAAGAAGAAGCCCCGAACAGCCTAGAAGGCTGGGAGAAATACTCTCTCCCAATCGGCAATGGACGCTTTGGGGCCTCGCTCTTCGGCGGAGCAAGAAAAGAAAGGATCCAGATCACCACGAACGAATTCGCGAACGATTACGCTCGCGGAGGCGTCAGCAATTTCATGGAGATCTTTCTCGAATTCCCAAAAGGGGATATCCAAGGTTACCAACGCGGCTTAAGGCTCCAAGACGGGGTGGCCTATTCTTCTTTCACCCTTGATGGGAACCAAATCAAAAGGGAATGCTTTTATTCCTATCCCGATAAAGTCCTCGTTTATCATATCTCCTCTTCTAGGGAGATAACCTTCAAAGCCAAACTCGTAATCCCTTATTTAGGGGATAGAAGCGTCGAAGAAGGGGGAAGAACCGGGGAGATATCCTTTGATTCCAATGGCCTTCTTGCGAAAGGAAGATTGCCTTTCCGTTCCCTTTCTTTCTCCGCTAGAGTAGGCGTTCTTGATGAAGCAGCCCTCAAGCAAGAAGGAGAATACCTGATCATTGAAAACCAAAAAGAGGCCACGATCCTATTCGCCGCGGGCACTTCCTATAAGCTCTGCAAAGAGACTTTCTTCGAAGAGAAGGCCCTAGGCGAAGATCCTAGCGAAGAAGTGCTCTCCTTGCTTAAAAAAGCCAAGGGGCTTTCCTACGAAGAGCTCTACCAAAGGCATCGCGAAGATTATTCGTCTTTGATGGACAGGGTTGATTTCTCCCTGAGCCAAGAAGAAGACAATCGCCCTGTTCCCGAGCTTTTGGAAGAGTATCGCTCAGGGAAAAGCGTTCCCTATTTGGAAGAGCTTTATTTCTTCTTCGCTAGACACCTTCTGATCTCCTCTTCTAGAAAAGGCGGCTTGCCCGCTTCGCTACAAGGGGTCTGGACGGCCCATGACAAATCCCCTTGGGGAAGCGGCTTCTGGCATAACATCAACATCCAGATGAACTATTGGCCCTCTTGGAGCGCCAATTTGGGCGAGACCTTCGATGCCTATATCGATTTCTTTGAGGCCTATCTACCCAAAGCGCAGGCAAACGCGGCGAAATGGATTCAAGACGTTTTAGGCAAAAAGCCCGCAGAAGGGGCATGGATCATCGGAACGGGGGCTTTTGCCTACGAAGTCGAAGGCCTTTCTTGTAACACCCATTCCGGCCCGGGGACAGGCGGGATGACCGCCCAGCTGTTCATGGACGCCTACGAATTCAGCCAAGACGAGAAACTCCTGAAAGGGCCGGTCTATCACGCCGTCCACGGCTTGGCCGCTTTCTTGACCGAATGCGTGAAAAAATACGATGACTACTACCTTTGCTGCTATAGCGTCTCCCCAGAGCAAATCCTTTCTGGCCACTGGGAGATGCAGGCTAAAAAGCAGCAATACTACCACACGATCGGCTGCGCCTTCGATGAGCAGTTCCTCGAGCAAAACGCGATCAACGATTTGAAGATCGCATCCATCTTGGGCAAAGAAGACGCGATCACGAAGCAAGAAACCCTGCAAAAGGGCCATTATTCCCCCGTGGAAATTGGCTATTCTGGGCAAATCAAGGAATTCGGCGAAGAGCATTTCTACGGCGAGATAGGCGAATATCGTCATCGCCACATCTCTCAGCTCGTCGGATTGATGCCAGGGAACATCATCTCCCATAACACTCCAGCTTGGCTTGATGGTGCTAAGCGTACCCTGGAGTTGCGCGGGGACCAATCCACCGGTTGGGCTCTTGCTCACCGCCTCTGCGCCTGGGCGAGAGCAGGAGAAGGGGAGCATGCCTACAAATTGCTTCAAACCATGCTCAAAGAAAAGACCCATCCCAACCTTTGGGACGTGCATCCCCCTTTCCAAATCGACGGGAACTTCGGCGCGCTTGCCGGGATCATCGAGATGCTCCTGCAAAGCCACGAAGGCTATCTTTCCCTTTTGCCTGCTCTTCCTAAGGCCTGGAGCAGCCTTTCCTTCAAGGGCCTAAAGGCCAGGGGCAACTTCGAAGTGAGCCTCGCTTATGAAAAAGGCGAACTGAAAGATCTTGTAATCGTCTCGCTCTCGGGAAAGCCATTGAAGATGTTCTATCCTGGCTTCTACGAAAAGACGCAAGTCCACGACGGAGAAAAGCTTTTAAGCCCCTCTTGTTCTTCGCACTTCATCTCCTTTGAAACAGAGAAAGGCCACGCCTATTCTTTCTCCTCTTTCGCGCCGATCAAAGCAAAGAAAATCCCCGCAAAACTCACTTATGAATACCAGAATGACGGGGTGGTCATAAGCTGGGAAGCCGCTAGGGAGGTCGCCTTATTCAGGGCAATCGGGGACGAAAGTCACTATCAGGAACTAGGCTATTTTGAAAAGGAGGCCTCCTACCTCGATTCAACCTTCTCCTCGTCTAGTAAAGGCAGAGTGACTTATAAGCTCGTCGACGCCTCGGGGGAATATAACGAAAACGACCCCGGGGCCCTGATCTTCTTGCATCCTGCCTCAGAACTAGAGGAAGCGCGTTACCAGATGAAACTCAAGGTGAACAATCTCACCGCAGAGAAAATCGGCTGGGACTTCTAAAAGGAAGGCGAAAGCTAATCGTTTTGCGCTTTATCCTTATTAAAAGTTAGGACAACCCCGTTTTTCTTACGATATTCGGTCGGGGTTTTGCCGGTGATTTTGGAGAAAGCGCGATAGAAGACGCTGCGATTGGAGAAGCCGCAGACGGTGGAGATCTCCTTGATCGACATATCGGTCTCCGTCAAAAGCTGGAGGGCTTTCTCAACGCGCTTGTTGGAAATGTATTCCACCAAAGAGACGTTGAATTTGTTCTTGAATAGGCGTGAGAAATAAGAGGGGTTATAGAAGCATTTCTTCGCCAGCGCCTCAAGGGTGAGGCCGCTGTCGAGATTGTCGTTGATGTATTCGACGAGCTCTCCCCAGGTATCGTTCTCACTCTCCTCCGGCAAGCTGGCTTTTCTGGCGATGAGGGTGATGAGAATGGCCATGTAGGATTCATTCACCAAATCGAAATGAGGCAGGCGCTTCGTCTGCTCCTCAACCATGCGTTCGAAGATGTATTGGACTTTCCTTTGCTCCGCGGGAGAGAAGCTGACGACCCCGTCGTTCTCGCCTTTGGAGAACTCGTTGAACGCGGAAAGAAGAAGCAAGGAGAAGGCGTTGCTTGGGTTGATCATCCTCTCCATGGTCTCGGGGTAGAAGCAGACGTTGTAATAAGTCGCCTCAGCCGCGGACTTGAATCGGTGGACGCTGTTGTAATTCATGAAGACGAGATCGCCCTTCTTCGTGATGAAATGCTTTTCGTTGACGAACTGCTCAATCTCCCCGGAGTTAACATACATGATTTCAATGAAATCGTGGGTATGGATGGGGTCCTCCCCTTTGTTCTTAAAGAAAAAGACATGAAGGGTGGGATCTTCCTTTGAAAATTCTTCGGAACGGAATGAACGCATCTAGTCCTCCTTGCATATCAATGAGCGACACTGATTTTATTGGCATATTTTAAATGATTTCAGACGCGGTGGACAAAAGAATTCTCACCAGGCAAAAACCAGGAAAGCCCACGCCAGGTAAAAAAACGGGACACATCCGTTAGCCCTAGCAATTTCACCCTTCAAGTGGCCTCATTATAATGAAAACGCTTACAAACTTTTTGGCTATAGGAGGTCGGATTGTGAAAAGAAAAAGCGCGCACCTTGCTTTAATGGGACTCGTTTCCTTGTCTTTCGTCTTAGCCTCCTGCAACAGTCAGAACCAGGACATTTTTAGCGACACCGCGAACACGGCCTCTGAAGATTCAAGCTCAGAAGACGACGACGAGCCCATCATTTCCTATACCCAGATCGAGCTTCTCGCCCCCAAGGAAGGGGAATCCTTCAACCTCACCCCGGAGCCCATCGCGAATTATCTGAACGCAAAGACGGAAGAAGAGCAGATCAAAACGATCTCCGAAGCCCAAAAGGCCGAGAACAAAAACCTCACGAATAACAGCGTCACCCTCTCCTGGAAGAAAGATGGCAGCGCCAACTACACCATCTCCCTCGCCACCAAAGAGGATTTCTCTGACGAACGGCAGATCAAAGTCTCTTCCTTATCCAATTCCTACGAAGCGAAGAATCTGATCCCTAACACCACCTATTATTGGAAAGTGAAGGGAACGCGGAGCCATGACACCTCTTCCGTCTCTAGCTTCAAGACCACCGGCTCATCCCTCCGCCTCATCGAGGCTTCCGGAGCCTACAACATCCGCGATCTCGGGGGATGGAAAGCAGGGGAGAGAGAAATCGCCTATGGCAAGCTCTACCGCGGCAGTTTACTCAACAACTTCAGCAACTACGCCGAACTCGACGAAACCGGCATCAAGACCTTCAATGAAGAGCTCGGGGTGAAAACCGAGATCGATCTCCGCAACACCGGCAAAGACGACGGTAATCAAAAGAAGTGCTACTTCGACGAAACCAAAACCTATATCCAGGGGCAGCTAGGCCAATATAACCGCATCATCGACCCCGAATCCTTCGCCGTTTCCAATGGCTACGACACCTATGGGGCCTATGCCCAAAAAGACCAGCTCGCCGCGATTAACCAAGACGGCATCTCCGTCAAAACGCTCAGGGACGTTTTCTCAACTCTTGCCGATGAAAACAATTACCCCGTCTATTTCCATTGCAACGCCGGGGCTGACCGCACCGGGACCCTTGCCTTCCTGCTTGAAGGCCTCCTTGGCGTGAGCTATGAAGACACGATCCGCGACTTCGAACTCACGAGCTTCAGCAAGTTCGGCGAGAGGCTTAGAAGCGCGATCGCTGAAGATGGCAAATCGTTCACAAGTAGCGGCGTCTACAAAAGCGACAGCTCGAACTACATCGCCTTTGGGAAGATGCATGAGGACATCCTCTATTATTATGGGGATGCAAGCGGCGACCTTTCCAATGCGATTTATAACTATCTGACCGGCTATGTCGGCATTCCTCCCTCACAGATCGCAAGCATCAAGAAGATCCTCACTGACGATCAAGAAAGCAGCCTCACCTTGCCGACAAGGCAAGAATTCCTCCTCGATGAGGAGACCATGAAGCTCGACCTAAGCCAAGCTCAGCTTGATGAGGGATCCATCTCTTCGATCTCCATCTCTGGGACCGACTTAGGAAATGACGCTAACGCGATTTCCCTAGATAAAATCAAGGAAGCGGATCTCGCCGGAGAAAGGGAAATCGTCATCAAAGCGAAAAAGAACGGTGAAGACATCACCGTCTACGTGCCGGTTTTGCTCATCACCAAAGTCGTCAGCACAATCGATGAATTCGTCGCGATCGATACCTACCGCAAGAAAAGCGACACCAAAAACGAAGACCGCATCATCAATTATGGCTACTACCGTTTGGCTAATGACATCGGATCGGAAACCTCGCCCGTCAACCACGGCGGGTGGGTCGTGGAACAGATGAGCACGAATGGCTCAATCGGCTTCAGAGGAACGCTCGATGGCAATGGAAAAACCATCTACGCCCCTGAGCAATACGGCGGACTGTTCTCCTGCGTCGGCGGGGGAGCCATCATCAAAAACGCGACCTTCGCGGTCACCAAAAGCGGATCTCCCACCACTAGAAACGAGAACATCACTACCTTAGCCGTCGCTTTATGCGGGGCGACCTTAGAAAACGTCACCTTCAACGTCCTAAGTGATGCCTGGGGCGATAACTATGAGGCGATGGGCATGTTTGGCTCTGGGACTGGGATGATCTCCTCTTCCATCGCCCGCGGATCCTTGATCAAAGACGTGACCATCAATTCGGAATACCCAATCGTCTCTCTCTTCGGCGGGGTCTATTACAGCGGCATGAGTGGATTGCAGTTCGATAACCTTATCCTCAACTGCGAACGGCTAGGCTATCTTGGTATCAAAAGCAGCATCTCGGGCAAAACAGCGAGCACCATCGATATCAACGACTGCTATCTTCCGATGGATTTCGAGGGGATATCAGGCAGCTACAGCACCGCGAGCAAGACAAGCGTTTCCACCAAGCTCATCAGCGGTTTCGCTTCCATCAGCTTAGGAAGCGGATACGGCTCGATGAAGCTGCTCAGCGCTTCTTATAAGGGCAAGAAGATCGTCGATGCCGCGATTGAGAACAATGCCTTGATGTTCGATGCCTCCTCTATTCTTGGCGAGGCTTCTTCAAGCGAGGGCACCATCTCCATGAAATTGCAGAAAGATGGCATTCTTTGCACTTATTCGCTTAACGTTATACTTACGAAATAACCACGCAAATTGGAAAGGAGCACACGATTATGAAAACCAATTTGAAGAATCTCGCCTTGGCCGGCCTAGCCGCCTGCGCCTTGGCTTCCTGCAGCAATTCCGGGGGATCTAGCAGTGGGACCACGACGACTTTGAACGTCCTCGTCTTCAACGGCACCGGAGGCAAAGAATGGGTCACCGAAGCCGGCAAGCGCTTCGCCAATGCCAACGCGGAAACCAGCTTCCAAACCGACAGGAAGGGCGTCAACATCAAAGTCGCCACCGCGAAGAACATCACTTGGAACACCGAGATGAAAAGCAGCGGCTACGACGTCTATATCTACGAGACCAACCCTGACATGTACCAGCTTTCCGCCCAAGGCTATCTCCTCGATCTAAGCGACATCGTCGAGCCGGTCAAAGACAAGATCGACGGTGATCTTTTGGAAAGGATGAAAGGCAGCGACGACAAATATTACGGCTTGCCTCATTACGAATGGTTCCCAGGGATCACCTACGATAAGGATCTCTTCGACGACAAATGCCTTTATTTCGCTGACCCAAAGGTCGATGACGAGGATAAGGAAGCCTACAGCTGCAAATACGGCGACGCCGACTTCATCGCCGACAAAAACGTCGAGAAATCCGTGGGGCCAAACGGAGTCAAAGGCGACTACGATGACGGCCTTCCCTCTTCCTTGGAAGAGCTTTGCATCCTCTTCGACAAAATGAAGAGCCTAGGCATCTCCCCGATGCTCCTTTGCGGCTCAGGCCATCAATATTCCTGGTATCTTCCCATGGCTTTATGGGCTTCGCTCACCGGCGGGGACGGCATGAGGGACGTCTATTGCAATTGGACCGATCAGGAAGTCGATGTGGCCACTGGCTGGGGCGATGGCGATCTCTTCTATAGCGGCTCTGGGCTAAAGACCCCAACGACCACGAAGATGGTCCTCAATGACGACAACGGCTACCAGATGTATTCGATGGCCAACCGCTACTACGCCCTTGCTTTCTTCGAGAACGCCTTGAAGGAGAAGTGGCTCGACAGCGAGCAGCTTGCTAACCCCAACGGCTCCCCGACCGAAGCCATGAACTGGTTCATCAACGGCCATAACAGCACCCGCTTTGGCTGCTACTGGGACGGATCGTATTGGTGCCATGAAGCCGCCAACGTCGACACCTTCAAAACCTACGCCGCGCTTCATCCTAGCGCCCCTGACCGCCACACTGCCTTCATGCCTCTGCCCACGCAGATGACTGGACAGGTAAGCGAAGGAAAGGGCAAGAAGCCGACCCTTCTTAACGTGGGCAGCACGATGGTCTTCGCCAACGCCAAAACCGAGAAGAACGGCACCGACAAAGCCGCGAAAGAGTTCATCAAATACATCTATAGCGATTCCGAGCTCGCCGCTTTCTCTGAAAAAACCGGCCTCACCGTCCCCATGGATTACACCTACGACATGAGCAAGCTCGACAATACCTATTACGAAGATCTCGCCACCTATCGCAAAGACGCGGAAGTCATCCAATGCTCCAGCGCCTCGACGCGTTTTAAGAAGAATCTCTCCTCCTTCATCATCTCCTACAACATGAAGCTGAGCACCTTCACCGCGAAAAACGGCACCCAGGTGCAGGGAGGCTACCTCTCCGCTTTCCAGAACACCGGCTCGACCTCCGATTACATCTTCGACGTGACTAAGATCTCTGAAAGCACCTGGACGAGCATGTCCAAATAAGGCGAAAAGGCGAACAGCATGTATCAGACGTTAACCCGCAGCAACAAAAAGAAGTTCAACAAGGCCGAGGTAGGGCACTTTGCCTTTTACCTCGGCTTCTTGATCATCCCGATTTTGCATTTCTTCGTTTTCTATCTTTACGTGAACATCAATTCTTTCGTGATGGCCTTCCAGACCTACACGCTGGATTATGATTTGGGCAAGATCGTGACTTCCTTCGCGGGTTGGGACAACTTCAAGGTCGCTTGGAGCTCCTTCACGAAATACCCATACATGCTCCGCAACTCGCTGATCTTCATCGCGATCGATCTCTTCATCTCCCAGCCCCTAGCGATCCTAGCTTCTTACTATATCTATAAGAAGAAGCCCTGCAGCGCCTTCTTCCGCACCGTCCTTTACTTGCCTCAAGTGCTCTCAAGCGTCGTCCTTGGCATCCTCTTCAAATACACCGTCCAAAGCGCCGTCCCCGAGATGCTCTTCCAGTGGTTCGGCGTGGAGAAGATGGACATCCTCACTAACCCCGACACCCAGCTTTGGATCATGGCTTTGTTCAATGTCACCATGAGCTTCGGGGTCAACGTGCTCCTTTATTCCAACGCGATGGGCAACGTCAACCCAGCCAACATCGAAAGCGCCTCCTTAGACGGGGCCAACACCATCGAGATCCTCTGGCACGTCGTCTTGCCCAAGATCTATCCGACCATCATCTCCCTGGCTATCGTCATCCTCTCGCAGGTCTTCACCAGCCAGTTCCAGGTCTTCAATATCTACGGGGAAAATGCGGAGGGCATGGCAAACGTCGGTTACTTCATCTACATCACGAGCCTGAAGTCAGATCTGCTTGGGAGCGCCTCTAATTACATCAGCTACCCGGCGCTTTCCGCGCTCGGGCTGAGCCTCACGGCCATCATCGTCCCGGTCGTGTTCCTCACCAAATTCTTGATGACCCGTTTCGGGCCGAGGGAGGATTGAATATGGCAAACATCAAGCAGAATTCCATCCGCCGCGGCAAAAAGCCCAAGGCGAATAAAGTCGATGTCGTCTTCGACTCGATCCTCGCCATCATCATCTCCTTATTCACGATCTTCCTCCTTTTCATGCTCCTTTGGGGCTTCATGACCTCCTTAAAGAGCAAGAACGACTTCGAGCAGAATGGACCGATCTCTTGGCCGCTCATCGACTGGAGCAACTGGGACAATCCCTTAGCGAGCAACTACGAGTTCCTCCATTTCAAGAACTACGGGCTCATCTTCAAGAACTTCATCTTCGAGCAGCTCAATTCCAGCTGGTATGTGGGCGACAACCTCGTCACCCATAGCGCCGAGAACGTGAACTTCCTCACGATGCTATGGAACACCTTGGTCTATGCAGGGGTAGGCGGGCTCATCGTCTCCATCGGCCCGGCGATCACGGCCTATCTGACCTGCAAATACCATTACAAGCTCTCGACCATCATCAACGTCGTCTTCACTCTCGTCCTTTCCATCCCCATCGTCGGCGCTTTGCCTTCTGAGCTCACCTGGCTCCGTCAACTAGGGATCTATGACAGCCTATGGGGCAACTTCCTGCGTTACCTTTCGGGGGCAGGCATGTACTATTTCGTCTATTTCGCCTTCTTCCGCTCGATGAGCGACGCCTATCGGGAAGCCGCCTCAATCGACGGGGCCAACGACTTCACGATCATGTTCCGCATCTACTTCCCGATGGCCATCAAAACCATCGGCACGGTCTTTCTGATCCAGTTCATCGCCCTTTGGAACGACTGGCAGAGCGCGATGCTTTATCTTCCCACCCATCCAACCTTGGCCAGGGCCGTCTACGAGATGTCTTTAGGGAAATCTGACATCGGGACCGGCACGGAGAAGTTCTTGCTGCAAACCGCGCCGCTGAAGATCACCGCCTCGATGATCCTCGCCCTGCCGATCACCATCCTCTTCGTCATTTTCCGCAACAAGCTCATGGGCAACGTCTCCGTGGGCGGACTCAAAGAATAGCAAAGGAGAGCTTCCATGAAGAAAACCACGCGCCTAGCGAGTTTATCGCTTGCTTCGCTACTAGGGATAAGCCTAGCGGGCAACGTCGCTTACCAAATCAAAGGCGAGGCCTCTTTGGAGGGGCTTGAGCTAGAGGACGTCTATAACATAGGCGACCTGCTCCACATTCCCAAAAGCGCCACGCTTAAAGAAGATGGGGAAACCATCAAAATCGTCTCCACCGAGCTCACCTATCCTAACGGGAACAGCCTTTCCTCCTCTTCCTATTCCCTTAATGCCTACGGCACATATTCTCTGCGGATCAATGGCGAAGGAGGAAGCGCCTATTCGAAGAGCTTCTCCGTCTACCAAGACGTCTATTCTTTTTCTGACACCTCCTCCACGCTCGATTTCGGCAGCTTGAATTATTGCTTCCGGAGTGATGGCTACGCAAGCGGGCTCCGCCTCAACATCAAGGAAGGGGATACCTTCACTTTCGCCCAGCCCATCGACCTCTCCAAATCCACCTATCAGAAGCTTATCTCCTGGAACGTCCTCGATTTGCTTAGCGTCCCTGCCGTCACCTCCATCAGCGTCAAAGTCACCGACGCCTACGACGCGAATAACTATTTCACCATCACCAACACCAAAGGTGCCTATTACTACCTGAACTATTTCTCCGCCTCCTATAACGGAGGAAGAAGCGCCGGCATCAACCGCGACGATACCGGCCCCATCGTCATCGACGGGGAAAGCTACCGCCTCTCTTCCAGCGGAGGCACCTCCTTAAGCGGCAACCAGCCGATCTCCGGGGTCTATAACAACATCTCCTATTATCTTGATACCTCCGATCCGAGCCATTACCGGATCTACGCCGACAACGGCCAGGCAAGAGAAAGCGCCTTGATCAGCGAATTCAACAACGCGGGCATCTATAGCGACACCTTCGCCGGGTTCAAAACCGGCCTAGCCTACATCTCTTTGACGGCGAGCGGATATAGCGGCCTCGATCTTGCCCCCATTGAAATCGCCGAGATCGGCGGGATCAAAGGCGAAGACCTCAATCCGATGGATTATTACAAAGACCAGATCGCCCCGATCATCGATGTCTCCTCTTCTGCAACCGCCAACATCATGGGCGGGGTGGAAATCGCCATCCCCGAAGCCAAAGCCTACGACGAGACCGCACTTCGTGGAGAAGCACGCAGTGCGCTTTGGTATGGCTACGACTCTTCTTCTAGAAGCATGGTCAGCGTCAAAAACGGCAGGTTCACGCCCGATAAGCTAGGCACCTATTCCGTGATTTACGAGGCAGAGGACGTCTATGGGAACCTCTCTAGCAAGCGCGTCGATCTCTCCGTGACTTCCTTTGGGGAAGAGGGGATCTCTTTCGAGCTGCTTCCTTTAGAGGGGCTAAAGGCAGGGAAGAGCGTCAAACTTGATAACTACAACGTCGTCTCTTTGAATGAGGAGCCGGAAGTCACAGTGGAGCTCACTTATCCTAACGGGGAGAAAAAGACCCTTTCTGGGAGTGAGAGCTTCGACCTCGAATACAGCGGCACCTACCACGCGACCTATTATTATAACGACTCCTTCTATTCCGGCTCTAAGAGCATGGATTTCAACGTCGAAGCAAGCACGGAAGCGGACTTCTCCTCAAAAGAAGTCGCCCTTCCCCATTATTTCATGAAGGGCGCCTCCTACACGATCGATGTGCCCGCGGCCTATACCTATGGGGAAAAGGGCAAAGCCAAAGACGAGATCCTTAGCTACGTCAGCTTCGACTCCGGGGAATACGTCGCAGTCGACCCTCACGATCTCTCCATCACCGGATCAAAAAGCACGAAGCTCCGTTTCATCGCCAAAAGCAACCCATCCTCGGTTTTAGAAACCGCGGAGATCCCCGTGGTTGACACAGGGTGGGACGGGAAGAAAGTCGACCTCACCAAATATTTCGTCGGCGACTTCCTTGGCGAGAACGTCAAAGACAGCAGCGACAAGAACGAGGATTACGTCCGTTACGTGAGCCAAAAAGAGGGCGACGCCTCCATGGAATTCATCAATAAGCTCCTGCTCACGGGCTTCAATTTCACCTTCAAAGCCAGCGGATGCTCATCCTTGCTCGTCCGCCTAGTCTCCTATTTCGACCCCTCGCAGAGCGTCGAAATCGCCTTTGAGACAGGTAAGGTCAGCGTCAACGGGCGCAGCCAGACCGCAAGCGAGAACTACAAGGAAAGCGGGGCCTCGATCTTCTATAGCGAGAATACCGGCACCTTAAGCGTCGCCGGAGCCAAATTCGACCTTGATAACCCCTTCAAGAGGGATTCCTTCTTGCTTCAAGTTGAAGGCAAAGGCATGGAAAAAGGCGGCTATATCGACGTCTCTAACGTTGGCAACCAGGTTTGGCGTTCCGGCACGACCCGCGACCGGGTCGCCCCGATGGCTAGCGCCTCTTTCCCATCGAAAATCGCTTCTATTGGCGATAGCGCCATCGTTTCCGCGCCTAACGTCGCCGACGTCTTAACTCCCTCTAGCGACAGCAAAGTCACCTTGGACGTCATCAAGAACGTCGGTGGCAAAGCCAGCGTGATGCAAGATAAAAATACCGGAGAGGCTCTCTCTTCCATCACCGATTACAGCAAAGAATACGAGATTCTCATGGACGATTACGGATCTTATGTCATCACCTACAGCATCTCTGACCTCGCCGAGAATTCGGTCTACGGCGGGCTGCAGGGGATGGTCAGCGTCCTCGATAAGGAAGCCCCGACCTTAGAAAACGTCCCGGAGAAATACGTGATCAAAGCGGGCGTCCTCAGCGATTTGCCCATTGTTTCGGCCAAAGACAACATCACCAAAGATGGCGCCTTTGAAATCTGGCACCTCATCTATGATTCCTCTTCGCGCCTAGTGGCCTCCGTCCAAAACGGGGATCAGCTCACCATCGCCGAAAAAGGAACTTACACCGTTTACCTCACCTGCCAAGACGAGGAAGGCAACCTCGCTTACGATAGCTACACCTTGATTGTGGAATAAGGAGAGAACTATGGAAAAAAGAAAACTCAAAAAATTCGTACTCGCCCTATCTTCCTGCACTTTGCTGCTTGTAAGCGGATGCAACCATTCTAGCAATGGCGGCGAGAACAATTCCACTAGCGACGGGGAAGTTACAACGGAGAAGCACCGCTTCGTAGCGGAGAAGACCTCCTCTTACCTCGTGCAGAATGGGCATACCTCGTACAAAGTGGTGGTCCCTAGCGAGAGCGACGAGCAGCTCCTTTACGCCAAAAACGAGCTCTCCTCCCTTTTTGAGGAAGCAACCGGCATCGCCCTCAGTTTCATTAATGACGCCAACCTCTCCTACAAAGAAAGCGACACCTACATCTCTTTAGGCAAGAACGCCTATCTAGAAAGCGCGGGCCTTGCCCAGGAAACCTCATTTGAGACCTATGGCAGAGACGGGGCGAGGATCCTCACGAAAGGGAAATCGGTTTTCATCTTCGGGGAAAGCAACTACGCGACTCTTTACGGGGTCTATGACTTCCTTAGCCTCGCGTTCAATTTCGAGACCTATTACCACGACTGCTACACCATCGACAAGAACGTCACCGATCTTTCCTTATGCAATTACGACGTCATCGATATCCCTGACATCGCCTATCGCCAGAAAAGGGGTCTGCTCACTCCGGTCAATGGCCAAAACCCGATGTTCTGCTACCGCATGAGGGTGACCGATGATACCGCCTCCCTCATCCTGCCGATTTATGAAGGCGACACTTCGGGATCAAAAGCCAGCATCAATCACAATAGCTTCTATTATTTCCCCACAAGCGTCTACAGCGAAACCCATCCTAAGTTCTACTCCCTCACCGGCGACCAGCTTTGCTTCACCGCTAGAGGAGACGAGCAAGAACTTGAGACGATGGTGAATCTCGCGGCCAAAAAGATGGAGGATACCTTAACCTGGCACCCCTACGCGAGCTATCCGAATTACACGACCGTCTTTTTGGGCATGAACGACGTCGCCGAGCTTTGCTCCTGCTCTTCTTGCTCCGCGGTCAAAGCCGCCCACAACAACGCTCCCGTCGCCCCGGTCATCCTCTTTTTAAACCGCGTCGGCAAAATCGTGAACGAGTGGATGGACAAACCCGAGAACAAGGACTATAAGCGCGATCTCAGCTACAGCTTCTTCGCCTATCAATCCGCGCTCACCCCGCCTTTTAAGGAAAACGAGGACGGGACATTCGATTACGCAGAAGACCTCATCCCGCCCGAGGGCGTGAACTTAAGGCCCTACGTCGCCTTAAGCAACTTCGACTACGGGCGCGGCTTCTACGCTTCCGTCAATAACGAAACCAGAGATAACCTCCGGGCCTGGGGGAACTTCTACAAAGGGGCTTGGGCTTGGAGCTATGGCGGCTTCTTCAACGACTACCTCACCTTCTACGACATCTATAACTTCTATAGCGACTACCATTCCTACTTGGTGAAATACAACTATTCCTTGTCCTTCGAGCAGGTGAAGAACGATCAGCGCGGCGCCGACCCCGGCTTCGGCGGACTTGCCAATTACATCCTCTGCAAGAAATCCTGGAATGCGTCTGTTGATTTGGACACCTTGATCAATCGCTACATCGAAAACGTCTACCAAGAAGCCGCTCCAGCGATGAGCGAGATGTTCCAGAAGCTCCGCCTTTGGTTCGCGCGGACGATCGAGAAATTCGGCCTTGGCAGGGGAGGGGTCGGCACCGCCGACATCTCCTCGAACTCCAAATATTGGGGGTATGGCTTCGTGCAGGAGCTCTTCGATCTCTGCGATGAGGCCTATGAGGCCATCGAGGTCTACAAGCAAGACGAAGCCAAATACAAGAGGCTTAAAAACTACATCGACATCGAGTGGATCGTGCCCGCGAAAGTCGCGATCGGCTGCTACGAGGACAAATTCAAAGCGGACGAATATACATCCATCAAAACCAAGTTCAAGAACATCTGCTTGGACCTTGGCATCAAGGACATCAAGGAATTCGTCTCAATCAGTTCCTATCTGGAATCGTTGGGGGTGTGAACATGAAACGCAGCAAGACTTTTATCGCATTGGCGCTCTCTTCCTTTGCTTTATTCGGGATCGCCTCCTGCAACGGCTCAGGCAATAGCGCCACCTCTTCCGCCGTCTCTAACACCATCGAACTCGGAGAGAAATCCCATGAGATGATTTTCGGCGAGACCTACTCGCTGCTCGCTAAAACCTCTTCTAGCGAAGCCATCACCTGGGAAAGCTCTGATCCGTCGATAGCAAGCGTCGATAACGGCAACGTGAAAGCCGTGGGCAAAGGGGAAGCCATCATCACCGCAAGCGTCGGCGGGGCGAAGGCTTCTTGCCTCATCAAAGTCGGCTTTGGGGACCTTCTCCCTTCCTTAAGCCTCGATAATGTCTTTAACGACGAGATCGTCTTAGCCCGCGGGTCCTCATTCTCTTTGAAAGGGAGCGTTTCCTTCAACGGAGCAAGCTACCCTTGCTCGCTTCTTGCAAAACTAGAGGAAGGCTCCTGCCTTAGCCTATCCGGGAATTCTTTGTTGGCTAACGCCCCGGGGGAGAGCTATGTAAGCATCAAGGCCGATTGGAATGGCTTCTCTAATTCCGCGCTGAGTAAGAAAGTCAAAGTCACCATCTTGAAGAACGTCGCCATCTATAGCGAGGTCACCTTAGACGGGCAAACCAAAGTCGCCTCCTCCTTGGATCTAGGGTTGCTTGATACCTGGGAAGGAGAAAGCTACAAGACCTCGGCGAAGGTCGTCTTCCGCGTCGATGATGAAGGAAGGCAAACTGCCGCGACGATCATGACGCCAGAAGATGGCATCGTCTCCGTGGACGAAGAAGGGGTGGTATCCGCCAAAAAAGCGGGCACCACGAAGCTTTATGCCTCTTACGTCGACGAAGAGGGCACCCTTTACACCAGTTTCATCGAAATCACCGTCACTTGCCCCGTCGCGACCTATTCAGAGCAAATCAGGCTTTCTTTGGAGACCCCTTTCCCGGTGAGCCAATATTTTGGCGAAGGGGCGAGCATCACCTACGTCCAGCAAGGCAATAAGGAGCTCTCCTTCACCAAAAACGGCGTCATCAAGGGCTTAGAGGCCGCGGGGGAGAATTCCGAATCCGTTTTGGTGCTCACCAGCAAAGGCGGATATTACTTTGAGAATACCTTCGTCTATACCCGGGCGCTAGACGAAAGCAATTTCGCCTCGACCTTCCTTCTTTCTTCCGGCAAGGTCGTCGATGGCTACTACATCCTCGAAGAGGACATCAACGAAACCATCGACATGAGCAAGCAGATCAGCTCCTACTATAGCGCAGGAAGCGACAAGAACTGCTATTTCAAAGGCACCTTCGACGGGCAAGGTCACACTGTCAAGCTCAAAGTCGCTCGCGAAGGAACCTTCGGAGGCTTAGGGGAAAACGCGACCATCAAAGACACCCACTTCGAATTCACCTTCAACGACAGTTCATCCTATTGCTGTGGAATCGCGAGGAACAACTGGACCAACAACGTGAAAGGCTGGAAGGCAAGCCTTAGCAACCTCTACATCACCACGACGAATTATTTCGACAAGTCCTATGCCTTGTTCGAGACGCGTTTCAACGACATGAGCCTAAAAGACATCTACGTTGATTTGACTCTAGATCCCTCTTGCACGGAAGTGACTTCCGCGAAGCAAGAAAAAGGAGCCCTCTTCCGCGTGGACTGCACGATGACCCATGGGCCGAGCACCCAATTCAGTGGGGATTTCCAGAATATCTACGTCGTCTCCGGCGTCTTCATGCCGATGTCGAGCGGCTATTTCGGGGAGAGCCTTTACGCCTCTTATGCGCAGAATGACATCGATCGGCTGGGCAGCTGCGACCACGCGAACGTCTCCACCAGCAGCGGCTACTGCGTGATCGGCTCAAAGGAAGACAACCCTCAGCTTGATCTATATGGGAACATCCCTTCGGCGACCTGGTTCTTCAAGGCGAGTGGGAATGTCAGACTCGCTTGGGTCTATTACGCCTCTTCCGCGATCAATAACGGCGGCATCAAACGTTACAACACCAGCGCCGAGCTTATCGCGGAAGGCATCAGCAAAATCGGGACTTGGGATACGAAAGGCGAATAAAGCCAATGAAGTCAGTTTCGAATCAAAACATCAGCCTCACGATGTCTGGTTACCCAGGCGAGCTTATCTCCATCATCATCAACGAGGAATATCTAGACGCGGACAAATACCGCCTTTTCGTGGACCAATTCGCCCTCAATAGCGACTCCGCCGGCTCCTGGAGAGGCGAATATTGGGGCAAATTCGTCCGCGGGGCGGTTGCTTGCTATAAAGCCAAGCCCTCCCTTGCCCTTTATCGCATCATTGAAAAATCGGTCTTCGACATGGCCTCCCTTCTTGAAGAAGATGGCACCCTTTCTTCTTACGTGAAGGAAGAAAGACTCTCAGGCTGGGACGTTTGGGGCAGGAAGTATGCGATGATCGGCTTCCTTAGCTATCTAGAGATCGCGCAAAGCAAACGCAAAAAAGCAAAGATCCTCAATGTCTTAAAGAAGCAAGCTAACGCCTTCATGGCGAAGGTAGGCAAAGGAAGGGGCAAGAAAGGGATCCTAGAAACCGCGAAGATCTATGGCTCTTTAGCGAGCGTTTCCATCCTCGGCGTCTATGTGGACCTCTATTCCCTCACCAAGCGGAAAGCCTACTTGGACTTCGCTAAATACATCGTCTCCACAGGGCTATGCTCCACCGACGACCTCATTCAAGAAGCCTTGAAAGAAGGCTCTTATCCTTACCAATGGAACAGCAAGAAAGCCTATGAGATGTGCGCGTGCTTCCAAGGGCTATTGCGATATGGCATCGTGACAGGCGAGCAAAAATGCATCGACGCGGCAAAATCTTTCGCCGATAAGGTGGCCAAAAGCGAATTCACGATCACCGGAGGCATCGGCACGGACAGCGAGTTTTTTAGTCACGCCGGAGTCGCCCAAACAAAGAAGCCAGCCAAACCAAGCCTAGAGACCTGCGTCACCGTCGCTTATATGGGCTTGCTGCTCGATTTATTGAATTACACGAAGGAAGCTTCTTACGCCTCTTTGCTCGAGGTAATGAGCTACAATGCCTTGTTCGGCGCGTTCAATGACCTCAACCAGACCATGGAACTTTCTGAGGGCAGGGTATGGAACCTAGAAGGGTATGTGACCGTTCCCCATGAAAGATATTGCTTCGATTCTTATTCCCCTTTGGTTTCGGATAGGCGTTGCCAAGTCATCGGCGGCTTCATGGTGATGCAAGAAGGGAAGACCTATGGCTGCTGCGCGGCTAACGGAGGATATGGCCTAGGGTTAGTTCCAGCTTTTGCCTTCTTAAAAGAGGAGGGGGGTTATGCGATTAATTTCTATAGCTCCTTCAACGCAAAGAGCCTTTGGAACGAGAAAGAGATTCGCTTCAGTTTAAGCGCGAACCTTTATCGAAGCGGGAAAGCCGTCTTGAAAATCAAAGGAAGAGGGGAGAGATTCTCCTTGAAACTAAGGAAACCTTCTTGGGGGAGAATGCATGTTTTCCTCAATGGATCGCCTTTAGAAGAAGCAAAAGAAGAGAAGGGCTACCTCGTGATCGACCGGATTTGGAACGAGGATCGTCTGGAAATCCGTTTCACTCTCCCCCTGCTTTGCCATCGCCTAAACGAGAAAGTGGCTTATACCCGTGGGCCCATCGTCCTCGCCGAAGACGCGCGGCTAGATGGCTTTAACAATCCTTTGCCAGTAAAAGCGAAGGGGAAGCGCATCAAAAACGACTCTTTCAAGAATAACCTTACCGTTGAACTGTCTTCCGGAGAGAGGCTAGTCGATTACTCCTCCGCGGGCAAGAACATGGATGACCCCCATTCCGGGCTTACGGTTTGGGCTGAAATAAAGAAATGATTGGAGGAAATTCGAACATGAGCAAAAAAACAAACGTCCTAGCCTTGGCTAGCCTCGCCTGCGCGATGCTGATTCTTCCTTCTTGCGGGAACATAAACCCCACGCCAGAAGGCTCTGATTCAACTAGCGAGGTAGAGAAAACGTATTTCACGATCTCTTATTCCGCGGATGAACACTGCTCCATCGCCGCCTTAGATGGCTATGATCCAAGCAAAGTGGAGCAGGGGAAGGATTTCCGCTTCACCATCACCCCCTCAGAAGGCTATAGCGTCAATGAGGTGCTCATCGATGATAGCGGCTATTCTTTGCTAAGCGATGATGATGGCGTCTACACCATCTCCAATGTAAATTCTAACCTCACAATCGCCTGTTCCTCCGCACTAAACACCTATCGTCTGATCTTCTCTTCCGGCAGCTTCGCGATGAACCCCTTAGACAGCATCGACGCGGAAAAGATCCCTTATGGCAGCGACTTCCGTTTCACTTTGACCGCGAACCCCCATAACAAGATCACCAAAGTCGTCTACCAAGACGATCCATTAAATCCAGATGGGGACGGGGTATACACGATCAAGTCCGTCAAATCCTCCTCTTTCGTCAACGTATCGACCGAAGAAGAGACCTATAAGATCGCCTTGCCTTCCGGGGATGGCTTCAGCATCGAGCTCTCTGATCCTTCCATCGATTTGGATAAGGTCGCCTACTCAAAAGAAATCAGATTCAAGGTGACCCCGGTTAAGTATCACCAAATCGACGCGGTGAAAATCGGGGACCTCGTCTTAGAAAAAGACGCGGACGGCTATTATCTCATCAAGAACCAGGAAAAGGACGTGAGCCTAGTCGTCTCTTCCTCTCTCATCCAGTGCAAGGTGACCTTTGACACGAATGGGACAACCTCCATCGATCCAATCACCCAAGACGCGGGCACTAAGCTAGCCGAGCCAAGCGCCCCCAACAAAACCTTGGATGAATATTATGACTCGGTTGATTTTGAAGGATGGTATTCAAGCGAGGGCAAGTTCGACTTCGGAAGCCCCTTAGAAGGCGACACTCTTCTTACCGCGCGTTATACCTATGGAACGGCCAAGACGGAAATCGTGAATGAGCTCAACTCCGCTGACTTCACCTTTTCTGGCGGAGCAAAAGCCTCCACTTCCATCCGCAGCAGCTTCAACGTAGCGACCTGGGGTCAATACGGAGGGAATGCTGAGGCGCTGGATAAGCTGGAAGCGGATTTCGCCAGGACGATAAACGACGGAATCATGATTCACGCGGGCAGCGATGACCAAAACGGTTTCACCATGCCCAAAATCAACTTCAAATCCCTTCTTGCAAAAGGCGAGACCATCTACATGGAAGCAGGTTCTTTCAATACCTACAATTACGTCGCTATCAACGGCAAAAAGCTTCTGTCCAATGGAAGCGATTCCTCCATCCAAGTCGCCTCGTCCTTAAGAAACTCCCTGATCTCCTTTAAGCTTGGAAGCGATGACAAAGTGACTGCCTATGCGAAAAATATCCTCAGCGAAACCCCCTTTACCTGCCTTAGCAACCCCAGCGCAGAAGTCGAGTTGACTGATGCTCAAGCAAGCGGGGAAGAAGGGATCGCATGTACCTTGCAAAAGGGGACGAGCCGCCTGCACTGGTTTGGCAAACCCTACATCGTGAAAGCGGAGAAACAAGTCATCGACTTCTCCTCCCTTGAAGGTTTCTCTTTAGAAAACGCGACCAGCAAAACCGCCGGGAAACTCGCGGTGCAAGGGTCGAAAGACGGGGCCTTGATCACTTGCAGCGGCGAATCAATGGAAGCAGAAAGCATCCTCGCTCTTGACCCAATCGACTTCTCTAAATACTTCGAAAACGGCGAAGGCCTCCGTTTCAGCCTTGGCACCGCCGCCGGGGAAGATGAAATCGCTTGGGTGAAAGCAGGGGAAGAAACTAATCTAGGGAAAAATTGCCCCGCCGCAGCAAGCGAAAGCAAGATGACCCGCGAGGAAATGCTTCATTCCTATCAGAACTGGAGCTTCGACATCAACAAAGCCGGGGTCTTCATCACCAACGAAAACGAAAGCAAGACCTATTTCGCCTCTCTTACTTCCGCTCAATTAGCAGGGGAAGAAAACGTGAAGATCCATCTCTCTTCCGCCTCAGAAAGCATTGATAAATCTTATCTGATTTCCAACATTTGTTCTTACAAAGCCTAACCAAAACAAGATTAATAGCCCTGCAAAACAGGGTTATTTTTCTTTTTTGCGGCCTTTTTCGCTCCATAGAACGCAACCCAGAATCAGGATGATCGCTATAGAGGCCACATCCGTGATATAGACTCACTTTCTCCTTTGCCTGCTACCGGAGAGAAAGACTAGGAAGAATATTGCAGCCTCCATTTATCTAGTAGAAGAAAAGACCCTAAAAGTAGACTAAAAGTAGACTTTAAAGTAGACTTTGCGTAGACTTAGGCCCGCTAGTTTGCAGAGTAAATGGAGTTTTGCTTTCGCCGCGGACGGCCAACCATCGCCGACTTTAAGGCAAGCATCGGAAAGGCCAGGGCCATGCAAACAAAGAACAACAATATTCACGTTACTCGGCGTACTTCAGTCGATATTCATTCGGGGATAGGCCCGTGTGTTTTTTGAACGTGCGGGAAAAGTGGCTTTGGGAAGAGAAGCCCAAATAATCGCCAATCGAAGAAAGTGGCTTGTCTGTGTATTTTATAAGCCTTTTGGCTTCTTCTATTTTTTCTCTGGTTATGAAATCGATTGGGGACATTCCGGTTTGTTCCTTGAACTTCGTGCTGAAGCGAGAGCGGCTTAAATACATCGCTTTGCTCAAAGCCTTGATGTCTATGGGCTCGGAAATGTGTTTCTGTACATAATTGCTGACTTCAATTACGAATTTCGAAGCGCAGCCGCTGTTTCGAAGCCTCTCCACTTTTTCGGTGTAATCGGAAACCATCCTAAATTGAAGGTTCATTATGCTTTCTACGCTGGTGAAAAACTCGCATTTTTGAATATATGAATCAGAAAGGGACAAAGCCTCATTAACGTCCATCCCGCCGCGTATTGCGGCCCTAGAAACGATGGTGGCGGTTACGATGAACGTGTTTTTGATCTGCCTCAATTGATCTTTAGCCAAAACACCCGCTCTCACCGCCGGAGCGCTGCTGGCCCATTGCCGAAGAGCGGCTGTATCGCCTTTTCTCACGATATTTGCGATTGTTCGCTCAATGAAAATCGTGTTATGCAATTCATGCTCTTCAGAAAAAGGGTCGCCGTCGATGCTTTTATTTGCCTTTTGAGTTTCCAAATCGGATTGCATGACCTTTTGGGCGCTTTCGGCGATCGTGACGTCTTCTAATGTCAGCTTTTCATGGTTCAGAACATAGTTGATCGCGCACAGGATCTGAAGAACGCTTACAAAAGGCATTGGCACGATGCTTTTGATGCCAAGTTTAAATTCCTCCAAATCTTCCGGCTCGACATCAAGCTCGAAGGCTTGCTCGCGGATTTCTTGATCTGAAAGCGGAGATTGGCGCGTTGGTCCTATGACGATTTTGATTGGTCCACTCGTAACGATGCCGTAGTAATCAAAAGCAGGCGTGATGTAATAATCGATGTGTTTTTTGCTGCTGAGAACCCTTTTCAAATAGGGCTCAAGCGGGTCTTTTGGCAATTTGACGATGGAGCAATAAAAGATTTGATTCTCGCCGCGAAAAACCCTTATGGGGACTCCTGACAAATTGCCAAGCAGGGAGCCCAAATATGAATAATCGATATTTTTCATAAAAAGACAAAACATTTATATCATCAATAAAACAAATGTACAACGGAGCATTAAACCTGTTTCTATAATGGTCTTAACTTTTTGGCGGAGACCATTTTCATGGATGCACTGAAAATTTTGAGCGATTTGAAGAAAGAGGAAAAAGCCGCTTTGGTAGCGGGCACCGATTTCATGTACACCAATCCTGTTCCGCGTTTAAACATCCAATCGATTCGAATGTCAGACGGGCCTCATGGATTAAGGGTGCAAAACGGGGAAGGCGACAACGGAGTGACTGGCAGCCTTCCAGCCACCGCGTTTCCTCCCGCTGTCACCGTGGCCTCGAGCTGGGACCCCGAAAATGCCTATAAAATTGGAAAAGCCATCGGAGAAGAGAGCAATTATTACGGAATTGACGTTGTTTTGGGCCCAGGGACGAATATAAAAAGAAATCCCTTAGGAGGCAGGAACTTTGAGTATTATTCCGAAGATCCGCTTTTATCAGGAACCTTCGCCGCCTTCGAGATAAAAGGCATAGAAAGCCAAGGCGTTGCATCGTGCTTAAAGCATTTTGCTTTGAACAACAGCGAAAATTTCCGTTTTATGGGCAATAGCGTCGCTGACGAACGAACCATCCGCGAAATCTACCTTAAGCCCTTCGAGATCGCATTGAAAGAAGGGCGCGCAGAAAGTCTTATGTGCGCATATAACCAAATCAATGGCGTTTATTGCTGCCACAACAAATCGCTGCTTAGTGATGTCCTCCGCGGAGAATGGGGCTTCGATGGGGTTGTTATCACGGATTGGGGCGCCACCCACGACCGCATCAAAATGCTCCAAGCCGGGGTTGATCTGGAAATGCCTGGCGACACCCCCATCTGCCGTAAATGGATAATCGATGGCTTAAACAACGGAATACTCAGCCAGGCCGATTTAGATAAAGCCGTAAGCAATGTGCTTAACCTGGTGAGCAAGCACCAAAATAAGCGCAAAACCGACGTCAATTTTGAATCTCACCATCTTTTGGCGGAGGAAATTGCTGCCGATTCTGCGGTCCTTTTGAAAAATAACGGGGTTTTGCCTCTAAAAAAAAGACGAAAAGATATGCGTGATCGGCGAGCTTTTTGACAAGCCTCGTTATCAAGGATCGGGAAGCTCGATGATAAATCCGACGTTTTTGTCATCGCCGAAAAAGGCGTTTGAAAAACATGGCGTCCACTTCGTTTATCGAAAAGGGTATAAAGCAAACGAAAATGACGTTGATTTAAAGCTGATTCATGAAGCGGTGAAGGCCGCTGAAGAATACGAGACCCTTTTTCTCTTCCTCGGGCTTACCGATTATTCAGAAAGCGAGGGAGGCGACCGCGAAAGCATGTCGCTGCCAAAAAACCAATTAGCCCTAATCGACGTGCTGCTCCCCTTAAAGAAGAAGATTGCCGTCATCTTGTATGGTGGCTCGCCATGTGAACTGCCGTTTGAAGACAAAGTAAACGCCATTTTGAATATGTATTTGCCCGGGCAAGGTGGGGGTGAGGCGTTATGGAAACTGGTTTATGGGGAAAAGACCCCTTCTGGGCGTCTTGCCGAAAGTTGGCCTCTTTCTTACGAAGACGTTCCTTTCGGAGAGAGTTTCGGCAAAGGGATCAATGAGATTTACAAAGAAGGGATTCTTGTCGGTTACAGGTATTATCTAACCGCGAATAAGAGAGTCAGATATCCGTTTGGATACGGCTTATCCTATACCAAATTTGAATATTCCTCCTTTTCCGTCAAAGAAGAGCGCGACGAAGTCATTGTTGGTTTTTCGATTAAGAACGTCGGTGATTTCGATGGCGCTGAGGTCGCCGAAATCTATGTAAGCTCACCGAGTTCAGATTGCTTCAAAGCCAAACGTGAGCTTAAAGGGTTCCAAAAAGTGCATTTAAGAAAAGGCGAAGAAAAAAACGTTTCCTTAAGCATCAAGAAAGCCGATCTGCGTTATTGGAACGCAAAGGAACACCGCTGGGTGCTAGAAAGCGGCGACTATCTCTTTAATTTGTGCTCCGATTCGGAAACGGTCATCGATTCCAAAACCCTCAGCATCACTGGAGAAAAAGCATCTGTTCCATATCCCCAAGAGATCAATCGCATTTATGGGGCTGGCGAAGTTTTGCGCATGACCAACGATGTTTTTGAGGAAATGTCCGGATTGAAAATACCGCAAGAGCCAAAACGAAAACCAATTAGAATGGAAAGCAGGTTCACCGATCTTCAGCAGACGCCGATTGGAAAAATCTTATTCAATGCCGTCCTCGGCGTCGCGAAAAAAGACATGAAGAAAGCCAAGAAACTTCCTGAGGGCCAAGAACGCGATAATAAAATCAAGGGAGCCTATTTTCTCAAACGCATCTTGGAGAGCAATTCAATTATCACGATGTCAATGTCGGCAGGGAAAAGCTTTCCCTATAATTTCGCGCAGGGCATGGTTGACTTAGCAAACGGCCACCTTGTGAAAGGCATTAAAGATTTTTGCGTTTCGGTTAAAGCCCCGAAACTGCCTAAAGATGAGAAAAAGGAGAACTAGACATGAAAAACAAAGCATTGAACGGGAAACTCTTCGACAGCAGGATTCATTCTCGCAACGTGACGGGGAAGGAAAAATGGCTTGGGTATTTGCTTGGGCCATGCGGAGCGCTTTTGCTAAACGCCGTTCTCGCCACGTATTTGAATGTGTATTACACGGACGTATTGGGTTTGACAAGCGTTTGGGGCGGATTGTTTTTGACCATCTTCCCGATCGTTTCCAAGATCATCGACGCCATTACCAACGTCATCATGGGCTACATCATCGATAGAACAAAAACGAAGCAAGGGAAGGCTAGACCCTGGATCTTGCTTTCCGCTCCTCTAGTCGCGATTACCGGCGTTCTTCTCTTCCTGGTGCCAAACGCGAACGAGACCGTTCAAGTTATCTGGGTCATGGTTTCATATAACCTCTTCTACTCTTTCGCCTTCACCATCTACAACATGAGCCACAACCTCATGGTTCCTCTTTCCACGAGAAACACCATTCAGAGGGGCGGGCTTTCCGTTTTCAACCAAATCGCCTCCATCATGATGAGCGGGATATTGGTCGCCCTTCTTTTCCCGGTTGTGATCATGCCTATTCTTGGCGTCAATAAATCGCTTTGGATCATCGTTATGTGCGTTTTGAGCATTCTCGCTCTCCCTCTGACGCTTCTTGAATATTACTTCACAAAAGAGAGAATCAGCGAAGAGCAAGGGGAGGGCGAAACGAAAGCGGTGCCTTTCTCCAAACAGCTCAAAATCGTCTTCAGCGACAAATACATGTGGATTATTTTCGCATATTTCTTTATCTACACCGTCGGCTCTTCTTTGAAAAACCTTGGCCTTGTCTACTACTGCAATTACGTTTTGGGCAGCTATAACGACGGAACGACCCAGATGCTTGTCTCAGTCATCGGCGGAATCCCGATGGGCATAGGCATTTTCTTAGTCTGGCCGCTTGCCAAGCGTTTTGGAAAGAGGAATGTCACGATGTGGGGATTCGTTCTCTACGCCATCGGCAGCGCCATTTGCTGGATGGCGCCGACCAATATGGTTATCGTCTTGACGGGTCAATTTATCAAAAACATCGGCGGATTGCCTTGCTCTTATGTCTTTATGGCTTTGTTTGCCGACACTCTCGACCACCTTGAATGGAAGAGCGGGGTAAGATGCGACGGACTTTCAATGTCGGTCTATAACGTCATCGCCACGGCTTTGATCGGCGTAACCACAGGCCTTTTCAATGCGTTGCTAGCAGGCAGCGGGTATAAGGCGCCGACAATCAATGAGCTTGGCGAAACCGTGGCCTATGTCCAATCAGACGCCGTTAAAAACGCAATCACGTTCTCCTTTGTTGGCTTGGAGGTATTCACCGGGCTCGCCCTGGCCGTCCTGCTGATGTTTTTGAACACCGAGAAAACCGCCAATAAGAAGCTTTCGATTATCAGGGAACGGCAAAAAGCAAGTGCAGAGGCTAAAGGCGAGAATTGGATTCCGCCGGAAGTTAAAGCCAAGGAAGACGAAGAAAGATATCTCTTAGAAAACGAGCGCGCTTATTTAGAGAACCTAAAAATCAAATGCGAGAAAAAAGGACTCAACTACGAAGAAGAGGTCAAAAAACACAACGACAAAGTAACGGAGAAAAAAGCCAAAAACGAGGCCAAGCAAAAACTGAAAGAAGAAAAAGAAGAGGCGAAAAAAGCTAAAACCGAAGAAAAGAAAGCCGCTAAATTAGCCTCGCTCAGCGCTGAGCAAATCGCTAAACGCAAGGAAAAAGAGGCCAAAAAGCTCGCCCGTGATGAAGCGAAGTGGGAAATCGAGAGAAAGAAAGGGCAGGAATACTACGAGAAGATTCAGGCCGAGCTTGCTGGTTTAACCAAATAAAGCGTTTGGAGGCTCCCATGAAAGCAACAAACATCAAAACAGAATACCTGACAAACCCCTCAGGCATCGACGTGAAAAACCCTCGTATCAGCTGGAATTGCCTAGGAGGGAAAAAGCAAACGTCCTACGAAATCGAATTCGCTATCGACGGGGAGAAACGCACACACAAAAACAAAAGCCAAAGCATGCACTTTGACTTCTTTTTCCCGCTCCAATCAAGATCGCATGTCGATTTCAGGATTCGCCTTTACGATGAGAACGACGAACCGGGGGAATGGAGCGAATATAACTCTTTTGAACTAGGCCTCCTCAAGGAAAACGATTGGCGTGCACAATGGATAAGCGGCAATTACAAGGCCAACGGAAAGGACCGCTACCCCGTCGATTGCTTCAAAAAAGACTTTGAAATCTCCGCCGTCAAAGCAGCAAGGCTTTATATCAGCGCCCGTGGGCTATACGAAGCCAGGATAAACGGCGAAAGATGCGGCGATTTTATCTTCGCCCCAGGATCGTTTGACTATAGAAAAAGAGTCCAATATCAAACATATGATGTAACAGACCTCGTTGTTTCTGGCAAAAACTCATTGTGCGTGGAGCTTGCAGATGGCTGGTATCGCGGATCAAGCGGCGCGAAAGGCAGAGTGAACACCTATGGGAAGCAGACGCAATTCTTAGCTCAGCTTGAGATAACCAAAAACGATGGGACAAAGTTCATGCTCGCCACTGACAATAGTTGGAGTTGGTCAAACGATGGGCCCATAATTTTTGCCGATCTCAAAGATGGAGAAAAGGTTGATGCGAGGAAATGCCCATCCTACGACAAAAAAGCCAAAACCATCAAAAAACCCGCAAAACTGACTTCTTCTAATAATTTTAGTGTCACCGAAAACGAAAAATTTAAGCCAATCAGACTGATCATCACCCCCAAAGGCAAAAAGGTTCTCGAATTTGAGCAAAATATCTCAGGGTACATCTCCTTTTCCTTAATGGCACATCTAGGTGAGCGCATTCACATCACTCTTGGGGAGATGCTCGACAAAGACGGCGAGCTCTCTTTGGAAAACATTCAATGCACATTCAAAGGCAAAAAGTCGCCTCTTCAGGAAATTGATTATCTATGCAAGGAAGGACGAAACGACTACAAGCCTAAGTTTTTCTATGGCGGTTTCCGCTATGCGCAAATCGATACCGACATTCCTTTTGAAAAAGACGATTTCACGGCAATTGCCGTCTATAGCGGCTTCTCTTCAGTTTCCGAATTCGAATGCTCAAACCCTTTGATAAACAAGCTCTATCAAAGCACGATGTGGTCGCTTAAAAGCAATTCGACCGATATCCCTTCCGATTGCCCGACCCGTGAGAGAATGGGCTGGACTGGCGACAGCGAGATTTTCTTTCCAACCGCTTCCTACATGGTGGACTATGCCGCTTTTGCCCGTAAGCACGTCCGCGACATTTTCGATAGGCAGTGGAAGAGCGGGCGTCTCCCGCAAATCGCGCCATACGCCCATGAAGATTGGTTCATGTGGACAATGAATGGGTCGGTAGGCTGGGCATGCGCAGGCGTCTATATCCCTTTGAATTTTTATGAGGTGTATGGCGATGATAGGCTGCTTCAAGAACATTTCGAAGGCATCATGAACTACGCGGGCTTCATGATAAAAAGAGCTGGAAAGTGGGGAGGGATTTACGCCAAACCGGTTCACATTTCGTTTAAAAACCGCAAGTACTTCGTAAACTGCGGACAATCATACGGCGAATGGGCAGAGCCTAACGACGTCATGGCCTTCAAATGGTATGACTTCGCTAGCCCTCATCCAGAAGAATCAACCGCTTATACCTATTTCACCCTTCATCGAGTCCTAAAAGCATCGGAAATACTCCATAAAGAAAACGATCAGCGCCTTAAAAAAGTCAAAGAATACAGCGAAGGGGCAAAGAAGGCCTATCAAGAATACGTCTCTAAGCCAAAATATAGCCTAGATACCGATAGACAGGCCAAGCTCGTGCGGCCGCTTTATATGGGCTTGCTCGATGAACAGCAAACCGAATTCGCTAAAAAAAGACTCATCAAAGCTCTTGATCATTACAATTGGCGGGTTGGTACCGGTTTTCTATCCACCCCGATGATTCTTTACGTTTTGGAGGATATCGACATTGACTACGCTTATAAGCTCCTGGAGAACGAAGAAAAGCCCGGATGGCTCTATATGATGAAAAATGGCGCGACCACCATCTGGGAAGCTTGGGAAGGCAATTCGACAAGCGATAAAGGCATTGGCTCGCTAAACCATTACAGCAAAGGCGCGGTATGCGAATGGCTGTTTAAAGAAATGTGCGGCGTGAAAATCGCAGGGGAAAACAATTTTGTTATCGCCCCGAGACCAGGCGGAAACATCACTTATGCAAGATTCGAATATTTGAGCCAATACGGCTTGGTGAAAAGCGCGTGGCAAAAGGAAGAGAAGAAAACCATTTACGAGATATCCATACCCTCAAACACGCAAGCGAAAATCGTTTTGCCCGGAATAGCAAAAACCCTAGATGAGGGCGACTATGTCTTTGAGATTGAGGAAAGCGGAGCTTCTGAAAATGAGTAAAAAGATAGTCAAATTCATACCGGCGATTGTTGGCGTTGTTCTTTATATTTCGCTGATGATCTACTTTGCTTTCTTTGATCTTGATATCTCGATAGCCTTATATAACAAAGAGAGCTTATTCGGCAAAATATTGGAGGCGATTGGAGAAGTCCCGTTCACTCTTATTGCTTTACTCGGTTTCAATATCCTTTTCTTCACGCGGCAAAAAGAGAAAAAATTCTTGAGCATCTTTATCGCCGTCATATCGGTTGTCGGGATTCTGGCCTATTCTTTCCTTCTTGTGTTCTTTGTTTTGAACTACTTAAAGGTCAAAGGAGCGCTTATTTACGGATTCTCGTTTATGTTGCCGATTGCAGCTGGCTCGTTCTTCGGAGCGCGAGCTCTTAGCAAACGTTACGGAAGTTCTTTGAAACGAGTCGCCATCATCGCCATCCTTACGATCTTGATAGAGCAAGCAGTCACCTATGCGCTTAAATACGCCTGGGGCCGTCCACGCATGAGGGATTTATTGCCGCCTTATGATGGCTTCTTTCCATGGTATTCACCCAATTGGTGGAGCGGTTCAGACTCATTCCCTTCTGGTCACTCAGCCAATGCCGCCTGCGTAATTGTCTTATCTCTTTTGCCTGTTGAGTTCTGCAGCAAAAAGAAAACCGGCGAAATCATCGCGAGCGTCCTTTGCTACCTTTGGCTAATAATCGTCATGGTTTCGCGCGTTGTTGCCGGCGCCCATTTTGCTTCAGACGTTACCACAGGTGCCTTTATTACATTGCTTGCTTTTTATTGCCTTAAAGCAAGGTTCTACAAGAGAAAAGACGCTGAGGCTGCAAAATAGTTATTAAGTGGCGAAACGCAATCCTTAAATAAACAAGGATTTCCAACCGTTTCACAAGAGCTAATAACAAAAAATAACCCTGCAAAACAGGGTTATTTTTCGTTTTTGCGGCCTTTTTCGCTCCATAGAACGCAACCCAGAATCAGGATGATCGCTATAGAGGCCACATCCGTGATATAGACTCACTTTCTCCTTTGCCTGCTACCGGAGAGAAAGACTAGGAAGAATATTGCAGCCTCCATTTATCTAGTAGAAGAAAAGACCCTAAAAGTAGACTAAAAGTAGACTTTAAAGTAGACTTTGCGTAGACTTAGGCCCGCTAGTTTGCAGAGTAAATACAGTTTTGCGTTCGGCGCCAAGGCAGGAGATTATCGCGTCATAAGCTTCCTGGCCGTCGAACACATACTCCCGGAACAGGGCCAACTTCAGCTCCGGGCTGTAGACGGTGGTCACCCTTTTGCCGGTGGCCAAGGCATCGCTGATGATTTCTTCCATTCGTTTCTCCTTTTCTTTCAGCGGGCAAACTATCGCCAAAAATGATCCCGAAAGGGAGCACGTCAAATCATTTCGGCATACCAATTGGGGGGCTTACCTACAAAAACGGAACGCTACCTGGCATGCTCTTATTCCTCCAACTTTAAGAATCCGTTTTCGAACCCTTGTGGATTCTGGAAGTTTTTAGCAGCTGGGTATTCGTCAAATTTAACAACGACAAGTTCATCCTTTAACTCTGTAATAAATCCAATGCCAAACGCTTTGTGGGAAACCTTGGCACCAACAACAATTTTAGATTTATCGACAACGATAATTTCTTTCTTGGTAACAATTGTTTTTTGGTTTGAAGGCGAACTTGGTTTTGAAACAAAGGCCGATTCATTCGATTTCGTTGGCTGTTGAGAAGATACTGCATGCCCGTTTTTATCAAATCCAGAGCCTTTCTTTTCTTTGGCCAAGTCTTCGAGCTTATAAGCTGTTTTCTTGCCAATTAGAGATTTTTGCTGAAGTTCATATAAGTGTTTATATTCGTCGTTGGTAAGAACGGTATCGAACAAGCCCACTTTTTCGCCTTCGTGTCTATTGATGCCTGTATATTCGAGGCTTGAATCCTCGTATCTCTTGAACTTGTAGATTGCATCATTCATCAAAGGCTTGTTGAAAATCCCAAGAGAAACAAGCAAATTGAAGTCATCGACGTCTAGGCCGGTGACTTTCTTGAAGAGTGTGGGTTCAAGCTTCGTGATGACATCTTCGAGAGAATATTCCCTGTAATCGGTCAAATACATGAACACGGGGACGCGGGTGGCGAATTTGATGAGCTTTTCCTGAATCTCTTTTCTCTTGCTTTTGAACTCCTTTTCCTCTTCGGAGATCTGCTTTTTTTCTTTTGGCGTAGGGTTCTCGAGTTCTTTCTTTTTCTTCTTCACATCTTCGGATTTCGCGATGATTGTGGTGATGTCTTTGTTAAGGCTCCTGAAACCCTCGATTTTCATCAAAACTTCCATGGCTCGCTCACTATTTAGGAGGCGTTGCAGCGTCGCATTATCGACGTTAACGAGCAATGCCGACTCCCATCTACGAGCAAGGAGAGAAGCCGTAGTTCCGCTCATAGCGATGTCCAGGATTTCTCCTGCGTCGATTTCTTTCATCGCACCGTCTTTGTAGGCTAGAACTGGTAAGAAATCGATGAAATCTCGAACTTTCTTTTCTGGGTTTGGCTCGTTTATGTCGAGCTTGGTCGCATAATCAGCGATTTGCTTCAAAGCCCTGTCCAAAGCAAAATCGAAAACATAGCATTCTTTCTTGATGATTTCTTTTTTTCCAGTCTCGGTTTTTACCTCCCAAGGAGACTGAACTCTGAATGCCGATTGGAAATAAGTCTCTGGGGTGGAGAGGTTTCGAAGCATAAATATGCCGGTCCATGGTTTGACGGTAACGCCAGTGCATAACTTGCCACATGTAAGCGTGATCGTCTTTGATTCAAGAGGATCGTCCATTGATTCGAGAACCGGATATAACGCATCAAGGCCGACGCCGGCTTTCGTGCCAGAGCAGTTATTAATTTTGTATGTATGATAAAAATTGTTCTGCTTTTGTTTAAGCAAGTTCTCCATCGCATCGCACGAAGCCACATTAGGCAAAAACCATAATGTATGACTCAAAACATTTAATAAGGCAGTTTCCTTGAAAGGAAGATATGATTGCCCACGCTTCGTGCCTACTTTCAGTTCATCAATAGAAGTATCAAGATAAGCACCATGAATTAAATCCAACCAATTCTGAACTTCGTTTTCGAAAATAAAGCGTGCATCTTTGCCTTTGCCTTCCGCTTCGAAAAACATATTGAGGTCGAACTCATTGAATTCGCCATTTATAGCAACTCTTCTGATTGCTTCGGGAATCTCATAAGTCATCATTACCATTCGTGGCAAAGCTTCATATGGATTGTCCGGTCCTTTCCAGTTTTCTTTGGCTCTTTGTTCATCGGAATAGGTCCAGTTATAGACTTGTTCTTCTATGAATTCGCCGGAATTGATGGCTCTGAATGGTGTACCCGACAAATACAAATAATATTTGGTGGTTATAGGAAGCCACGTCTCATCAAGCAATTCATTATGGTTGCTGTTATCGACGTCTTCCTTTTCGTCATCAGGATTCTCAAATAGCTTTTTGGCGTTATCCCTCCAAGCACCGAAGTGATACTCGTCGAAGATGACCAAATCCCAATTGATGGTATGAACCCATTCGTTTTTAGGCTTGATTCCGCCTGTTTCCTTGTTGATTCCTAAATAGTCTTGAAACGATCCGAAGCAAACGATAGGTCTTTCTTTATCTGCGTCTTCATATCTTAAACCATCACGAGAAACGAACTGCCATCCTTCGAAATCCACGTGTTGCTTAAGATCGTCTTCCCAAGCAGATTGGACGGCAGGCTTGAAAGTCAGGATCAAGATTCTCTTCATGCCCATCTTCTTGGCGAGTTCATAAGAGGCAAATGTCTTGCCGAACCGCATTTTGCAGTTCCAAAGAAATTTGGGTATGTTGTGTTTTCTGTCTTGATAGACGGAGTCGAAGTAAAGCATTGTCTTGTTGACGGCTTCTGCTTGTTCTGGACGCATGGCAAAATTCAACGTCCTGTTTTCCTCGTTTTTTGTATGTGAGCGAACGGCAATCCAAGCCGCCCTTACGTCATCGACGCTGCACTTGTACCATTCACCACCGACATTCTTGAACCCTTTTTTATCCAGATATTTATGGATGTCATGGTCCATGAAATTGCCGCCATCGGTATACATGGCAGATTCGGCAAAGACGATTTTGTATGGGCTTGTGCCATTGGGTCTCAAAGTAGGGTATTGTTGCCTAACCCTCTCTTCTACTCCAATTGTTGTATAACCGATTTTCAAATAGCCGGCATATTGCGGATTACTATCTTCATAGGCATATATCATCGGTTTTGCGTTTGGCTTTTGAGGAAAGAAATCTTTTGCCATTTTCACTCCTCCTCAGCTGGGTTATTTAAATCCATGGGTTTGATCATAGACTCAATAAATGAAATTTCTTCATTTGTAAGTCCGTATTTCTTATATAAGCCTTCATCTGTCCATGTTTTAGAAAAATCTTGAACAGGGACTAGTTCATACACAGCAGGCGTAGCACTCTGCGTGTTTTTCTTTAACATTACCAAAAATCTGAAAAATTTAGTTGAGATATAAGACAAAATATTGTGCAAAATATTATCATCCTTATATGGGCCAATCATTAAATAAGTTTCAGTACATACGGAACATTTGTCGGCAATGAACGGCACTCCGAGAATTTGGTGTGGAAAAACTTCACCCGCACCATAAGCTCTTGAAATAAAGATTTTCTTATCCTCGATACAATTGAGATTTTTCCTTACTGTGTTTCTATCTATGTACCCTATACCGTCTCTTTTCCAACCATAGTAATAAATCTTCACGCAATTATTAAATTTTTCTTTTTTAATATCGGGTTTAATTCTGGTGTAGCTATTTTCAACTCTAACGTCATAGCCAAAAGGATCGTTAGGGGTAATCAGTTCATTAAAAGTCTTTTCGTTTAACTTACGTATTTTTTGCAAAATGGAAATGGAATGATTGTATCTTATGAAAGTCGAACATCCTTTTTCAAGCAAAGGCCTAATAGCCGTGTTGCTTTCTTTCCCGTTTTTAGTAGTAACTTCGCATAGCCCTCTTTCATCTCTACTCCACAAGAAATAGCATACTCCACCTTTAATTTCCACTCCTGGAAAACAATCGGCCGCGTTTGGAAAGTCAACAATTTTGCGAAGCCTATTATCATGCAACATTTCATCTCTAAAAGAGTCTAGTCCTCTTCCGCCAGCAAACCATCGTGAAGGAACTATCATTGTCAGGTATTTAGGTTTTAATTTTATCGACTGTTGAATAAACTTTTGATAGATAGGCATGGCACTCGCCCCGTTTCCACCGTCATTTAATTGATAAGGCGGATTGCCGCAAATAACATCAAATTTCATGTTGAATATTTCCTCCGGTTTCAATGTATGGATGAACTCATAGGCATAAGTCTCCAGTTCTTTGTCTCTTTTGTATTCTTTTTGCGAAGCTCCGCAAAAAACGCATTTGCCGTCTTTCCAAGTATGCTCTGTTCTCTTAAAGCGAATATTGCCATCCACATCATCGAATTTGGAAATGGAATATTTGCAGTTTGGGTATTTAGAGCAGTAGACGCTCCTTCTTGAAAGCAGGCTTGTAAGTTCGGTAATTGCGATGCCATAAATTTGATTATGGAAGATGTGATCGATTCTTTCTTGCAGATCTGGTATTTCGTCTTTTAACCCTTCCAATAGTCTTTTGGCGATTTCTCTAAGAAACACGCCGGATTTGCAAAAAGGATCCAAGAACTTGGCGTTTTTGTCTTTCCATATCTCCTTTGGCAATAAATCAAGTACGTCATTTGCGAGTTCCGGCGGAGTGAAAACCTCATCGTTGCTCAAATTGGCGATGCAAGATAATACATCCGGATTGTAGTTGACTTTATTCATAATCTTGTACCCTTCTGAAATCGGTTAAAGGGAATTCCTTTATTGGAGCAGGGATATATTCCTTTGTCTCTTCATCATATTCCCAACCATCTGCGAACCAAAATAGGCTCGGAGTATCGTTTTGTGCTTCCAAAATCTGATCCAATCGATAATCACGTCTTTTGAGCATAGAACCACTGACGAGCTTCCATTCCGCGAAGATGATCGGTTCGCCATTTTCTTGCTTCAAGGTCAAAGCATCTCCGCACAATATATTTTTCTTGAGGATATATTTGCACGCATTCTGGACGTCTTTGTTGATTTGCTTTTTTGCAATCTCCGAGTATTCATCGTTCCATATATTGTACAGCCTGTCGATGCAGGCAATAACGTTATCCCTCAGCAATTCAACTCCGTATACCGAGGAGACGGCAACGATTGAATACTTTTCGTAATTTTCCAAATTCTTGCCGTATCTTTCTTTTACAATTGCGAGTTTTCTACGAATAATCTCTGAAAGAAAGTTGCCATCGCCACAGGCTGGTTCCAAAAACGTGGATTCGATGTTTTCGGTTTCATCCTTTACTAAATCTAGCATGGCGTTCACCTCGCGCTCGTTGGTGAAAACCTCCCCATGATCTCTGACTCTTTGTTTGGATTTCACTTGGCCTTTCATTGATCCATTACCTCCAATTCTATGTTGTACTGCTTAAATAATTTCTTAAGCCTTTCCTTCACGAGGACTGTAGGCTCGAATTTCCCGTTTTCCCAGCGGTTGACCGAAACGAATGACACATGTAGATAATCAGCAAATTCATGTTGGGACAGGTTCAATTCCGCCCTTAGTTGCCTTAAAGCACTAGCATAATCCATTTTCATATTTTGCACCTTTGTTCCTAAATAACACTGTTTAACATTTTATATCACTTTATCTCTAATTTGTCTATCGAATTGCCATACCAAAATTGATAACTCTGTCGTGCCGATGGTGGCTTTTTCGTTTTCAGAAAAATCTATTCACCAAAACCGCCAGCTTTTTCATCTAGCCATTGGAAGGAGGAAAAACAAAAAAGTTTCAAAAAGTGAGTCCGCAAAAGGCGCTTCTTTTCTCCGCACAGTGAAAGGGAAAAAAGATGCAATTTCTCAAATACCGCCCCCGGCCAAATAGAGATATTTTTCGTTTTTGCGGGCTTTTTGACGCAAAAAAGCTCACCCCCTTTCGAAGGTGAGCTTCCTAGAAGAATCAGTCTTCTTGATCAGCGCGGTCGTGCTTTTCGATGTATTTGGCTTTGACCTGTTTCATCGCCTCGGAGACGGAGAAGCTATCGGCTTCATCGGCTTCTTCAGCAGTGGCAAGGCCAGTACCAGCGGGGATGAGTTTGCCAGTGATGACATTCTCTTTCAGACCGTGCAAGACGTCGACGCGGTTCTTCACCGCGGCGTCGGTGAGGACGCGGGTCGTTTCCTGGAAGGAAGCGGCGGAGAGGAAGGAGTCGGTCTCAAGCGCGGCTTTGGTGATACCAAGGACGAGTGGCTCGCAGATCGCCGGTTTGCCTCCAGAAAGAAGCACAGCGGCGTTCTCTTCGGTGAAGCGGTCCATATCGACGCGGGAGCCAGGAAGCATCTTGGTGTCGCCGCCATCGACGATGACTACTTTGCGGAGCATCTGACGGATGATGATCTCAAGGTGCTTGTCGGAGATGCCGATGCCCTGAGCGTGATAGACTTTGCGGATTTCCTTAAGGATATAGACCTCGAGTTTCTCCACGCCGCCAACCTCAAGAAGCTTGCGGGGATTGATGGCGCCTTCGGTGATCTTGCCGCCGTTTTCGATCTTGTCGCCGACCTTGACGCGGAGATGGGCACCGTAGTTGGTCTCATATTCCTTCTCTTCAAGGTCATTGGCGACGACGACTTTGTATTTCTCGTCTTCAGGAGTGATGCTCTTTACGGTACCAGAGATCTCGGAGATGCAGGCTTCGCCCTTCGGGTTCCTGGCTTCAACGAGCTCCTGGACACGGGGAAGACCGGTCGTGATGTCGCTACCAGCCATACCGCCGGTGTGGAAGACACGCATGGTGAGCTGGGTACCCGGTTCACCGATGGACTGGGCGGCCATGATGCCGACCGCGTCGCCAATGGAAACGAGGTTGCCGGTCGCCATGTTCTTGCCGTAGCAATGCTGGCAGACGCCGTCTTTGGTCTCGCAGGTGAAGATCGTGCGGATCTCCACTTCCTTGATGCCGCAGGCGACGATGGCTTTGGCCTCATCGTCGTTGATCATGGTGTTGCCTTCGACGATGATCTCGCCGGTCAGCGGGTTGATGATGTCGTGCATCGCATAACGGCCGGAGATGCGGTCATCGAGGGTCTCGACGACTTTGTCCTGGGCGGTGTTGCGGATTTCGCGAACCATGAAGCCATGGTCGCAGTGGCAATCCTCTTCGCGCACGATGACATCTTGCGAGACGTCGACAAGACGACGGGTGAGGTAGCCAGAGTCCGCGGTCTTAAGCGCGGTGTCCGCGGCGCCTTTACGGGAGCCGTGGGTGTTGTTGAAGTATTCGGAGACCTTTAAGCCGACGCGGTAAGAAGAGACGATCGGGATTTCGATTTCCTCGTTCTTCGGGTTAGCGACAAGGCCCTTCATGCCGATGAGCTGCTTGAAGTTGTCAAGCGAGCCACGGGAGCCGGAATCCGCCATGATGACGAGCGGGTTGCGCTTGTTCTCCTTCATGGCCTTGCTGACTTCTTCGGCGACGTCTTTGGTGCATTTGGTCCAAATGTCGACGATCTGTTTGTGGCGTTCTTTCGCGGTGAGGAAGCCGAGTTTGTAGAACTTCTCGATCTGGTCGACCTTCTTGTTGCCTTCGGCGACGAGCTTGGCTTTCGCGCTGCCGATGCTTCCTTCCTTGATGTCATCGATGGAGACGGTGACGGAAGAAATCATGGAGAAGTAGAAGCCCTGGTCTTTGATCTTGTCGAGGACGGCGCTGGTTTTCGCGGCGCCATACTTCTTGAAGACCATGTCGATGAGAGGTCCTAATTGCTTTTTGCCGATCTGCTTTTTAAGCGGAAGGGTATCGATGTATTGGGCAAGAGGAGAAAGGGAAGAATCTTCTTTGTAATCCTTGCCTAGTTTCTCTTTGACGTCCGCTGGGCTAACAAACCACTCTTCCATGTAATCGAGGGATTCGCCCGGATGGGGAACGTCATTGATATAAGGGAAGTCGTCGGGGAAGACTTCGTTGAAGATGATCTTGCCTACGCTGGTGATGAGGTACTTTTTGGCCACATCCTCAGGGATGCCTGAGCCAAGGTCCTTATGGATGGCGTTAGCGGGGATCGCGATGCGGTTATGCAGCGAAACCACGCCGGATTCATAAGCGAGGCGAACCTCGGAGACGCTATGGAAGATTTTGCCTTCCATCTCTTTCCATTCGAGATTCTTCTCGGCCATCTCAAGGACGGCTTTGCGCTCATAGACGCCGGTCTTCTGTTTCTCTTCTTTCGCCTCGATCGCTTGCAGAGCATCCGCCCTATCCTGGAAGTCCTTGCGGGATTCTTCGGTGGTGAGGTGGAAGTTGCCAAGGATCATGTCCTGGCTAGGAACGACGATGGCTTTGCCATCTTTCGGACCGAGGATGTTGTTGGAAGCCAGCATGAGCTCGACGGCTTCTTTCTGAGCCGCGCGGCTAAGCGGGACATGGACGGCCATCTGGTCACCGTCGAAGTCGGCGTTGAAGCCAGGGCAGACGAGCGGATGCAGACGGATCGCCCTGCCGTCGACGAGGACAGGCTGGAAGGCCTGGATCGAGAGGCGGTGGAGGGTCGGCGCGCGGTTAAGCAACACCGGGTGATCAGAGATGATTTCCTCGACGATGTCGAAGACCACCGGATCATAACGGTCGATGAATTTGTCCGCGGCCTTATGCGCGGAGACGATCTTCCTTTCAATAAGGATCGCCGCGATGAACGGACGGAGGAGCTGGATCGCCATTTCTCTAGGCAACCCGCATTGATACATGCGTAGATTCGGCCCGACCGCGATGACGGAACGTCCGGAATAATCAACACGCTTCCCAAGGAGGTTCTGACGGAAACGTCCAGGCTTACCTTTTAATCCCGAAGAAAGGGACTTCAAAGGACGGCCGCTAGGACCGGTGACGGCTTTGGTGCGTCTGCCGTTATCAATAAGCGCATCGACGGCTTCCTGAAGCATACGTTTCTCGTTCATGAGAATGACGTATGGGGCGGACATGTCGATGAGCTTCTTCAGACGGTTGTTGCGGATGATGACGCGGCGGTAGAGATCATTGAGATCGCTCGCGGCGAAACGCCCGCCGTCGAGCTGAAGCATCGGGCGGAGGTCAGGCGGAATGACCGGAAGCGCATCGAGGATCATCCATTCAGGCTTCTGGTTGGAATCCTTGAAGGCGTTGATGGCCTCAAGGCGTTTGGAGAGCTTCAAGCGGTTTTGCGTCGAAGAATGTTTCATGGCCTCGTTGATGGCCTTGAATTCCTCTTCGAGGTTGACGTTGTGGAGCAGCTCTTTGATGGCTTCAGCGCCCTCCCCGAATTCGGCGCCGGTGTATTTGTTGATGTATTGGCTGATCGTGTAGAAGTCGAAGGTCTCTTGGGGGTTCTGCATCTTCTCGATGAGCTCGTGGCCCTTCGAGTAGTCGCTGTTGCTCTCATCGAGCGTCCCAAGGATTTCCTTGATGGCCTCGGTGAATTCGACGCGGGCAGTGGCCTCGGAGAGGTAGTCCTTGTACTTGATGGTCTGGTAAGGCTCGCCATTAGGCTTCTTCTTCTCGCCGGCATAAAGGACGACGTGGGCCGCGAAATAGATGATGTCCTCGAGGTTCTTCGGAGTCATGTCGAGGACAAGGCTCATCCTGGAGGGGATCGACTTCAGATACCAGATGTGGGCGCAAGGGGAGACGAGCTCGATATGGCCGAATCTCTCTCTGCGCCAATCCTTGGAGATGACTTCGACGCCGCACTTCTCGCAGGTGATGCCCTGGTGGCGGATCTTTTTGTATTTTCCGCAGTGGCATTCATAGTCTTTGGCCGGGCCGAAGATCTTCTCGCAGAAAAGGCCGCCCATCTCCGGTTTCTGGGAGCGGTAGTTGATGGTTTCGGCTTTGGTGACTTCGCCTTTGCTCCAGTTGCGGATCATCTCCGGGCTAGCAAGGCCGACGGAGACGGAAGCGAGGTCGTTGACGTCGAAAGACTCGACGTGACGCTCGCGACGAGGGAGGCGAGGTTCCTCTTCCGTCACGACAGTATCTTCAATTTTGATTTCATCAGACATTGTTCATTCCTCGCTTTCTTTATTCTTCGCTCCCGGGGATTCTATCGGAAACCGAGAACCCTTCTTCCGCGGCCATGTCATTAGCGACTTCGATGGTTGCGGCGGGGTCGACTTCCTCTTCCTTAGGAGACATCGCGTTGCGGATGGAAGAATTGACTTTCTTCTCCTCGATGAGGGCTTGCTTGGTGAGCTCGTCGAGGTCGATCTTGCTGCCATCCTTCTTGTACAAGTTGACGTTGAGGCAAAGGCCTTTGAGTTCCTTGACCAAGACTTTGAAGGCCTCGGGCATGCCGGGCTTCGGGATGGGGAGCTGCTTGATGATCGCTTCGTAGGTCTTTCTTCTGCCGACGCGGTCGTCGGATTTGATGGTAAGCATTTCCTGGAGGATGTGCGCGGCCCCATAAGCTTCAAGGGCCCAGACCTCCATCTCGCCGAACCTCTGTCCGCCATTCTGCGCTTTGCCGCCAAGAGGCTGCTGCGTGACGAGGGAATAAGGTCCGGTGGCGCGGGCGTGCAGTTTGTCGTCGACCATGTGCACGAGTTTGATCATGTACTGGACGCCGACGGAGATGCGCTCACCATAAGGCTCGCCGGTTTGCCCGTCATAAAGGACGGTTTTGCCGTCTTCACTCAGCCCGGCTTTCTTCATGATGTCGAAGAGCTCTTCATTGCTCACGCCGTCGAAGACGGGGGTGGCGACTCTCATCTGGAGCTTGCGGCAAGCAAGGCCCAAGTGGACTTCAAGAATCTGGCCGATGTTCATACGGGAAGGGACGCCCATCGGGGAAAGAAGGATATCAATCGGGGTGCCGTCGGCAAGGAAAGGCATGTCCTCGACCGGAAGGATCTTGGAGATGACGCCTTTATTACCGTGACGGCCGGACATCTTATCGCCTTCGGAGATCTTTCTCTTCTGAACGATATAGACGCGGACGACGGTGTTTACGCCCGGGGGAAGGGGATCTTTGTTCTTGCGGGAGAAAATCTTAACCGCATGGACGATGCCCGCCCCGCCATGAGGAACGCGGAGGGAGCTGTCTTTTCCTTCTTTGGCTTTCTCGGCGAAGATGGCCATGAGAAGCTTCTCTTCCGGAGTCGGCTCAGTCTGGCCTTTCGGGGTGATTTTGCCGACGAGGATGTCGCCTTCTTTAACTTCGGCGCCGGGGATAATGATGCCTCTTTCGTCGAGGAAGGCTTTCGCATCTTCGCCGACATTAGGCACGTCGCGAGTGATCTCTTCGTTGCCGAGTTTGGTGTCGCGGCATTCGATTTCGTATTTCTCGATGTGGATGGAGGTATAGACGTCATCCTTCACCATGCGCTCAGACATGATGATGGCGTCTTCGTAGTTGTAGCCGTGCCAAGTCATGTAAGCGACGAGGACGTTGTGGCCGAGGGCGAGTTCGCCATGCCTCATGGCGGGGCCATCGGCGATGATGTCGCCGGCTTTGACCTTATCGCCCACGTGGACAATCGGGGTCTGGTTCATGCAGGTGCCGTTGTTGGTGCGGTCGAACTTCTGAAGGTCGTAAGTGACGACTTCCTTGCCGTTCTTGGTCTGGATCTTCTTGCTGTCCATGTAGACGACTTCGCCGTCTTTGGTGGCGACAACCGCAAGACCGGAGTCGCGGGCGATGATTTGCTCCATGCCCGTGCCGACGTAAGGGATCTCAGGGGAAAGAAGAGGAAGAGCCTGACGTTGCATGTTCGCGCCCATGAGAGCACGGGTGGCGTCATCGTGGTCAAGGAAAGGAATGCTCGCCGCGGCGATGGAGACGATCTGACGGGGGGAGACGTCGACGTAATCGACTTTCTCCTTCTCGGTTTCGAGGTTGTCCTCATCGTGTCTAGCGACCACTTTCTCGTCGAGGATTTCCTTCACGAGGCAATCGTGGTCCGCATTAGCATAGAGATCCTTCAAGTGGCAGGCTTCGCCAAGGCGGATGTTCGATTCGGCGATGTAGTGGTTGCGCTCAGCATCGGCGGAAAGATATTTGGCTTTGTATTCAACGCTGCCGTCACCTTTGAAATCGCCTTCGACGACGAAGGAGCGGCCATCATCCATATGGAGAACCTCACGGAAGGGGGTCTCGATGAAGCCGTATTGGTTGACCTTCGCGTAGCAGGCGAGGTTGTTGATAAGACCGATGTTCTGTCCTTCAGGAGATTCGATCGGGCAGATGCGGCCGTAATGGGTGTAGTGGACGTCGCGGACTTCCATGGAAGCTCTATCGCGAGTGAGACCGCCAGGACCAAGGGCGGAAATACGCCTCTTGTTGGTGAGCTCGGCAAGCGGGTTGACCTGATCCATGAACTGCGAGAGCTGGCTCGAGGAGAAGAACTCGCGGACAGAGGAGGTAAGCGGGCGGATATTGACAAGCGACTGCGGGGTCATGGACTCGAAATCGCTGATGGACATCCTCTGCTGGACGGTCTTGGTCATCTTGGAGAGGCCCTTGCGGAACTGCTCCTGAAGAAGCTCGCCGACGCAGCGGATGCGTCTGTTGCCTAGGTGATCGATATCATCGGTCTGGCCAAGGCCGGATTGGATGTTGCAGAAATAGGAGAAGCAGGCGACCATGTCGGAGATCGTCACTCTGTTGAGGGTGAGGTTAAGATCGGTGCCGACCATCGGGACCACTTCTTCGCCTTGCTTGTCTTGGGCGTAGACGTGGATGACGTTGACGTTGCTGTATTTGTCGATCTTCTCGTTGGAGGCGATCTTCTTCTCATAGTTGCCTCTTTCGAAGAACTCGCTGTCCCTAAGGGAGTCGACTTCTTCTTTGGTGAGCTTATGGCCCTCTTTGAAGAGAACTTTCGGTTCGACGAGCTCGCCATCGGCGTTGAAGATGTGGCCATCGACGTCGATGGTGCAGCCTTCGGGGTGGTTGTCGATGAGGTCTTCGGCCAAAACGCGGCCAGGGAGCCTCTCATAGAGGCCGAGCTTCTGGGCGTATTTGAAACGTCCGGCGGGGCCGAGGTTGTATCTCTTCTCGTCGAAGAATTTGGTGACGAGGAAATCAACCGAGCCATCGGGGGTGACCGGCTCGCCAGGTTTCAGTTTCTGGAAGATGTCGATCAAAGCGCCGGCGCTGGACTTGATGCTGTCATCCTTCTTGATGGTGGCAAGCATGTTGTCGCTTTTGCCGAAAAGCTGGATGAGCTCTTTTTCTTTATCGATGCCAAGGGCTTTGAAAAGGGTGGTCGCAGGCATTTTTCTCTGCCTGTCGATACGAACATAGAGAACGCCTTTGGGGTCGCTTTCAAATTGCAGCCAAGTGCCGTGTCCGGGGATGATCTCGCCGTTATAGATGTGCTTGCCATCCTTATCGACGGTGTCTTGGAAATAAGCACCGGGGGAGCGGACGATCTGGGAGACGATGACACGCTCAGCGCCGTTGACAATGAAGGTGCCCGATTCGGTCATGAGCGGAAGCTCGCCCATGAAGACGTCGGCGTCTTTGATCTCGCCGCTTTCAAGGACGAGGCGGAGAGCGACTTTGATCTTGCTTGAATAGGTCAAATCGCCCGCCTTGCATTCAAGCGGGGTGTATTTAGGTTCCTCCAAACGGGAGGAGACATAGTTGATCTGGATTTTTCCCGAGAAGCTGTAGATCGGGAAAATCTCGCGGAAAGCCTCGTCGAGGCCTTGCTTCAAGAACCAGCGGTAGGAATCGGTCTGGATTTCAACCAAGTAGGGGAGAGGGAGCTTCCCGGAGATCTTGGAGAAGTTGATGCGGCCGTTCGCCCCCACGGCATAGGGAACGCCGTTAGGATCTTTATAGTTCAGAAGTTGGTGGTCGAATTTTTCTTCTTGTGGCATGTGTTACTCCTTATTTGCGCGCGATGAGAATGTGGAAGCCCTTATGGCGGGCTTTTACCTCGACCTTCTTAAAGAGGGTCTTAAGGTAAGAGAAGCAGGATTCTGCGCCCTGCTGTTTGCGGATGACTAGGATCAAGGAACCATCTTCATTAAGGTGGCTACATGCGCCCGCGTACATCGCGTACGTAACCTTTTTACCCGCGCGTATAGGCGGGTTGATCACGATTGTGGAGAAAGAGGAATTGATCGAGCTGTAGACGTCTGAGTGGACAATCTCGACTTGGCTAGTTACGCCAAGAGCGGAAGCGTTTGCTTTCGCGCATTCGAGGGCTCGGTCGTTCACGTCGGCTAGGACAACGTGACGTGACGAGTCAGTGCGGGCCAGGATTAGTCCGATTGGTCCGACTCCGCACCCTAAGTCCAAAATGTTCGTCCCAAGGTCGGTCTTGGCGATGGTTTCAAGCAACAACCTAGTGCCATCGTCGAGGCCGTCTTTGGAGAAGACCCCTGCATCGCTCTTCAGGCGATAATGCTCGCCCAAGAGGTCAAATTCGTAATGGATGTCCTGATGGGCCAAACTCTCTACGTTATCGAAATATTGGCTCATAGAAACACTCCTTAGAAACGCAAGAACCCCGCCCAAGGCAGACGTGTCCTTGAGCGGGTTTCGGGTAAACGATTTTTAGAAGGCGAAATTACTTGATTTCGACTTCGGCGCCAGCGGCGACAAGAGCCTTCTTGTGCTCTTCGGCTTCGACGGGAGAGATGTGCTCTTTGACCGGAGCGGGAAGCGCATCGACGAGCTTCTTGGCATCCATAAGGCCGAGGCCGGTGATGGCCTGGACGGCTTTGATGATGGCGACTTTGGAGCCACCGCCAATGCCTTTGAGGATGAGAGAGACCTCGGTGGGTCCTTTCTTAACTTCCTCTTCTTCCGCGGGAGCGGCGGCAGCGGTAGCGACGGCAGCGGTGACGCCGAAGGCTTCTTCGACAGCCTTGACGAGGTCCGCGAGTTCAAGAGCGGTGTACTCTTTGAGGGATTCAACGATCTCTTCTTTGGTAAGCTTAGCCATTTTGATTTACCTCCATTGGCTTAGTTGGCGGCGGGAGCAGCGGCTCCACCGTCTTTCTCCGACGCGGCTTTGACGGTCGCGGCGAATTTTTGAATTGGTGCATTGAGCACCGATAGGAACATAGAGAGCAATCCGTTGCGATCCGGCAGTTTGGCGATGGCCTTCATCTGCGCGGCGTCGAACGCTTGTCCTTCTCCCATGCCGCCCTTGATCACGAGATGCTCGTGTCTGCGGGCAAACTTGGCAACGACCTTCGGGCCATCCGAGAGTTCCTTAGAGAAGACTAAGGCATTCGGGCCTTCGAGAACGCTGTCGAGGTTCGGAGCCTTGGTATCGACGATGGCGCGCTTGACGAGGGTGTTCTTGTAAACGCCCATGGTCGAGTTGACCTTCGCGAGTTCCTTGCGGAGCTCCTGAATCTCAGCGACGGTGAGTCCTTGGTAGGAAACGACCGTGACGGAGCCGGATTCTTTAATCCCTTTTGTGATTTCAGAGACGGCTTCCTTTTTGGCTTGGAGAGCTTGCTGATTCATACGTTTCTACCTCCTTTCTTGACGACTATGTGATGCTTCGAATAACTAGCGGGTTGTGATGTTTCATTAACCTCAGCAGGGTGGACTTTTAAGGCACTTGCCCCCGGCTATCTTAGGTATAGGAAGCGATTCACCGAATTCGGTTGACCTTAGCTTCTGGAAGCGAAGGTGATTTTGAGACCAGGTCCCATCGTGGTGGACACGACGGCCTTTTCGATGTAGGTCCCTTTGACGGTCGCCGGACGAGCGCTGGCGATCTGATTGCAGACGGCATTGATGTTGTCGGCGAGGTCTTCGGCGGAGAAGGAGACGCGGCCAACACCCATGGAGAGGTTGCCGTCTTTGTCGACGCGGTAAGCGATCTTACCCTTCTTGATTTCGGCGACAGCGGTCTTGACGTCCATCGTGACGGTGCCGGTCTTAGGGTTCGGCATGAGGCCTTTAGGACCGAGCAGACGGCCCATTTTCCCGAGTTCGCCCATCATGTCCGGAGTGGCGACGATGATGTCGAAGCCAAACCAGTTCTCGGTCTTGATCTTCTCGAGCATGTCGATGCCGCCCACAAAGTCGGCGCCAGAGGCTTTCGCGTCTTCGAGTTTGGTGTTGGTGACGACGAGGACTTTCTTGGTCTTGCCGTTGCCGTGGGGGAGAGAGATGGTCCCGCGGATAAGCTGTTCGGCTTTGGTCGGATTGACGTTGAGGCGGAAGGAGAGGTCGACCGAAGCATCGAACTTGGTGACCGAGGTTTCCTTGACGAGTTTGCAGGCCTCAGCGATGTCATAAACTTTGTTGGCGTCCACTTTGGCAAGGACGGCTTTGTACTTTTTGCTGACTTTTTTCATTGTGCTGTCCTCACTTGATGGCGATGCCCATTTGACGGCAGGTGCCGGCGATGATCTTTTTCGCGGCCTCGACGTCTTCGGTGTTGAGATCGGGCATCTTGTATTTGGCGATCTCTTCGAGCTGAGCGTTGGTGATCGAACCAGCGGTCTGCTTCGCGTTGCCTGCGCCTTTCTGGACGCCGGCGGCTTTGAGGATCAATTCAGCGGCGGGGCTGGTCTTGATCACGAAGTCATAGGACTTGTCTTCGTAGGCGGTGATGATGACGGGGACGGTCTGTCCTTTTCTGTCGCCGGTCTTCGCATTGAAGTCGGTGCAGAATTTCGCCATGTTCACGCCAGCGGAAGCGAGCTTCGGTCCTGGATGGGCATTCCCGCCAGGGAGTTCCATCTTCACGACTTTGACGACTTTCTTCATGTGTGAAATCCTCCTTATGGATTTTTGGCATGCAGTGGTGATGCGGGCCTCGTCAAGCCCTCCCACGTTTGTGCACGCGGGTGATATTATGCGCGTATGCGTAGCGCCGTGCAATAGGGAATTTGTGTTTTTTCAGGAGTTCAAAAAAGCCGAGAAAACCCCACATTTTCTACTTCCGCTAAAACTTAATCCTGGGGTCCTTCAAGGATTGTTTTTGGGTTAGAAGGACGCGAAATACTAGGGTTTTGCAGCCTTTTTCCGCTTTTTGTTCAATTTATGGTTTCCCTTTATAGTCCGCCGCAAAGCGCAATGGTCACTTACTTCAAATGGTCGAGGAAAAACGGGAAAAGATAAAAAGGCAGATTTGTTAACACCCCTTCTTTTCAGAAATCCTTTGAGGAAACAAGATACCCGCGACTCACGAATTTGGAATAATCCTTAAGAAAACAGTCAAGCGAACGGTGCTCATTCACCTTGCTGGATTTCACCTCTATGAGAATCTGCCATTTTCACGCTATCCATCGATCGTGCTCCCGTTTTAGTCGAAGTCGCAGAGCTCATTGATATACTCTAGTCTTCTGGCGTTCACGAATTCGATCGCGTTTTTGTTCGCTTCTTCCTCCGAATCACCGAAAGCCTCGATCAAAGCCTTCCTGTAGAGATCGTAGTTGAGAGATTCGTTATTCTCTTCGTACAATTTGCAAAGCCTGCGCCATTTTTCCTTTTCCATTTTCTTTTTCTCCCTCCGACATTCAGCCGGCGTATTCCTTATTCATGTTTTTCTTGTCAGCTTCCCAAGCTTTGGCGTTCGCCTTCACCTGCTCGGCCGACAGCTCTTTTTTCGATACGTTCATGCCGCGCTCTTCTTCTTCGGCCATGATGGCACAGGATCCATCGCATTCTTGCTTCCACTTTTTTAGTTCATCATAGAGCTATCTTTTAAACATAAATTTGTGCCGTCCGTAATAAGAGTCATTGGAAAGAAATAACGCCAAATTTCAAGGTTCGTAAATTGGTTTTGACGCCAAATTTCAAGGTTCATATTTCGTTTTTGACGCCAAATTTCAAGGTTCGTAGACAAAAAATGCAGTAGTAGTCGCAATAACGATATAAAAGTTAATCCGAATAAATACTCATGGCACCATAAGTTGGCAGAAAAAGGGGATCAACATCCGAATTTTCTTTGTGATTCACAACGACCGTTTGGAACGAAAAAGGCAACACTTCTAAATCGCATCAAAATTGCAGGCATAGAACCAGTTCACAACATAACCGAAGCGACGGGAGAAGGTCGAAAAAGAACAAAAAGCCCGCAAAACAAGAAAAAACTCCGCAAAACTTCGATAAAAAAAGCAGGAAGAGATTAATCAACCTGCTTTTCATAACTCACTAATCGACTTTCGAATACGCAAGCAAGAGAGAGGAAAGCACGGCGAGCATTGCCACTCCCGAATCACCAAACACCGTTACCCAAAGAGGGACTTCGAATAACCCGGTGCTCGTCCCGATTATGGAAGCGACCATGATGCCGATTTTGACCCCTAGGGAGAAAGCGATGTTGAAGATCGCACGCTTCTTCGTCTTGGAGGCCACTTTGATGAGGGTAAGAATCTTTGAAGGATCGTCGTGCATCAGAACCACGTCGGCGTTTCTCACGGCGACGTCGCTTCCTAGTCCGCCCATTGCGATGCCTATATCAGCCAAAACAATGGAGGGGGCGTCATTGATTCCATCGCCAACGAAGGCAACTTTGCCCTCATTCTTATCGATCTCGCCTTTAAGGATCGCCTGTTTTTCCTCTGGAAGAAGCTCGCCACGGCATTCATCAAGGCCTAGGGTTGAAGCAACAATTTCGACGTTCTCTTTCTTATCGCCAGAAAGAAGCATCGTCTTCACGCCTCTATTCTTAAGGCCATCGACCATTTTTTTGCTATTTGCCCTAAGCGAATCGTTTAAGACGATGTAGCCGGCGTAAACCCCATCCACGGCAAGGTAAGTGATTGATCCAGTGACGGAATTCGCATCCACGGGTACTCTCTTTTTCTCTAGCAGTTCCTTTTTGCCTGCGAGCAAAGCGTGACCGCGATAGAAAGCCGAGACTCCATAGCCCGAGGTTTCTTCATATTCAGTAACCTCGTTTGCCTTGTTCTCTAAGCCCCCATAAGAAAGGATGGCCTTTCCGATTGGGTGAGTGGAACGCGATTCCGCCGCAGAGAGGTATTCAAGGAACTCTTTCTCTTCTAGGCCCACGGGGCAGACCTCCGTAACGGCGAATTTGCCTTCCGTCAAAGTCCCGGTCTTATCGAAGCAAACAAGCTTAAGTTCATTGATCTTGTCAAAATATTCGGCCCCTTTGACGACCACCCCTTTCTTTGAGGCGAGGCCAAGCCCAGCAAAATAAGCCAAGGGGACGGAGATGACAATCGCGCAAGGACAGGAAACAATTAAGAATTCCAAGGCGGTGAAGATCCAACCGCTCCAAACAGAGGGGTTGTCTATCCCTAAAAACAGTGGGGGAATAACCGCTACCAGTAGAGCCAGTCCGGTCACGATTGGCGTGTAAATCCGGGCAAAGCGTGTGATGAATCTCGTCGCGCGGCTTTTTTTCGAAGCGCTATGCTCCACTAGGTCAAGGAGTTTAGCAATGGTGGAGTCTTTATATTCTTTCTCTACAGAAAGGACCAACGACCCTTCTTTGAGAATCGTTCCAGAAACAACATGGTCCCCTTCTTTTTTACAAACAGGCAAGAACTCACCCGTCAAAGAGCTTTCATCCGTCGAGCCTGAACCGGAGAGAACAAGGGCATCGCAAAGGACTTTCTCCCCGGCGCCAATAACGACCTGGTCGCCGATTCTAAGCTCCTCTGGCTTCTTTAAAACCGTGGTTTCTCCTTGAATGACCCTAGCGTCTTCCTCACGCAAATCCAAGGCGGAAGTGATGGCTTCTCTAGACTTATCCGCAGCCAGATCCTCGAAGACCTCGCCGACTTGATAAAGCAGCATAACCAGCACAGCTTCAAAGAACTCATTATGCTCTGGGCCAAAGAAACGAAGCGCGAAGGCGCCTAAAGAAGCGAAGGTCATCAATAAGTGCTCATCAAAGGGTTGATGCTCTTTGACAATTGAGAGCAGACCCTCCCATAAGACGTCGTAGGCGATGATGACGTAGGCCAAAGCCATGACGGATAAATTAACCCATATATTGAAATTGGCTTCATTGAAAAGGAACTGGCCAAGAAGAGCAAAGGTCAGACTCAGCGCGATGCGGCAGATCAAAATAAGGATAGCCTTTTTAGAACGTTCCTCTTCGTGTTCTCCACCAATTTCTTCTTCGCCATGATGATGTTCGTGTGCCATAACCTTCTCCTCATTGCTCATTCACGTGCTCATAAACGAGGGTGAGCAAGCGATTCACGTGGTCGTCATCCAAAGAATAGAAGACCCGTGTACCGGTTTTCCTCGTCGAAACAAGGTGGGCGTTTCTTAGCACCTGAAGCTGGTGGGAAACCAAAGACTGAGAGGCACCGACGAGCTCAACGATCTCAGAGACGGACTTCTCATTATCGGAAATCGCATAAAGGATTTTCAAACGGGTCGAATCGCTTGCGATATTCAGCAAGTTTTCCATCTTATCGATGGTTGTTTCATCGGGAATTCCTGGCATAAATGGCTCCTTAATATGAATGGTACTTCATATTTACAAGGCCGATTATACAGGGGCGAACCAATAAAACAATAGAAATATGAAAATTTATTCATATTTCAAGGAGGTCTGTGTTTCTAGAAAAATATGTCTTTGTCTAAAACAACCATCGGGCAATTAGCGAGCTTTTGCCCTTTGACTCCTTTAGCGGATATCAAAACAACCTGGATTGCTTTCTTTGTTTTGGTCTCGCTTTGGAACACGGCGATCTTGTTTTGAAGGTTTTCCAGGTATTTTGTATCCAAGACGAACGCCTGTTCCGTATATTTCATCTCGCAGATGTCGATGATTCCATCTGCCCGATCGATGCAAAGGTCAATTTGCGCCCCAGGAGTCGATTTCTTGCTGCGGAAAGCATAATTCCTGGTTTCAACTCCGCCGATAGATAAAGCTTCTTTGATCTCTTTAACATGGTTTAGGCAGAGCAGCTCAAAAGAATTGCCAGCCCAAGCATAATAAGACGGCTTTCCCAGATATTTTATCCATGATTCGTTCTTATTGGCCCCATTTAGAAAGGAGATGGCAAAGCGCACAAAGGAATCGATGACCTGATAAATGGGGTTTGAGAGTGTGGTGAGGTGATTTTGATACTTCCGGATAAAGCCGCATTGCTCAAGCTCTTCAAGCGTCTCGCTCAGTTGCCTGCCTCCTTTGATCCCGTTGGTATTAAGGAGGTCATTGCGGAGCATTCCCTCTTTCTTTTTCGCAAGGGCTTCAATCACAGCGCGGTGCTCGCCTTTAGAGGAAAAAAGCGAACGGAATAAAGCATTATATTCGTAACGAAGCTGGCCGGTTTCCTCAAAACAAAGTTTTTGGATGTTCTGGTCTAAACTCAAAACAGGATCGAGCAGATCCCAGTAATAAGGGATCCCGCCGAAAACCATATAACCACGCAAAATCTGCTCGTCATTAAAACACAAACCTTTTTTCAAGCAAAAGGCCTTGCATTCGTTCAGGTGAAACGGGAAAAGGTGAATTTGATTGCTCAGGCGATTATAAAAACCCCCGGCATCCTTGACGATGTTGTTGATAATCCAAGACGTAGCGCTTCCGCAGACTAAAAGCACCAAATCATCCTGCGTGGAACCATAGGTGTTCCAAAAGAAATCGAGCGCGGCTTTGAAATCGGAACGGCGAGAATCCATCCAAGGGAGCTCATCAAGGAAAACGACTCTTTTTTGGCTCCGGGCATCACGATAACAATAAGGTTTTTCCAACAAATCGCGAAGCCAATCGAAGGCTTCGAACCAATCTTTGGGAGCTTTGTTGCTCGTGAGGCCGTAATGCTTAAGCGAAGAGTAAAAAGCGACAAGTTTATCGCGTCGGGAGCCACCGATTACGCCCGTGGAATAAAACGAAAACCGCTCATTGAAAAATTGCTTCACCAAGAAAGTTTTCCCCACCCTCCTTCGGCCATAGAGAACAACGAACTCGGGCTTTTTAGAACGCATGAGAGAATCAAGCGTCTCCACTTCATCTTTTCGCCCAATTAATTTACATTGGCTCATACGCAAACATCCTTATAACTGACCAAAGTTTACCAAAAAATTAGACTTTTGGTCAGTTATAACAAAGTTTTTTTCGTTTTATTAGACCAAAACACATGTTTTTTTAATGGTTTTGGTCAGTTATAACTAATTTTCAAATTTGTTTTTCTCGGATTTATCGACAGTTTTTCAATAGCAAGACCATTCATCGCGTTCACTAAAACAAGAGAGTCCTCATCCATGGTCGCATAAGAAGGCGAATCGTCGCGTGGCAAGGCAAGTGAACCCGGGTTGCAATGAATGACTCCGTTTTCCTCATAAAGAGTTTTTCGATGAGTGTGACCATTAAGCAAAATGGACCCTTCTTCAAAGGAGGCAACGAAAGGGCGGTGCTGCAAATGAACGCAGTGCCCTTGAAAAGAAAGCTCTCTGCTGTCAGGGAGCTCAATTCCCAAAGCCTCGGCGTCTCCATAAGGATCGTCACAGTTCCCGCAGACGGCCAAGATGCCAATGGAGAGAGTTTTCAAAATGCCAATGATGAAAAAGGGATCTGAATCATAAGCCCCATGCAGCAAATCCCCTAAAAGGATTAGACAATCAGGCTTTTCTCTAGCAAGGGCTTCCTTCAGGCGGATCCCGCCCATCTCCGATCCATGGATGTCGCTGACGATAAGATACTTCACAAAAGGATTATAAGCCTCAGGCAAAACCCATTAGAATAATCCTCATGAAACAAGCCCTTGATTGCTACGAACAGTTGATTGACACCTTCGACTACTCCACCTCTTCCTGGCTAAGGATGGACATTCAGAAAAGAACGCGCGAAGAGGCGCTTAATATCTTATGTGCCGCGTCTTACCTCTTCGATAATCTCTTCGCCGAGGAAGACGCCGGAAGCGAACTCACACGGGCGGTCTATGAGAATCTGCTCGAGAGTTACAACGCGAAAGCCCTTGCCCAAAAAGCCACGTTCTTAAGGCTCAACATGGATAAGGGGACGTATGAAAAAGGCGGGACACCCTTCCGCGATTATTACAATTGGATCCTTCCTAGCGAACCCGATTTAGTGCACGCGCTTTCTGATCAGGCGGGATTGCTCGCCTTTTCGACCATTGACGCGATCGTCACCCTTTTGTCCGAGCAAAACAAAGAATGCGCGCCTTTAAGGGTCGCTGAAATCATCTTCCTTAATTTCACGCGCACCTTTGAAAGAATCTTCAAAGGTCATTTCGGCGTGAAGTTCACCGAGTTAGATTCCCGTTACTATTTCACCTCCGTCGAAGAGGAATTCGAAAGAATCCGCGGGACAATAGCAGACTAAGCTCATTCCCCAACCGGGTTCTTGAAATGGTGCTTCTCTAGCGAGATCACGCCTTCTCTACTGACGAAAGACTCGCAAAATTCTTCTAATGACGCCTGCCCGCTTTGAAGAGCAAACAAGACGTTTATGGCGATGGCTTCCTCGCCATTATCAAGTTTTTTGGCGTGAGTGCCGATGTTTTTGACCACCAGCCCGTTGGCGTCGGCGTGCTGGCGGATGTCCCTTATCATGGTGACGTTCTTTTGAACGGTGATGGTGACCTGGGGGCTCCTTTTTCCCAAGACTTTCTCAATATAAAGAAGGCCGATGAGGAGAACCATCGTAACCGCGGCGACCACGATTGCCTCAAGCACCAATCCGCAGCCACAAGCCATGCCGATACCAGCGCACACCCAAAGAGTCGCGGCGGTCGTCAGGCCCTTGACGGATAACCCCGTGCGGATGATCGTGCCGGCGCAGACAAAGCCAATGCCGGCGATGATGCCCGCGGCGATGCGCGAGGTGTCATAAGAAAGAAGGCTATCGTCAATAGAGCCAGAAGATAAATCAATCTGCCCAGAGGCAATGCCAATGCCGAAAATGGAGATCACCATAAGCAAAGTGCAGCCAACCGAAAGGAGGACGTGGGTGCGCAAGCCCGCGGCCTGGCCTTTCATTTCTCGCTCAATACCGATGATTCCGGCGAGCAAACCCGCAAGAAGAGAGACCACAAGAATATAAAGAGCGAGCCCCCATCCGTTGTACTTATAAGCTAAAGAAACGATGAATCGATCCATAAAGTTACCTGCCTTAACTAGATTATAGCGGAAAGGCGCTTTGGATAGTTGCCGATTTATAAACGTTCAAAACGCCAAGAAGCAGCAGGCCAAATTCTACTAAGCACAAAAAAGAGCCCCTTTTCCAAGAGACTCTTTTGACGACTTGATTCAGATTTTCTCGATTTCGGAGAATTCAACGTCAACCGGTGTGACACGGCCGAAGAAGGTGGTTTCGATGCGGACGGCGTGGGTGTCCTTGTCGATGAAGGTGATGATTCCTTCGGTTCCTTCGAAAGCCCCGTGAATGATGCGGACCTGATCGCCCACGGCATAACGGGCATACATATCCTCATCGATGATGTTCATCCTCTTAAGGACGGGTTCGATTGCTTCACGGGCAACCGGAGCAGGCTTCTGTCCGCCGCCGGAAGAACCGACGATGCCGGTGACACCTGGAGTATTACGGACGATGTACCAGGACTCATCCGTCATGACCATTTCGATGAAGATATAGCCAGGATAAAGATTCTTCATCTTGGTCTTGGGCTTAACCTCACCGGTTTCCTTATCCGTTACGGTTGAGGGAAGGCCGTTCTTATCAAGGACTGGAACTTCTTGCTCAGCGACGAGGACGCGCATGATGTAATCCTGCATGTTCATCGTCTCGATACGCTTGCGAAGATTCTCAGCGGTCTTCGATTCGTGCATTGAGTAGGTGGTGACGATATACCAATGTTTTTCGCCAATGTTGCTTGCCATAAATTATTTGCCTCCAAAAGCCGCTTTGAGCTGGTTAATCATCGAAGCAGCGGTTAAATCTTCCAAAGAAAGGAATATTGCGGCGAAAAGGGAAATAGCGATCACGACAACGATCATTGGAACAAGCTTGTCTCTCTTGGGCCAACGAACGCGTTTGGCTTCTTTGCCAACTTCTTTGATGTACTTTCCAGGGGTGGTCATCTTCTTTCCTCCTTATTTGCTTTCTTTGTGAAGCGTGTGCTTCCCGCAATGCGGGCAGAACTTGTTGAAGCTGAGACGTTCGGACGAGTCTTTCCGCTTGGTGACAGTATAGTTCCTAGCCAAGCACTCAGAGCAGATTAAAAAAACCTTTTCCCTTCCCATAAACCATCATTCAACTTTCAGCGTGCAAAATCATAAGGGTCGGATTCAAGTTCGTCAAGAGTTACCAATAAATTGGTAGACCGTTTTTCGCCGGGGGCAAAAGGCTTCCCCGTTTGTCTAGAATCATCGACCTCAAAAGCGTTGCACAGCCTCTTTTCAGACCGGTCATGTCGCGTCAGTTAACGGGGAAAAGCATAAAAAACGTTCTCAAAAACTCCGCAAAACAAACATATAAGTGAATTTTGCGGGGTTTTTCGAAACACTGAATTTGACCCTTAAACAAATCTTCGTAGGAGGAAGGCGTTTAGAAAAAAGAAAATGTGTCGCAAGATGAGAAAAGGATAATGAGGGATGGTAAGATAATCCCATGCACAAAGTCACCCTTTTTAATTCTCTTGGAAACAAAATCGAGGAATTCAATCCATTGATTCCCGGCAAGGTGTCCATCTACGTCTGCGGTCCTACCGTTTATAATTCGCCTCATATTGGCAACATGCGCCCCGTGATCGTCTTTGATACCTGGAGAAGGCTTTTCCTTTCTCTTGGCTATCAAGTCACTTATGTTTCAAATTACACTGACGTCGACGACAAAATCATCAATCGGGCGCAAGAACTTCAGATCAGTGAGAAAGAGCTCACCGAAGACGTGATCAAAGAATTCCGTCAGGCCGTAGACCAAGTCAATGCCTTGCAGCCTGATTTCACGCCGAAGCCGACCGTCTACATGGGGGAGATGATTTCCTATATCAATGACCTCGTGAAAAATGGGGACGCCTATGAAAGCAATGGCGACGTTTATTTTAGGGTAGGCCACGACAAAGACTACGGCTGCCTTTCTGGCAACACTCCAGAATCTCTCGTATCCGGAGCGCGCATCGAGGTGAATTCCCAAAAAGAATCGCCGTTGGATTTCGCTTTGTGGAAGAAGACCGAAGAAGGGATCAAATGGGAAACGCCCTGGAGCGAAGGCAGGCCTGGCTGGCATACGGAATGCTGCGTCATGATCGCCTCAATTTTCAAAGACCAGCACGGATATATCGATATTCATGGCGGCGGATTTGACCTCAAATTCCCCCATCACGAAAATGAGATGGCCCAAAGCGAAGCCCATAATCACAACAAGCTCGCCCACTATTGGCTGCACAATGGTTTCATCAACATCGATAACGAAAAGATGTCCAAGTCTTTGGGCAACGTGATCCTCGCTAAAGACGTCATCGCCCAATATGGCGGAATGCCTTTCCGCTTAATGGTGCTGAATACCCATTATCGGGCGCCCCTATCCTTCACGAATGAGACGATCGCGGAAGCGACGAAATCCTACCAAAAGATTTCCAGCGCCTTCCGTTCGCTCTCCATAAAGTTGCAGATGGCCGGCGTGGATTTAGCAAGCATCAAAGGCGCAAACGAGGACGCTTTCTTTGACGAATTGTGCGCCGATTTGAACACCCCCAACGCTTTGAGCGTCCTCTACGCGGAAATCAAAGAAGCCAATCAGAATTTAAGGAAACGCCCGCTTGACCTAGAGATGCTGAAAGGCAATTATGGACGTTTGAAAGACTACTTCTTCGCCTTGGGGATCAAGGTAGACGAGCCCTTAATCGATGAAGAAACGAAGAAGATTTTCGAGGAATACAACGCCGCAAAAGACGCTCATGACTTCGAAAGAAGTGACGCTTTAAGGGCCCAGCTAATTCAAAGGGGCGTCTTTTGAGCAAGGCGTTTGGGTCTTTTCAAGGAGCTGATATCATGCATACAATAGTCACAGGTAAAAACGCCGTTCGCGAGGCCGTCTGTTCAGGATGCGCTACAAAAGTCATCACTCTTGAGCGCCTCCAAAAAGATCCATTGGTGGTAATGGCCCAAGCGAAAAAGATCTTTGTCGAAGTCGCTAAAGAAGTCGATTTGACGCGAATTGCTAAAAATTCCTCTCACCAGGGATTTATAGCAATTTGCAAGGAGTGGCGAAACTATTCTGTTGAAGAGCTGATCGAAGGTTCTAAGAATAGCAAATATCCCCTCCTTCTGGTCCTAGACGGTATTGAAGACCCCCATAATTTAGGCGCGATTCTTAGATCGTGCGATGCCTTTGGCGTCGATGGGATCATCATGAAAAAGCGGAACGAGGTGCCTTTGAACAGCACGGTTGCGAAAGTCTCAACCGGCGCAATCTGCTATGCGAAGGTGGCGACCGTTCCTAATCTCTCCCAAGCCATGCGAAAGTTAAAGGAAAATGGCTTTTGGGTCGTTTCCAGCGACGGCAGCGCGAGCACTTCATACGACGCAATCGATTACAAGTGCCCCATTGCCTTGATCGTCGGAAGCGAAGGATTTGGGGTATCCAGACTTCTTTTACGCGACAGCGATTTCGTTACGAAAATCCCGATGGTCGGCCACGTCAATTCTTTAAACGCCTCCGTAGCCACCGGAATCTTCCTAGCGCAGATCTCTTCGCTTCGCAATCGCTGACGACATTTTTGCCTCCTGAACAAAAGGAGAATTATGTCAGACACTTCAAAAACGACGTATGAAGATTTTTCCGACGAGGATCTTCTTCTACGTTACCGCATGGGCGATCCGGTCCCGCTTGATGTTTTGCTAGCTCGCAAACACGCAAAGCGTCACACTTTATGCAATGTGGCGTCGCCGAAAATGAAACCGTTCTTTGATGATTGGGACATCAACGAAATCTTCTTCCACGCCTTTTACGACGCTCTATCAACCTTTGAGTTTTCCAAAGGCTCGTTCAACTCTTATTTAATCCGCTGCCTCGTCTTCGTGATGGCCAACAGAGTCGACAAAAAGCTCGCCAAATCAAATGTGATGGTCACCGATTCTTTTGATGATACGCTTGGCGTGAAAAGCGATTCATCGCTGACTCTGGCTGACGTAGTCTCTAGAGAAGGGACGCTCGACGATCCTAGAGATTACATGAATTTTCAGGATTCCATCATGGAGGTCACTAATCTCCCTAAAGGCATCAACCCTCTGGCGATTGAAATCATGAGATATCGCTTAAACGGCTATACCGTTTTAGAGGCTGCGCAGGAATTGAACATATCCCATAAGCGTGCCTCCTATATCTTCGGCCGCTACGCCAAATGGGTAAGAAAACTCCTTAACCTAGACGATCGAAAGAAGGAAAAAGAGGATGAGGATGATGTTTTGCTTCCTAATCCAAAACTCGTTTAGAACGATGATTGACCCTATAATTACGGGGTCATGATCAAGAACCTTATTTTTGACTTAGACGGCACCCTACTGGACACTTTGCCCGACATCACCCGCGCGATCAACGACGCGCTACGCGCGGAAGGATATTCCTATTCTTTCACGTTGGAAGAAGCAAAAAATTTGATCGGCGGAGGGGCGGACCGTCTAGTGAAAAAGGCTTTAAAAGACAAAGGGGATGACCCCGTTCTTTTCGCCTCGCTCAAAGAAACCTATATGCCTTTATATAAGGCCTACCAAGAAGATAACACGAAGCCATTTCCTGGTTTGTCCAACGTCTTAGGCTCTTTCCAAAGCCAAGGCATAAGCATGTTCGTCGTTTCGAACAAGCCGGATGCGCTGGCTCAAGTTGTCGTCCCCCATTATCTGCCCGGTTTTTTCAAAGGCGTTTCTGGGCAAAAACAAGGAGAAGCGCCGAAGCCCAACCCGGCCTCCACGCTGCGCGTGATCGATCGCTTTTCCCTAAGCAAAGAAGAGACTCTATATGTAGGAGACTCCTCTTTTGACGTGGAAACTGCGCACAATGCCGGATTAAGAAGCGTCTTAGTCAAATGGGGCTATGGTCATTACACAAAAGAGCTCGAAGAAAAAAGCGACTACGTCGTTTCTTCTCCTGAGGAATTAAAAGGGCTCTTGGCCAGGCTTTAGTCTTTGACTTTGCCAAAAAACGGGTTTTGAAAAGCGCCCGTTTTTCGCCGAGCGCTTTCCTGAATGAGGTTTTTACTTTCCTGGGAATTTTTCGCGGTTGGCCCGGTAATGGGTGTGCAGAAGATTCTCAGAGATCCCGCCACAAGGCTCGCCGAGGAATTTCTCGTAGAGCGTGATGATATCGGGATTGTTGTGGGATTGGCGGATCGTCGACTTCTCATCAATCGAATAGAGGATGTCGGCTCTCTTTTGGCAATACGTTTCCAAGATATCGGGAGCTTCTTTCCCCGCGAGGAGATTTGGCTTCACAAACGGTTGCCCACCGCCATTGATGCATCCGCCAGGGCAGCCCATGATTTCGATGAAGGCATAGGGGGATTTTCCAGCCCTGACCTCATCAAGCAAGGGCTTCGCGTTTTTCATGCCGGAAGCGATGGCGACTTTAAGGCTCGTTCCTTTAATGGAGATTTCGGCTTCCTTCACTCCGGAAAGACCGCGGACAGAGCCGAAGTCAATCGGCCCATATTCCACGCCCGTCAAAGAGTGATAAGCGGTGCGCAAAGCGGCTTCCATGACTCCGCCTGTGACGCCGAAGATGACGCCTGCCCCGGAATATTGGCCAAGCAAATCCTGGTCGAAGTCCTCATCGGGGAGCTCATCCCAAAGCAAACCAGCTCTTTTGATCAGCACGGCGAGCTCACGGGTAGTCAAGACAGCGTCGACATCAGGCAACCCTTCAACCGCGGCGTTTTCTTTGCGCTGAGCCTCACCTTTTTTGGCCGTGCAAGGCATAACCGAAACCACGAAGATATCTTCTGGCTTAAGGCCGTGGGTTTTCGCGAAGTAGCTTTTGATGATCGCCCCTTCCATCTCATGGGGAGACTTGCAGGTCGATACGTGGGGAATCAAATCGCCGTAGAAATATTCGAGGTAGTTGATCCAGCCCGGGGAGCAGGAAGTGATCTGAGGCAAAACCCCATTGGATTTGATGCGGTTGATGAGCTCCTGCGACTCTTCCATGATGGTGAGGTCCGCGGCGAAGTTCGTGTCGAAAACCCTCTTAAAGCCAAGGCGGTGCAGCGCGGCGACCATCTTGCCGGTCCCATTTTCTTCCCCGATCTTATGCCCGAATTCTTCAGCAATCGCCGCGCGGACCGCTGGAGCGGTCTGGACGACGACGTATTTCCCTTGCATCATGGCCTCATCGACTTTCCCGATTTCGCGATGCTCGCTTAAAGCACCCGTCGGGCAGACTTCGACGCATTGGCCGCATTGAATGCATGGGACATTGGCGAACGAGCGATTCGCCGCCGGGGCGACAAGCGTGGAGAACCCGCGCTTTTCAAAGCCGAGGATGCCGATGCCCTGGGCTTTTTTGCAACGCTCGATGCAACGTCCGCAGAGAATGCATTTGCTGGTATCGCGCACAATCCCAAAAGCCGCATCATCATAGCAAGAAGGAGTCTTCTCCCCTTCGAACTGATGATCTCTAGCGCCGACAAGGTCGGCGACATGCAGCAATTCGCAACGACCGTTTTTCACGCACGTCTGGCAGTTTTGCGAATGGTTGCTGAGCAAGAGCTCAACGGAAGTGCGTCTGGCGTTGATGGCCATTGGGGAAGAGATGTGAATTTCAAACCCCTTCTCAGCCTGGCAATCGGTGACGGGATAGACGCAGCTAGCGACAAGGCGAGAGCCTCTTGAAGAACGGATCTCGACCAAGCATACGCGGCAGCTGGCGAGGGAATTCTCGCCGTTTTTCCAATAGCAAAGAGTCGGAATGTTATAACCGACTTTGCGCGCGGCTTCGAGGACGGTGAGGTTACTTGGGACGTTATAAACGCGCCCTTCGATATTGATGTTAACGTTTTCCATTTTCTTTCTCCTCAACGCTTTTCAATCGCATGGAAGGGGCATCCGCTCATGCACGCCCCGCATTTCAAGCACTTGCTTTGATCAATGAGGTAAGCCACCTTGCCCGGAACGCCGCTGATGCAGTTGGCAGGGCAATTGCGGGCGCACTTGGAGCACTTTTTGCACTTGTCCGGATCGATGTAGTACTGCATGAGCTTTTTGCAGACGTGGGCAGGGCATTTCTTGTCTTTGACGTGCGCTTCGTATTCCTCGGGGAAATTGACCATCGTCGACAAGATGGGGTTGGCCGAGGTTTGCCCAAGGGCGCAAAGCGATCCATCTTTGATGACGGTAGCCAAATATTTCATGTCCTTGAGGGTTTGCTCGGTCGCGGTGCCGTTCGTGACTTTTTGCAGCATCTCATAAAGCCGCTTCGTGCCGATGCGGCAAGGCGAGCATTTTCCGCAGGATTCATTGCAAATGAAGTCCATGTAGAAGGAGGCGACGTCAACCATGCAGTTGTCTTCGTCCATGACGATCGCTCCACCACTGCCCATCATTGAGCCTTTAGCGACCAGCGAATCGTAATCGATTGGCGTGTCCAAATCTTTCTCAGTCAAGCATCCGCCGGAAGGGCCGCCGGTTTGAATGGCTTTGAACCTCTTGTTGCCTGGGATGCCTCCGCCGATATCGAAAATCAATGTGCGAAGAGTTGTTCCCATCGGAACCTCGACGAGGCCGACGTTATTGATTTTGCCGCCAAGAGCAAAGACCTTCGTCCCTTTGCTCCCTTCGGTACCGATTTTGGCGTATTCTTCCGCGCCGACGCGAATGATGTAAGGGATTTGGGCCAAAGTCTCGACGTTATTGACGCAAGTCGGCTTCCCCCACAGACCTTTGATGGCAGGGAAAGGCGGACGGGGGCGAGGCATGCCTCTTTTGCCTTCAATAGAATTAAGCAAAGCGGTCTCTTCGCCACAGACAAAGGCGCCAGCGCCCAAGCGAAGATGAGCGCGGAAGCTGAAATTCGTCCCAAGGATGTTGTCGCCAAGCAAGCCGACGTTCTCCATGTCCTTGATGGCGCGTTCAAGCCTTTCGACGGCGACAGGATATTCGGCGCGGACGTAGAAATAGCCTTCGCTCGCCCCAAAGGCGTAGCCGGCGATCATCATGCCTTCGATGACTTCGAAGGGGTTGCCTTCTAGAATAGAGCGATCCATGAATGCGCCGGGGTCGCCTTCATCGCCATTGCAGACGATGTATTTCTGATCAGCCTGGACGTTCGCGGCAAACTGCCACTTTCTTCCGGTCGGGAAGCCCGCACCGCCCCTGCCGCGAAGGCCCGAGGCGAGAACTTCATCGATGACCTGTTGAGGGGTCATCTTGGTAAGGACTTTTTTAAGCGCCTTGAAACCATCGTAGCCGAGGGCTTCCTCTAAGAAATCCGGGTTAATGAGAGAGCAACCGTGGAGCGAGACGCGGATTTGTTTTTTGTAGAAGTTGATATCGTCTTGCCTTTGCACCTTCTGGTGGGTGGAAGGGTCGACGTAAAGAAGGTTTTCGCAGACCTTGCCTTGGAGCAGATCCTCTTCGACGATTTGCTTCACATCGGCAAGTTTGACGGTGCGATAAAGGGTGTCTTCAGGGTAGATTTTCACGAAAGGCCCTTGCGAGCAGAAACCGAAGCAGCCAACGTGGTTGATTTCGATTTTGTCTTCTAGCCCGTGGGCTTTGATTTGCTTTTTCAGCTCATCGAGAATGGATTCGGAATTGTTGGCTAAGCAGCCCGTGCCTCCGCAAACCATGACGCTTCTTTTGCCGCCGAAGCCGCTGATTTTCTTTTTGAAGGCGTCCTCGCAAGAGGCAATGTTCTGCTCAAGCTGTTCAGGGGTTTTGATTGGGTCAAGCATCGAGGTTCTCCTTGTTGCGGTATTCATCAATGATTCTAGCGACCTGATCGGGGGTCACTTTGGGATAGACCTTGCCGTTGATCGACATTGCCGGGGCGAGCGCGCAGGCGCCGATGCAGCGGATGGCTTCGATCGTGAAAAGACCATCTTCCGTGGTCTCGCCGCTTTTAATTCCCAATTTTTCGGTGAATTTGTCCAAGACGGCTTGGGAGTTCTTGACGTAGCAAGCAGTCCCTAAGCAAATGCCCACGACATATTTTCCTTTCGGCTTGAGGGAGAAGAAGGAATAGAAAGTCACGACGCCATAAATCTCGGCGACGGGAATCCCGGTCTTTTGCGAGACCACTTCCTGAACCTCCAAAGGGATGTAGCCATACTTCTTCTGGATGGCCGACAGGATCATCATCAGCGGGGAAGGCTCATTTGCGTAGCCATCGCAAATGTCCTCAACCCCTTTGCGCACATCCGCGCGAATTGTCATAAAGGTTTCCTCCAAAAACTAAGGTCGACAACGAATTTAGACAACGTGTTAATTTTAAGTTCACAGGTCTTGCACGCAATAAAAAGAACGTTTTACCAATATCGTTTTACTGATAAGCGCTTGTCTTAGGGCTTTAGCAGTAACGAAATACTGGGTTTTTGCGGAGAAATTGCCTTTTCTCGGTATGCCGGTAAAGTTTTATGTCTAAACTTCGCCGAAAGCCTATTCTTCCGAATCCAAATCAACCAAGGTGGCATTTTCTCCGGTTAGGGGAAGCAAGTATGCTTTCACCTTGGAAGAAGGAACTTTGAATAAAGCGCAGACGTTTCTTCGATAAGCTCTAAGTTGATCAACATAAGCGGGATCATCGATGTGCTTGGTTTTGTAATCCACGATACGGATTTCCTCTTCCCCCACCATCAAAAGGTCGATGGAGCCGGTGGTCAAAAACTCATTATCGAAGTAACCATATTCCTGATAAATATGAAAACGTTCCACGTCGTTGAAGATAGAAGTCTTAAGGACCTTTTCGATCAACGCCCTTTCTTTGTCGTTAGAGATGAAAGAAACGTCCTTTGTTTTTAAGTCCGCGAGCTCCATATAACGATGGAGCCTCGTCCCATAATCAAGGATTTCCTTAACGGGGTCATCGGGATCAAGAATCACGCGTTTCTTGCTCGCGCGCTTTTTCGTTATTGGGGCGAAAAGAAGAGGCGAGTCGCTTATTTGGGTTTCGCTAGGTTTCTTCACTGCAATCTTATTTTGCTCAGCGGTGGCGAAGCGTTTGTACTGATAGATTGTGACAGGGTCTAAGAAAGAAGAGCCATTCTCATAGCTATCCCTAAGCACATAAGGGAAACCGTCGATCAAATAGGCTAATGCGGGCAAAAGGGAACTTGCATACTTCTCCGCATTTTCGCCTAAATATTCATGAGCAAAGGAGTTTAAGCGTTTTTCCGCCTCGAACTGGTCCAATCCAAAGACTTCGCTTTGCTTTTCCAAAAAGGAAGCATAGTCGTTGATGGATCCGAGTTCAGGATGCAGCTGCCCATAAAGCGCGGAGCAGAAATCAGAGGAATTGGCATGGCTTTCGACATAAGGAAGATAAGAGTTGAAAAGACTTTCCTGCATTCCCTCTAAACTTGTTTTGATGACTTTTTCGATCTCTTTGATCAGGAATTCCTGACGCATCTCCTTATAAAGAGGATAGCGTTCCTCGAGAAGTTCCTCTTCGATTCCTTTGCCGAATTGCTCCTTGGTAATAAAGGAAGCGTTGTTTTGGAGATTGACCGCTTTCTCGTATGTTTCATAGTCCTTCCCAAAGAGGGAGCGATACTTCGCTAAAAGATTCGGCTCGAAGATTTTGCGGTGAGGCAATTGATCGAGAAGGTAATAGAGGCTCGCTTTTGGGCTTGAGGCGTCTTTGATATTCTCCCCCACGATGATCAAGGAGTTTTCAGCGCGCGTCAAAGCAACGTAAATCAAGCGGATGTGCTCATCAAAATCGGGATCGACCTTTTTCATGCGCGTCTTATAAAGGAGATAAGGCAAAGAATATACGCATTGGCCAAGCGGCTTATTCCCCTCTTTTTCTAGCCATGAGGACAACGTGTAACGAGGCAAAAGAATCCCTAAATCCTCATCGAAATCGCAATCAGGTTTATCGCCTTGAAAGCCGCGGGTGAATTTGCACTGGGAGACGGGCATATAGACGATTCGCCTCTCGAGCCCTTTCGAGGCGTGAATGGTCATGAGGTCAACGGAATTCTCCACGCTTAATGAGGTCTCGGATTCAAAGGGAAGCGCATAACGCTTGATTGAGGAGAACAGGTCCACGAATTCTTTAATTCCCTCCCCCATCCCTTCTTGGGTAACGGCGAGGGAATAAAGGGAATCGAGTTTCTCAATGTTATCGCTTACGTTCCCTACGGAGGCGAGGTTCTTGATGACGCCGAAGGAATCGATAAGATCAAGGAAGATATCGCGGAAACAGCTATCCTTATGGGCTTTTTCAAATTGAAGAACATTAAGATAGATGTCATCGCTCTTGATAAGGCCGTATGGGTTTCCTTTGTCGCGAAGACCTCCTAGAATCGCGAAGACTTTCGAATCGTCATAAGAGAACAAGTAGCTACGAGCTAAAGAAGCGAAAAGATGGGGAAGATCGCTGTCGTCGCCTCGCTCAATCGTCTCTAGCATCCCAACAAGCGCTTCGAAAGCGAGAACCGCATTCACGTCCAAAAGGCTCGTGTCCACTTTGACGTTGAGGGGCATCCCATTCTCTTGAAAGGCCTTTTGAAAAGAGAGGAAGCTATTCTTCGTGCGGCAAAGAATCGCGAAGTCGCTGTATCGGCAAGGACGAATATCATTCTTATCACGATCATAAACGGGGAAGGCGTCCTCAATCTTCTTTTTGATGTCATCCACAATGGCATGAATTTCAAATTCCATCGGGTCGACGAAACGGCTTCTTCCTCTAGCGGAGATAATGCGGTTTATTCCAAAATAAGGATACTTCTTCTGATAAGTTGAGCCGTCATAGGCAAGCTGTTCCCCGGGGTCAAGATAATCGACGTCCCCTTGATCTTTCCTCATGCAGAATTTGAAAAGATAATTCACCTCGTCTAGGAAATGAGGGCCAGAACGGTAGTTCTTGTTCATGTGAATGACCTTCGAATCCGGGTCTTTCTCAAGCCTGCTTTGCCGGTTGATGAAAAGCTTGACGTTGGAATTGCGGAAGGCATAAATCGCCTGTTTAGGATCGCCGACGCAGAATAAATGCGCCCGTTTCCCTTCTTTGTTCGGTTTAAGAAGAGAGTCCAGGAAGGCTTCTTGGAAATCGTTCGTGTCCTGATACTCGTCCACCATGATGTAAGAGAATCTTGAGCGGATAGTCTCGGCAACATCTTGGAACTCCGGCTCGGTAAGAAGCCGCAAAGACATCGAAGAGACATCCGAGAAGGTGAAGCAATTGGTTTCTTTTTTGTAAGAAAGAAGCTTCTCCTCGAGCTCTTCGACCATCCGGAGGATGAAATGAACGTCGCTTTGGGATTCTAGATAAGCCCTATAGTCCTCATCGGCATTTTTAAGCAGCTTGCAGGCATCAATCAAGGTCGCTTTTTGAGTGTCGAAAACATGAGTGAGCAAAGCGTAGAGCCCTTTTAGATCCCTATTGTCTTCGATGCTTTCCAATTCTTTTGGCTTGGGGAAGGGGTATTTTTTGGAGAATTTCTGCTCATGGTATTGCTGGGCTTTAGCGATGAAGGAATCATCGTCTAGGCTAAGCAAGGAATACACCTCTTGATAAGGGGCATCCAAAAACTCATAACCAGTGGTCACGTGAATTGGGCTTTGGAAGAACGTGGGCTTAGAGAAAAACTCGTTGATCTCCTCGATGTCTTGCAGGCTCTCCGCATAATTCCATTTGTAGGCGAATTTGAGCAAAACGGAGGTGACGTTCTTTTTTAAGATCTCCACGAACTCATGACGCATCGCCATGAATTTCTCTTTGCTGAAATACCGTTCGTCGTAATGGGCAAAGAAATCCTTCTTCGCTTGGGGCATGAGCTTTTGAAGCTTGCGGTAAATATCTAAGACGACTTTCTTGGTATTGCTGTCGCCATAGGAATTGTATTTGGTGAGCATCGCCACAAAAGAATCGTGTTCTGCGTGGTTTTCGTAATGACTTGTGAAAATCTCGTCGAGATAGATGCTGATTTTCGTCTTTTCAATGGAGTCATCGAGGATCGAGATTGCGGAGCCTATTCCTAGTCTGCTAGCGTAGGTGGAAACCAGATATTGAGAGAAAGAGTCGAAGGTCTGGATGTGCGAAGAAAGCATTTTTACGCCTAAGGCACGAATCTCCGGATCGTTGTCTTTAGTAAAAGAATTCACGATTCTCTCTTTCATCTCATGGGCCGCGTTGTCGGTGAAAGTGAGAACCAATAAGGCGCTAGGATCGATTTCTTTTTCAATAATTAAACGGTTGACGCGATTAGACAAGGTTTTGGTTTTGCCTGAGCCCGCGCCTGCGGAAATCAAAATATTGATTTTGCTCGAGGCCATTACCGCCTCATACTGTTCAGGGTTGTAATCGGCTTTGTTAATTTTCATCGTCGTTATCCTCGTCCGTGCCAAATGAAGCGAAGTGCTCGGCCTTTTGCTCTTGGTAAGAAACCATGTCGCGGGCTTTGTTACGGTAGCAGATATCCCCGTAAGAACACCATTTGCAAGTCAGCGAACGATAGTCGCCGTTCAAGTTCGGAGAAGTGGGCCTAATCGGGAATTCGTTGTTGCTGATTTTTCTAATCGTGTCTAATAAGCCTTGACGGGCGTCTTGCAATAACGTCTGCATCGTGTAAGGAATATCGTCGTCTAAAAGGCTGTCTTTGTCCGTGTCTTCAAAAAGATTTTTGGAGGAGAAATAAACGCCTAAATTCCTGGTCAGCTCTTTCCCACCTTTTTTGAACGCGGTTGGGTCAAGGGCGTTCCAGAACTCGACGCCACTATATAAGGGGCCCTTGAATTTCATCTTCTTGATGCAGACGCTTTCCTCAATCCAATCATCCTTAATCAGATTGTGAATGTTTTTCTGATAGGAATGATAGATGCCAAAGCCCGCAAAAGTCGCTCCTTTTGTTAGATCTGCGTTGTTTTCATCTTGCAGGGCGAGAGCGTATAAGGGAAGCTGCGTCGATCCGCCGAGGAAAACGTTTTTCAGTTCAAAGTCTTCCGCGCCCGATTTGTAGTCGATGATCGTGTAGTAGGTCTTATCTTCCGCTTTCGCGAATAGAATCTTGTCAATACGACCCGAGAAAGGATATTGCTCCCCTCCCTCTCCAGACAGGTTATAAGAAATTCTGCATTCGGCTTCTTCGCTTAATTTAACGCCATCCTCTTTGAGCAGCTGGCGCAAGCTTTCCATGCACTTCTTGAGCCAGTGCCTGTAGATTGTCAAAAACCCTTCTTCCTCTGCGGTAAAGGGCTGTTTGCTGTTTGCAAAAGATTGGCGATAGGCTTTGGCCCCTTCTTCAAACCGTGCATCAAAATCAAAATCATCGTGATAGAGCTGTTCCATCATGAAGTGATTGAGCGTTCCTGAGGCGGTTATGCGAAGCGAGGAAGGATCCATGGGAAAATAGGAATTCAAAAGATATTGAAAGGGGCAAAAGATATATCGTTCAAGGCTAGAAGCCGACCACCTCTGGTTTTGGATAAGGCGTTCCCCTTCAACCTTTTTATAGGAATGGTCGTAATTCAGCAAATCAAAGAACGGCTTGTGATAGAAGAGCTTATCCAATTGATCGACGCGGTAAATTTTCTCGGAAGAAGAAGTGAACGCGCCTTGATCATTCCACCGCTTTTTCTCTACCTCTTCCCCCCAACCTAATTCTTTCACAAATGGGGAATCGTAAATTTTGTCGGTTAAATGTTTTGCGGCGCGAGAAAGAAAAACGATGTTGTTATATGTGAGGAAATTTCTCTTCTTTCGCTTATCAAGCTCCGTCTTCACATAGCTCGGGTTGGCGGAAACCTTAACCAATTCATCATCCGAAAGAACGTTCTTGTCGTTAGTGATCGCGTAGAAATCCCCGTATTGGAAGTTCGTCACATAGAAAATAAGGCTGGGGTCCAGCATAGAGGAAGAGGTGAAAGCCACTCCCGGATCAGGCTCGCGTCTAACTTCGTTCGCGGAAAGAATGTCGAGCAAGGCGGCATAGGCAAAAGAAGCATCAAGATTTGCGAGATCATAATGATTTACCAATTCAAGAAGGGTGCTTAAATCCTCGTCTTTTTTCTCTTCTTCAGTAAAAGCAAAGGACATAGAAGAATGGATAGAGGCAACCTTTTGTTTGACTTTGATGTTGCTAAGAAGGGGGGACGACACATTGAAAGAGGCGCTGACCCCAAACAAAGAAGAACCTAATTTCACATAGAACTGGTCTTTTGCATCATGGTAAACCACAACGATGCGCTTACTCTCCTCAGGGCACTCAAGCAGCCTTTGCCTCAAGGAAGAGAAAAGATAGGAGAACTGATAGAACTTGTCTTCAAATAGATAAACGGGCGGATGGGCGTTGCTAGGCAAAGCAGGGCTGATGCCCAATTGAGAAATCGCAAGATCGGAGAATTTGATTCCTTTCCTTTGAAGGAAGAAATGAAGCTCGATGTCCTCTTGCTTCTCAAAAAGGAAGAGACGTCCTAAAGAAACCTCCCTCTCGCCTAGCTCATCAAATTTCAGATACCCATTTTCTCTTAATTCTTTATATAAAGAAGATAAAGACTCATTCTGGCTGAGGTCCGCGACCCGAATAAGGTTCAGATATTTCTTGGCGTTAGGATAAGTAATGCCTTTCTTTAATAGATATGGAATGGGGTCCATCTTTCCCTTATCGAAACTGCAGGAAAGACGGCGAAGCAAATCGTCTTCATTCCAGATTTTTATTTGCAGTTCCGGATGGGAATTCCGGAAAGAATACAGCAAAGGAAAATAATCTCTATCCGAGACGATGATGGCCTTATCAAAATCTTTTATATCCACTGTTTGCCCTTTCTCCTTATTCTAGCATTTCTTTTTGCGACCAAAAGTAAATTATGGACTAAAAGCAGCCCCAAAATCGAATGCCTCAAAAAAAGTATATCGAAAATTTGTTTTATGAAATTTCAGCATAACAAGCAAAGAGGAAGTTCGTTCTATGCTCGCAAAAAGGGCCCCCGGATTGGGAGCCCTCTCGTAATCTGCTTTTAGAGAATCGTAACCGTCCCGTCGGATTTGATTTCAATCTGGTCACCGTCTTTAACAGAAGCCAAGAAGTCATCCCCGAGATTATCGATCGCAATCAAACCAGCATCATTCCAGACATTGGAAAGGATGATGCCAGAGGAAGAAAGGGGGTCGATAGGATGGGAGAAGAGCCAGGCTTTGGGGGCAAGATTTCTAACCGCGATCGTTTGAATAATCATGCCACCCGTCGTGGAACCGATGGTCTCCGGCATGCAAAGAGCTTTTCCGGTGATGTTTTTCTTATAGAGGTCTTTGTTATTTTGATCCGAGACGATGATTTTCTTTGCCGTCGGCATCAAAGCGCTGGTTTGGCAGGACGCCAGGGTGTTGAAACCTTCGTGCGAGACAACTGCCTCACCCTTCCAATCGCTCGCGGCAATGACTCTACCTTTGAAGCTTTTCATATCAGGCAACCTCCTTATTCCCGGAGATCAAAGCGAGGATCTCCGCGTCTTTTTCATAGCGCGCCTTGGTATAGGTGCGAAGCTTATTTGAATTGGTCAGCAGCGCATGCTTGCCGCAAAGCGGATTGTCCGCATACATCAATGGGCAGATATAGGAAAGGTGAGCGCCGCGAGATAAGAGGGTTTTGCAGCGATTTTCCTTTTTGAATTCTTCCAAAACCGCGGGAGATGCGGTGAAAACGGTATCCACGACGAGTTTGGTTCTGCCAGAAGCTTTCAAAGCCCCTTCGATTTTGTCCGCCCAATCTTCCAACTGTTTTAAGGTCAAATGAGGGCAGCCAATGAAGCAGCGATAAGGTTTCTGCTTAGGCGATTTCCAAATCAGAGGATAGGATTTATAGACGCGCTCGAGCTCTTCATCATCAATGACATAGGTTTTCGCATCCGCGCAGACAAGAGACTCGCCAAGCCGCTTCGCTTCCGGGGTGATCTTATCGATGTGATAAAGGCCAACCGCCCCATTGCTCGCCGTCGCCGCGCCGAAATCCTTAAGATAGGCGATCGTGTCTTCATCGGGCAAATCATGAAGGTATTGGTCAAGGCCATAAACATAAGGGACCTCCGCCATAACCTTCATTCCAATGGCCGAGCCAAGGATCTGAGCCTCCGGTTTCTTTGTGGTCTTAAGGACGATTTTCCAAGTGGCTTTTCTTCCTTCGTCGGTAATGAAGCCGAAATTCGGGGTTTTGCCAAGGATGGCGCCGAACATATCAAGGATGCCTGAGTTGCGGTTGCATCTCGCGCCCAAGACGGAGTTTGCATAGACGACCGCGGAAGACTCGCTCCAAGAAAGGATGTCCCCCTCTTTCGGGGTATTGCCCATCTCTTTGAGATAGCAGGTGCAAGAGAAGGCTTTGTCGGCATCTTCTAGGCCGATTTTCTTAAGCTGCTCCTCATAAAGATCCTGCTTGTTGTACATGAAGGATTTGAAGACGAGCTTTTCAATCGCGTTGCAACGAACGGAAGAAAAATCAAGAGGACGGGGGTCCATCGTGAACCCTCCCTCGACTTTGCACCCATCCGCGATCAGCTCGTCCATCAAAGGATAAACCGCCTTCAAAAGGCCAAGGCCGAAGCTGGTGACGAAATGGGCTTTCTTATAGGTGACTTCTTTAAGGCAATCGGCGTTGAAGACATCGCCATAACGGACGAGGACCTCCATCATTTTCGCGCGCGTTTTGCCCTGTTTTCCCGCGAGGATATCATTTTCCTCTTGGGTCAATTTCATTTTCGGCTGATACATATATTCCTCCTTTTATAGTTTCATCGCGACCTCATAGGCTCGCCAAATGACCGAGCGGAGATTGCCAACGCTTAAGCAATCGCCGACAAGATGAACTTTCTTGCTCTTGGCAAAAGCTGGCGTGGGGACATATCCGGCGGAGAGAATCACGGAGTCGCAGGCAACTTCTTTTTCTCCCTCCGGGGTATCCATAAGGATGCTTCCGTCTTTGACTTCCTTGAGTTTTGAGGAAAGGTAGACCGGAACTTTCTTCCAAGCGAAGAAATCGCGCAGATACTGCGAGTTCGCCATGCAAACGCCGGTTTGCTTTACCAAGTCGTCTTTCATTTCGACGATGATAGGCTCTTTTCCGGACAAGAAGAGCTCATAAGCGACTTCGCATCCGGTGAGTCCCCCGCCGATGACGGCGACTTTCTGCCCCACTTCTTTGCCCATCAAATAATCGATCGCGTCCATGGCTTTTTCGCCTCCTTTAAGAGGGAATCTTCTGGGCTTGGAGCCAGTCGCGACGATGTATTCATCTCCTTTAATAAGGGAGAGATCTTTGACTTCGGTATTTAAATGAACGTCGATTTTGAGTTCCTTCATCTGCAGTTCATACCACGCTAAAAGTTCGCGGAGCTTGCCTTTGAAAGAGGCTTGGCTCGCCGGGACAAAGACGCCGCCAAGATGATCGCTTTTTTCATAAAGAGAAACTTTGTGTCCACGAATAGCGGCGACGCGCGCGGCTTCCATACCGCCGATTCCGCCGCCAATTACCACAATATCTTTGACTTTTGCGGCTTTTTCGATATGGTGGGACACACTATTCATCGTCTCCGCATTGACGGCGCATCTAGCCATATGAAGCGAATCGCTTAAGCTTTGGTCGTTGCTCGTTCCTTTGTAATGGCACATATTGAAACAACCATTGTGGCAGCAAATACAAGGGCGAATCGCCTCAGGATGGCCCTCCTTCAGTTTGCTGACCCAGGCCCCGTCCGCCAAGAAGGGACGGGCAAAGCCAACCGCGTCGATCTTGCCTTCTTTGACGGCTTCCGCGCCCACGATGGGGTCCATTCTTCCCGCGGCTACAACCGGGATCGAAACAAAGTTCTTGATGTGTTCAACTTCCGCGAGATTGCAGTTCTCCGGCATGTAGATCGGCGGGTGGGCCCAATACCAAGCATCGTAGGTGCCGTTATCGCAGTTGAGCATATCGTAACCGGCATCCTGGAGATATTTGGCCGCTTTCTCGCTTTCTGCCATATCGCGTCCGGCTTCGACGTATTCTTCTCCAGGAAGAGCGCCAGAAGAGAAGCCTTTTGTCTTAGACAAGACAGAGTAACGCAAAGAGACGGGGAAATCCTCGCCGCATTCTTTTTTGATGGCTTTGACAATTTCGACGGGGAAACGATAACGGTTTTCAAAAGATCCGCCATATTCATCGGTTCTCTTGTTGACGTATTGAAGGGTGAATTGATCAAGCAGATAGCCTTCATGGACCGCATGGATCTCCACCCCATCAACGCCGGCGTCTTTCAAAAGCTTGCTGGTTTTGGCAAACGCCTCGACAAAATGATGGATCTCTTTAATGGTCATCTCCCTTGAAGGAACCTTATCAGACCAGCGATTCGGGCTAGGCGAAGAAGAGGCGCAGATTTTATCGAAATTCATGATGGGCTTCGATAAAGCGCGGAGGAATTTGTTGGTGTAGAGCTTCTCCATCGCCGGAGAAATCGTGAAGCTGCGGCCAAAGCCCGCGGTGAGTTGAACGAAAAGTTTGGCTCCATGGGCGTGAATCTCATCCATGAAGGGCTTTACCTTCTTGTACATGCTCTTTTTCTTATAAAGCCATTGCCCGAGCATCGGATTGTAAACGGGCTGGATACCCGGGAGAATTAGGCCAACGTCGTGTTCGGCTTTGTCGAGCAAGAATTTCGCGGCTTCTTTGTCGAAGTGGTTGATTTCCATCCACCCGAATAGGGAAGTTCCGCCCATGGAAGTCATGACAATGCGGTTCTTGATCTCGCAGTTTCCGATTTTCCATGGCTCAAATAACGGCTGAAGTTTTTCGTCCATAAATCAGTTCTCCTATGTTGGTCAAATTATAAACGAAAAAGGGGCGTGTAGACGAAGACTTCACGGCGTTGCTATCCGGCTTATTAAAAGGCAAAAAGCAAAAATATTAAGGGGGAAGAGGAACTAGCTCCGCGCTTTTTTGGCGATCAAATGATCACGGATCGTCGAAATAAGAAGCAAAAAGCCATAAAAGAGCACAACAAAAGAGGCAAGCAAAAGAGCAGCCCCGTGGATGGGCAGGGACGGAAGGAAGAGCAACCCCACGGTCAAAACGATAATGCCAATAACGCTGAGAACCGCGCTTACAACATACCCGTTCCTAAGGATTTTCCTTTCTTGAACCGGGCAACGCAAAGCGGGATCCTCAAGAGGTTTTTTTCTTTTCTTAAGAAACAGAAAGCCAAACAGGAACAAGATAAGAGAGGCAAGGACCAAGAATAAGCCAATGATCAAAAGAGCAAGGTAGGGAGCCAAAGCCTCATAACGTATGGAAATGCAGGAAAGTGTAAGGCCATAAATGAGAGAAAGGGCAGAGCAGGCAAAAAAGTAGCAAGCGGAATAAACTTCCCTAAGTCCTAAATCAATAAGGTCCAGTTCTTT
>CAVFEQ010000001.1:0-86951 GCA_963621535.1 Paludibacteraceae bacterium | reverse complement strand
TTTGGACCTCGGCCCCGTTCAGCGAGCGCTTTGCGATTACTTTGTCAAATAACGATCAAGAGAAAAAGCGCTCTCTCGGCATAAGTGTTTCCTTTTAAGGAAGGGCAAGTGTGATAAGATAGCCCTCGATGAACAAACAAGAACGACAAGCCCTCTTGGAAGAGTATAAATCCCACAGCGTGAACAACGAAATCGAAATCCTCCGCTCCAAAAAGTGCGGATGCTTTTTTTGCGGGAGCACCTTCGACGCAAGAAAGGTTTCCCAATGGGAAAACGGGACCAATGGCGGAGCCTCCGCGATTTGCCCGGAGTGCGGCATGGCGACGGTGATCGGCGATGGCTCGGGGCTTAAAGTGACTAGAACCTTGCTTAAGGAAATGAGCGAAGCGTTCTATGGCGAAAAGGCAAGGGAGAAAAGCCCTGAGGCCATGAACAAATACATCGATCTCTTCATCGATGGGAAAATCGCTAGGAACAAGAAAAACGAAGACACCTTTCTTCGTTACCTTTATGCTTTGACCTCCTCTAATGACCCTAGGGCTTATATGCTTTTAGGCGATTTCTTCTCCGGGTCGGCGAAGTATCAAGCCCCGGATTATGAGAAGGCTATCGCCTTCTATTCCCATCCGCTTGTTGGCAACGATTTCTATGCCCTTTGCCGGCTTGGCACTCTTCTTTTCGACGGCCATGGGCCAAAGAAAAACAAGATGGCGTGCTTCGAATACTTTTCCAAAGCCGCCGCTTTAGGCTCTCTTGAGGCGGTTTATCACATCGCGGATTGCTATCATTACGGCCATCCGGTTAAGCGGGATGACAATTTCGCCTATCTTGCCATTCTCAATGGCTTCGGGCAAAGTCTTTCCACCTTTCCGGGCGATTGCCTTCGCCGAAACTTGCTGCCGGAATTCTCTTATCGCCTTGCTAAGTGCGTGCAAAATGGCTGGGGCATCAACAAAGAGGAGACTTTCGCCCTCAAATATTATCTGATCAGCCAATTCGCCTTAGTCTCGAGAAACCTTGCCTTGGGACAAAGCAAACAACCCCCCGTTATGAAGGAGATCGAGAGCCAAATCCAAATCTTGGCCAAGAAACTCGGCGCGAAGAAAGGGGAGGTGCTCTATGACACGGACACCTTCTTCGATACCTACGGCGACCCAAATACCCCGGATTATTCCAAAAAGAAGTTCACCTTAATCTCTTATGACCCAGAAACCTACCGCCTTGATTTCGAGCTAGAAACCAGCATTCCAAGCTTGGTGGTGGATACGGCCAATCTTTATTGCGGGATCAGCAAGCCCAAAACCAAATGGTCCTTCATCGACATCGTTTCCTTTGCCTATAACGGGGAAAGCTATTTCGATGAGATCGTCTTAGCAGAGGATGGCTATCGTTTCCTCCGGTATGGGGAGGATGAAAGCCAAGACGTGGTGATCGCGGAGATTCACCTCCGGCAAGGGGAAGAGGATACGCCTGAAGAAGAGGATGATCCCCTCGTTTTGTAATAAAAGGAAGCGCATATGGAAGCAAACAAAGAAGTCTATGAGCACAAGGCTTTTGGCCCGCTTAAGAAATACCGGGTCAAAGTCGTTTTAGCCCCGATTTTCAAGCTATTCGAGGCCGTGACCGAGCTCATCGTCCCTATTCTTGTCAGTTACATCATCGACCAGGGCTTAGACGAGAAGGGTGCCCATTATCACGATTGGAATTACATCCTCACTCTTGCCTGCGTGATGTTCGCCCTTGCTCTGGCTGGCTTTGCCGTGACGATGATCACGCAGTATCTGGCGGCTAGGGTGAGCAGCGATTATTCTTACGATCTGAAGAAAGTCATTTACGAGAGGATCCATCTTCTCTCCGCCAAGCAGCTTGATGACTACGGAAGGAACAAAGCGCTTAATTTGCTTAACAACGATTCCTTTTTGGTGCAAAACGGAGTCCAGATGCTCATGCGCCTCATCGTGAGGGCCCCCTTCTTAGTCCTTGGCTCGATCGTCGCAAGCTTCATCATCAACCCTATCGCTGGATGCGTCGTTCTTGGCTCCTTGGCTCTCTCGGGCCTAGTGATTGGGCTTGTTGTCTGCTCGACGCCGAAGCAATACGCCAAGCTCCAGAAGCAGCTTGACATCATCTCTAGCAGAGGCGAAGACGAGATCGTCGGGGCCAGGGTCGTGCGCTCCTTCAACAAAGAGGAGGCGGAGACGAAGGAATTCCGCGAGGCGAGCGAAAGCTATCGGAAACAGGCTTTGGTCATCTCGAAGATCAACGCGCTCATTAACCCCCTCACCTTCGCTTTAATCAACGGCGCGGTGCTTCTTATTTTCTATATCGGCGGTTTCCATAATGACGGAGCTTCTCTTTCTGTGGGCGACATCGTCGCATTAGTGAATTACCTTACGACCTCTTTGTCTGCTTTGATCATGTTCACCCGCCTGATCACCTCTTTGTCGAAAGCCTTCACTTCGAAAAAGAGAATCGATGATTTCTTAGCGCTTGAGCCGGATATCGTTTCAGGCGAGATCGAAAAGGAAAACGCGCTAAAAGAAGGCGAGCCCGTCTTTGAATTCAAAAAGGCCTGCCTTAGTTTCGGCGGGGAAAGCCTCGCCCTTCAAGACATCGATATGGTGATTGCTAAAGGCGAGTCCGTCGGGATTATCGGTGGCACCGGTTCAGGAAAATCGACCCTTCTTAACCTGATGGAGCGCTTCTACGATCTCACTAGCGGCGAGCTCCTCTTCCACGGCCACCCCATCAAGGAGAGCAAACTCGAGAACCTCCGTTCCGAGATCGCTTTGGTGAGCCAGAAGAAGCAGCTTTTCCGGGGGAGCATCCGTTCCAACATGCTTCTGGGCAAGCCCGATGCGAGCGAAGAGGAAATCTGGGAGGCTTTGAAAGAGTCTTTGGCGGATGAGTTCGTCCTCCGTTACAAAGACGGCCTTGATCATGAAGTGGAAGAAGGGGGGCAGAATTTCTCCGGCGGCCAGAAGCAGCGCTTATTGATCGCACGAGCCTTGCTCTCGGCTCGCCCAGTTCTCTTCTTGGACGACGCCACCAGCGCCCTTGATTACAAAAGCGATCTCATGGTTCGCAAAAACATCGCAAAAGTCAAGGATTTGACCTTGGTCATGGTCTCTCAAAGAGCCACCTCCATCAAAGACTGCAACCATATTTACGTCTTAGACAAAGGAAAGATCGTCGGGCATGGCAGCCATGAAGAGCTGCTTTCCTCTTGCTCAATCTATCAAGAAATCTACGAAACGCAGGTGAAGACAAAATGAAAAAGAAATCCTTGAACCTCTCTTCTCTCCTCCCTTATATGAAAGGGAACGTCTTCTTGCTGATCGTTTCTTTCGTCTTGGCTCTCCTCTCCGTCTCCGCGAAGATGGCGATCCCTTTTGTGACCGGGCTAGCCATTGACCTCATGAGGGAAGAATCGTTTACCCCAAATCAGCTCACCCCTTATCTTTTCCTGGTCTTTGGCCTCATCATCGTCGGCGCCTTCTTCCGCTACGCCTTCGATTACGCTTTGTCCAAATGCGGCCAAAGGGTCGTCAAAAACATGAGGGACGCCCTGTTCGATGCTCTGAACCAAGTTCCGCTTTCTTATCTTGATAGCCATCCTCATGGTGACCTTCTTCTCCGCCTTACTAACGATATCGAGACCGTTCAAACCGGCCTCATCACTGGGGCGGGGGCGCTATTTGAAGGGATCGTCCAAATCGCGATCACCCTCTTCTTCATGTTCTATCTCAACTGGGCTTTAGCGCTTACAGTCGTCCTGCTCACCCCGATTTCGGTGGTGGTCAGCCGTTTCGTAAGCAAATCCAACTCCGTTTACTTCAAGCAGCAGAACGCGAAGATGGGCGAGCTTACCGCGCATTCTTTAGAGACTCTTTCTAATCTTGAGGCCATCCATTCCTTTGGGATGGAAAAGGCAAGGGAAGATGATTTCTTAGAAAAAGATCTTGAAGTCAAGAAAGCCAATTTCAAAGCCACTTTCGCCGCAGCTTGGATCAATCCTTCCACCCGCTTGGTGAATAACCTTATCTACGCTTCAATCATCCTCTTCGGCGCCTATTTGCTCATTTCTTCCCCTGCTTGGCTAGGGATCCATTTCACCGTCGGGGCTTTGTCTTCCTTCTTGTCTTATTCCTTGCAGTACATGACTCCCTTCAATGAGATCGCCGATGTCGCTAGCGACGTCTTCTACGCGAGCGCCTCGCTTGATCGGGTGCAGCAGACCGTTTTCGCTCCGAAAGACGTCGATACGGGGAGGAAACCTCTGGGCGCGAGTATCGAGACTTTGGAAGCGAAAGACATGTGCTTCTCTTACGATGGCAAAAGAGAGATCATCAAGAACTTCAATCTCGACATCTACAAAGGGCACAAAATAGCCTTAGTCGGTCCGACTGGCTGCGGGAAAACCACGGTTATCAATCTTTTAATGAGATTCTACGATCCCCAGAAGGGCGGGTTTGTGATGAACGGGATTCCTACAAGCGAAGTGAAGAAATCCGAGATGCGCAGCCACGTCGGGATGGTCTTGCAGGAGACTTGGCTTGAGAAAGCCTCCATCCGGGACAACATCGCCTTCGGCAAGCCTGAAGCCAGCATGGAAGAAGTGGTGGAAGCCGCCAAAAAAGCCCACGCGGACGAATTCATCCGCAGGCTTCCGGAGGGCTATGAGACGATCGTGAGCAATTCCAGCGGCCTTTCCCAAGGGGAGAAACAGCTCCTTTGCGTCGCGCGCATTTTGCTTGCCAAGCCTGAGATCGTCTTGCTGGATGAGGCGACGAGCAACATCGACCTGCGCACGGAGCTTGCCTTAGGGAAAGCCTTCGATGAGCTGATGAAAGGGAAGACGTCGCTTGTTGTCGCGCATCGCCTTTCCACGATTCGCAACGCCGATCTGATCCTCGTCTTGAAAGACGGGGAAATCATCGAGCAGGGGAATTTCGATGAACTGCTGGGCCAAAAAGGCTTCTTCGCGGAGCTTTATCAAAGCCAGCTTGCTTAACTTATTCAGAAGGAGGGGTTCGCGCAGAGCCCTTCCTTTTCTTTTTTGCGAACCAAAATCAGCGACTTATTCTCCGCGTAATCATACGGCTTAAATCCGATTGCCTGGAAAAAAGGGAGCAAGGAAAGGCGAGAAGGTGGGAGCAGGGCGAGCCAAGTCGCCTCTTTATGCGCGGAGACTAGAGATAGAAATAAAGCCTTCGCGTTGCCTTTCCTTTTATAGAAAGGATCGGTGAAAATCGAATCCAGGAAAAGCAAGGGCTCGCCATAATAGCCAATGCGGTCAAGCAACTCGTTTTGTTTTGGGAGGTCGTTGCCGTAGATTTCTTCTAACGGGAAAAAAGAAAAGGAAGCGAGAGAAAGAATCTTCGCTCCGTCTTTTAGGACGTAGGCTCTTCTTTCCTCCACCTCCTGGGCGAACTTACTCTCATCAAAGAAAGTCTCTTCGAAATCCATCTCGGCACGCCTAGCGGCTTTGCTTGCGTTTGCGAGTTGATTGGGAAGAACTAAAGCGATTCTTTGCATGGGTTCATTTTAGCGAAAAAAAGGCATATGCGCCTGTTTTTCGCTCAGGGAAATAGGCTACAATAGTCAGGATAGCCGTTTTGGCGAGGAGGGTTCATGAAACAAGCGCTTTATTTATACCAGGCAGCCCCTTCTCGGGGGGAGATGCTTTTGGCCAACGATTCCTCCTCTTTTACCCTTCCTTATTTTGAACAAGCCCAAGAAATCCTTGCAAAAGTCCATTCTTTTCCTCTTTCTAATGGAGTTTCCTTCTATCCGAACAACGCCTTTGAAGATCCTGTGATGGCGCTTTCTAGGACGAGTTTTCGCCTTTCGGAATGGCTTTTGCCTGCCTTGATCGTCGATGAGAACGACGAGCCTAGCACCGCCTTGCTCATCAACCGTTCTCACCATGAAAACGCCCTTGTCGTCTCACTTAAGAACAACGAAGTTCTCGTCCGCTGCCTCAACGGCGTGGAAATCCGCGAAGAAGAGGGCGAGCCGATGAGCGGGAAAGAGTTCCTCTCCACTCTCTCGCTGAACGTAAACCCGACTTCTTTTGCTCCTACTAAGCAAAGCATGCCGGCGGATCTAGGCTATTTCTTCCCCGATCAAGAGAGGCAAGAAGTTGAGGATGAGGGACCCATCCATATCGAGATTTCGCGCCCTGCCTTCGAGCCTTCCTCAAAGAAAGCCACCCTTGATTTAGGCTCTTCCTTTCTTGCAAGCGAGCCAAGCGAAGAAGAGGAAAGCGATGAGGCCATTCATATCGAAGTCGCGAAGGAATCATTTTCCGCGAGCTCCAGCAAAAAGCCGCGTGACCTCGGCTCTTTCTCGAAAGAGAGAAAAAAGAAGACATCCGTTTCTCTGCCATTAGAGGAAGAAGAGCCCAGCCAAGAAGCAATCGCCTCTTCTTTTATTCGCCCCTCTTTCGAGCCAAACGTCCAGGCAAAAGCGCCCACCCCGCAAGCTCCTTTTGAAAAGCCTGCCACCCCGAACCAAAAAAAATACGGCTCAAAGAGCGAGCAAAAGCCCTCTAATCCAGCTTTGAACAAGAAAACTTTAGAACCCTCTTTCGTTTCACCTTCCTTTGAACCTAGCAGCAACAAAAAGCCTGATGTCCTTACCAAAAAGACCAGGAATCAGCGGCCTTACCAAGAAAAAGTAGAAGACGCTCCGAAAAAGGAAACGGAGATTAGCCCTGCCTCAACTCATAAAGAGGAGCAAGTTTATGTTTTTTGCCGGCGCAAAGACGTCCCTAGCTCATCCACGATCTTCAACGATCCTCTTTTGATGTTTGTGACGGGCAAATTCTCTCGCGAAGGGAAGAAACGCTTTTCTAGGGGCGAGAAAACTATCGATTCATCCAAAACGAGCTTCGTTTCGATAAGCGACGAGGAAAAGCCTGCTTTGCTGGCTAAGGCCCTTTCTCCAAACCTTGAAGCCTGGGATTTCCTTGCCATGAACGTCGATAATAGCTACATGCCCTATGCGTTTTTGCTTTCGAACAAGGAAGACCCGCTTCTTTGCGCGATCTATGAGGAGGATGAGAAAGGGAATCTCTCTCTTGCTTGCCTTTGCCATAATGGCGTTTCGATCGAGGATCCTGCCTTGGACTATAAGGCCCTGCGCGCTCTTTGCTTCCCCAAAAAATAGCAACCATGGCTAGTCGCGACCCTAAAGTCATCTCCTATACGATGTCGCGTATCCGCGGGAAGGATACGGGCATCGAGCTTATTCTTCGCCACGCTCTTTCTGAAGCAGGGGTGCGCTATAGGCTTTATTCCTCGAAGGTTTTCGGCCATCCTGATATCTGCATCGAAAAACTTAAGATCGCCATTTTCTGCGACTCCGAGTTTTGGCATGGCTACCATTTCGAGGAGAACAAATCCAAAATCCATTCAAACCTCTCCTATTGGATTCCGAAAATCGAGAGGAACATCGCCCGCGACCACGAGGTGAACGCGACCTTAAAAAGACAGGGTTATCTTGTCTTGCGTTACTGGGGAAAGGAAATCGAAAACGATTTAGAGCGGGTTCTTGCGGAGATTTTGACGAAAATCAAGGAAAGGGAAGCTCTTTTAGCTTGGCAAAGCCAAATCAAAATCAAAACCACTTTGGCCTATATTGAAAACGAGGGGAAGTATCTGCTTCTCCATCGAACCAAAAAGAAGAATGACCTCAACGAAGGGAAGTGGATTGGGGTAGGAGGAAAAATCGAGGAAGGAGAATCGATGGTCCACGCCTTCGAAAGGGAGATCAAGGAAGAGACTGGGCTCGATGTCTTAAACTATTCCTACCTAGGGAAAATCGACTTCCTTAATGACCTCTATCCCCCGGAGAGGATGTTCCTTTTCAAGGTCACCTCTTTCTCTGGGGAATTGAGCGAATGCGATGAAGGGGAGTTAGCCTGGGTAGAGAAAGAAAAGATGATGAACCTTCCCCTCTGGGAAGGCGACAAGGCCTTCCTCCCTCTTTTAGAAGAAAGCCATCCCCATCCTTTTTCTTTGATCCTTGAATACCATGGAGGCGCGCTTTACGCCACCCACGGGCCGTTTTACCCTAAAGAAGGAAAAAGGAAAAAGGCGAGGAAAAAGAAGAAAAAAAGCCTTGATGAAATTAAGAAACATGCTTGAATAAGTGTGCTTCTGAAAGGCGATTAACCCCAGTCTTCCAGAGGCTTTTTTAGGAGAGAATATGAAAATCGAACGTGAGAAGGTCGCGATTGACCAATTGGACATGCTTGACCAGGCGACGGGCTTTGGCCTTTTCTGCAAGGTGGTTGAGGATATGCTGCCCCAAAATGCGAGCGATGAGGAAAAAGAGATGATCCCCACGCTCGTTGGGTCTTTGATGGGGAGGCGCATGCATTTTGGGAACGACGGCTTCCGCGCTTTGTTAATTGCCTTGATTGACGCTAGGGTCAATCGCGGGGTGCTGCTTGGGACCAAAAACGCGGTCAGGTGGCCTGCTTGGGACCCTGATGATCACCACGATGAAGATTGCCATCCTCTTTGTGATGTCTTCTTTTCCTATTATTCTTATGTTCTTTATTCGCAGAAGAAAGTGGTGGTCCCTGATTTTGCTTTGGGCCCGATTTTCACTCTCTCTGGCATCGCAATGGAAGGGATTGCTAGAGGCTACCACGTCGTTGACGACAACATGAAAGAGCTCTATCCAAAATTCAAGGAGAATGTCGAAAAAAGCTTTGCAGAGCACGGCGATCCAAGCCTAGATCTCCAGTCAACCTTGCAAAGCCTCGTTCTTTTCAGCGAAACTATGCGCATCAAGCACCCTGCCTAATCTTTGAATTCGTAGCGCGCCACCTCGCAGTTATCGAGGCCGAAGTTCACGAATTCCTCATTCCCCATATCGTAGAAATAGGAATTGATGACCCGCGACATTCCGCCATGGCAGACGAGCAAGACGTTTTCCTTTCGTCTCGTTGCTTTGATTTCGTTTAGAAAGGGGTAAACCCTGGCGACGACATCAAGATAGCCTTCCCCGTTTGGGTAGCGTTTGAAGAAGCTTTTTCGCTGGGTCAGATAAGCTTCGCCTGAGCGGGATTTCCCCTCCATGTCCCCGTAAAACTCCTCGATGATCCGCTCATCGATAACGATGGGGGCGTGCCTATCTTCATTGATGATTTCCGCGGTCTGCCTCGCTCTTTCCAAGGGGGAGACGTAAATCACGTCGATGTCGATGCCAGCGAGTTTCTCTTTGGTGGCCTTCGCTTGTTTGAGCCCTTCTTCGTTAAGGGGGATGTCGATCCTGCCTTGGATAAGGTATTTCTTGTTCCAATCGGTTTGGCCGTGCCTGACTACGTATAGACTCATTTTTGGCTATCCTCCAAATCGGTTTTCCATTGCGCGGCGGTTTTGAATAGGGCTGGCAGCAGAAACGCGCAGGCGGCAATCCAGGCTAAGGTGTCGGCAAGGCAAACGGAGATGAACGCCGCCTCGCTCGCTTCGCTTGTAATCGCCCCTCCATTAACTAAAGCAGGCAAGAAAAGACAAATCAAGACCCGGGCAACAAGCTCGCCCACTCCAGCGAGGAAAGGAAATAAAGGTTTCTCTAGTCCTTGCAATTCGTTGCGACCAATGAAAAGCAGGGCAAGGATTCCCATAAAGGGCATGACGGTGAACAAATAGGTGTTCCCGTAGCGCAGGCTTTCTTCGTTTATCTTGTCCGCGGAAAGGAAGATCCTTTGGTAGGTTCCCCCAATCATCAGCAATAGGCCGATCGCGCAGACGACAACCCATATGATTAGAGCCAGAGCAATCGAGACTTTGAATCCTTTTCTTAGCCTTTCCTTATTGTTGGCTCCGAGGTTTTGCCCCATGAAAGAAAGCATCGCGGTGCCAAGCCCGCTCATCGGGGCCATCATGAGATTGAAAACCTTACTTGCCGCGCCATAGCCTAATTGAGCTGGGGTCGAGACGATCATGGCCCCGGTCGCGTCCGTGTCAAAGGAAATGACCGCGGCTTGCATGACGATGATGCCGATTTCTAGGATCGAGAATTGGAAGGCCAAGGGAAGACCGTCTTTCAAATGACGCAGGATGAAAATCATGGACAAATGCCAATCGCTTTTCTTGATGCGCATCTTCGGGTAGCGAAGCGCGGCGTAGGCCATCGCCCCGAAGGCGGATAAGGCCTGCGAGATGACCGTTGCCCAAGCGCTTCCGGCGACGCCCCAATGGAAGACAACGATGAAGAGAAGATCAAGTCCGACATTGGCCGCGGCGGAGAAAACCAAGAACAAAAACGGGGTGAAAGAATCCCCATAACTCCGCAAAACCCCGAAAATCATATTGAAGAAAGCGGTGGCGAAGGTTCCGATGTAGAGGATGAGGATATAGGTTTTCGCCGCCTCATATTCCGCTTGCATGGAGATGTCGCCCGTCCCTCCTTTGATGCCGATAAGGGAAAGGAGCGGGTCCACCAATAGACAGCCTAAGCCTGCTAGAACAGCCGAGATGATGACCATCAGAATGATTTGGGCCAAATAGCTTTTTCTCGCCCCTTCTTCATCCCCGGCCCCGAAGCGCTCGGCGGTGATGACGGAGAACCCGCTGGCCGCCCCAATCGCGAATTGCATGATGATCCACACGGCGGGGGCGCTGCTATTGACGCCGGCCACTTCCGCCGCGCCTAGGTTTTGCCCGACGATAATCGTGTCCGTGAGCGTGTAAATCTGTTGAAGGATGAGCGAGAGGACAATCGGGAAAAAGAAAAGAAGGATGCCCTTCCAAATGTTTCCTTTGGTGAGATCGATGGGGTCGAATAGTTTTCTAAAGCGCTTAAGCAGTTCCATAAGCGCCGTTATTCTAGGCAGGCCAAACAAAAAGAAAACACCTTTTTTGGGGTGCTTTCTTGAAAACGCTTCCTTAATCCAAATTTGTCCAAAGCCCGTTGAACGGCTCGCATTCTTTAATGGGCGACTCCTCGTATTGCTTTAGCAAATCCGCGGGCAGGTATTTTTTCCTCACGAGGACTTGATAAACGTAGGAGTCAAACCAGGCGCTGTCACAAACATAGAAGCCTCCATCGCCGTTTTCTTTCCCCCAGGAATTCTCGATTTTGTAGCGGTTGGGTTTGCCGTTGACAAGATTAACCCCTGTGAAAGCCATCGCGTGGCTGCAGTAGGTGGAGTGATAATCCAGCTGCTCACCTTTGCTTAGTTTGTCTTTGATATCGAAAAGCAGATCCTGGCGGAGCAAGGCCGGGCTCATCAAACCGGCTTTTCTTAGCGATTTGGCGCTGACTTCGGCGGCGAACCAAACGATATCCCCACCTTTTAAGGAAGAAACGACGGCCTTCCTCATTTCGTTTAATGGCACATCGAAGAAGGTGACCTGATCGCCCCCAATGACGTTGCCAACATATGGGGAAACGTATCTGACTCCTTTCTCCCAGTTAAGCGTTCCGGCATCGCTTAAGGAGATCCACTCATCCAAATCGATGCCGATGTATTGGTTATAGAACTCGACTCCGGATAGTTCAGGAAGGCGGACGAATTTGCCGTCCTTGTCTTTATATTCGAGGGTGAATTTCTTCGGCGGCGTGCCTAAGGAGATGGCTAAAACGCGGTAAATTTCCTCAAGCATCCCTTCTTTTTTCTTGCGCATGTCCTCTTTGCTTTTGCCTTTTTTCGCCATGTCATGAAAGACTTTGATGTCGTTAGCGAGAACGTTTTGCAGAACGACGTTGAGCTCACTTGTCGCTTTGCTTACCGCGGTGTCTTTCATGAAAGAGCTTGGGATTACTCCATATTTCTTCACTAGCGAAGTGAACATGGCCCAATGTCCGCCATCGCCGATGCCGTTATCCAAAAGATAGGCGTTAAGGCGGCTATCGATTGGTTCCTCGACAAGATCAATCGCTTTCTCGAGGGTGAAATTGGCTTTCTCTAGCTTGTCATAAAATTGCAGATAAGCCTGCGAAAGCTCGATGCTTTTCACGCCAAGCTTATCGAACAGCGTTTTCCTTAGAACGTTTAGTCCGGCGAACATCCAGCAGCGGCCGGATTGGTTTTGGTTGGTGATGTCTCCGGCATCCACCTCGATAGAAAAGGTGTTTTGCAGGGTCGCCATCACGTTACTGTCGGTGCAGCTCGCGCTGATGCCGTTGCTTCTCACGCTCATTTCTTTCACCGGATCGATCTTGCCGTTTTGCGAATCCGCAATCCTTTCGATGTCTTTTATTGTCAGTTCTTTTTGCATGGTGTCTCCTTTTAAAGTTAAGCAAACTTAAGATATACCTTTTTTCCGATTTGTCGAGGTGACTTTGCGCCCAAAAGTAGTGGGGTAGAAATGTTGCCTCTTCTCACCGCACGCTCTTCTCCGCTTTTTTCGGCGATCTTTCTTGAAAAGAATTGTTGTTAGTTCATTCAGATAAAAAGACGTCTAGGGTAGAAAGGCGTGAAACAGCAAGGGGTTTAGTAAGACCTAGGGGCAATGGCTCATAAGAGTTATTTAAGATTAACTTAAGCATAACTTCATTTCTTTGCTGCGCTTATAATTGAACCGACCCAAGGAGGGAATGCTATGGTTTCCTATTCTGATTCGCATGTCGATTTGCTTCGAAAGCAAATGAAAAAAGATGGCCTTAAGGCTCATTTAATTGTCACCGGCGATCCTCATAATTCCGAGGAGCCCGCAGCCTATTTCGCCGCAGAACGCCACTATTTTTGCCCTTTTGAGGGAGATAACGCCTTTGTGATCGTCACGGAAAATGAGGCCCTTCTTTTCACGGATGGACGCTTTTTCGTCTCCGCGGAAAAAGAGCTTAAAGGCTCTTATTTCAAGCTCATGAAGCTCTACACCCCTGGCTATCCAAGCCCGGAAGAATATATCCTCGAACAGGGTTTATATCCTTTGGGGACGAATTTCCTTTTGATTTCCCCCGAAGAGGAGAAAACGCTGAAAAAAGGAGGGGAGGTCAGGGACGTTGATTATTCTTCGCTTCTCGAGGAACGGCCCCCTCTCCCCAAAAGCAAACTCTGGCGGTTTGATGACCCTGAGTTCAATGATTTGTCACGTGAGGAGAAACTAGATAAAGTCTGCGAATGCATCAAAAAAGAAGGCGCGGAAGCCCATCTTCTCACAACGCTAGACGACATCGCCTATTTGCTGAACGTCAGAGGGAACGATATCCCTTACACCCCAGTTTTCTATTCCTATCTCTATCTATCCTTGAAAGAAGGAGTTCACCTATTTCTAGAAGAAGGCCGTTTAGACTTTCCTTTGCCGGGGGTGCAAATCCACCCTTACGAATCTCTCTTTGCCTTTTTGAAAGAAAGAGAAAACGTCCCGACGCTTATTGATCCTTCCCAGGCGAACGCGAAGGTCTGCGCTCTTCTCAAAAATCAGATTCACGCCCCCTCGCCTTCGCACCTAATGAAGGCCATCAAAGGACCTAAGGAAATCGAAAACATCAAGCGCGCTCAGGCAGAGGACGGGGTTGCCCTTCTCAAATTCATTGATTTCCTTGATTCCCATAAGGACGAGGGACTCAGCGAATGGGATTTCGCGAAAAAACTAGGCGAGTTCCGCAAAGAGGGGAGACATTACATCGAAGATTCCTTCCAGACAATCGCAGCCACCGGCCCCAATGCGGCGATGATGCATTACGCCCCAAGCGAGAAGGTCCATGATGTCGTGAAGAATGGCCCTGAATTGCTTGTGGATTCAGGCGGCCAGTATTACTGCGGCACGACCGATACGACGAGGACTTTCCCCATCGGGAAGCTTACGTCCGAATTCATCCACGACTACACCCTTACGTTGAAATCGGTTATCGCCCTTTCCTCTTGCCTCTTCCTAGAAGGCTCTAGCGGCAGACCGATCGACATGATGGCAAGGCAAATCATGTGGAAGGAGGGGCTCGACTATAAATGCGGGACGGGGCATGGCATCGGCTATGTCAATGTGGTTCATGAGTCGCCTAATGGCTTTCGTTACCGGGTTTCCAAAGGCAAGGATGATGGCTGCGAGATTGCCCCAGGCATGATCACCTCAATCGAACCCGGGGTTTATAAAGCCGGGAAATACGGGATTCGCATCGAGAACAACATTCTGGCGGTCAAGGCTTTTTCCACTCCGGACGGGAACTTTTTCCGCTTTGAGAATATCACCTATGTCCCAATCGACACCTCGGCACTGGATTTATCCATGATGAGCGATGAGGAGATTGAATATCTGAACCAATATCATGCGCTTGTAAGAGAAAAGCTTTCGCCGTTAGTTGAAGGTCATTTAAAAGACGTCTTGATCAAAAAGACCTTACCCGTGCATCGATAAACTCTTTTCTACTCGCCTTTGATTTCGGTGATTTCGAATTCGAAGCCGCTTTCAAGTTCTTTCTCTTCCGACCCACAAAATGGGCATTTTGGGTTTTTCGCGGCCAAATAATCCTTGCCGCAGCTTTTGCAGTGCGCTTGCGCTTGGATGAACTCGATTTTGAGCTCGGCCCCTTCTAACAAAGTGCCTTCGCTCGCCGGCCCCCAGCATTCTTTCATATAGCGGGGGAGCACTCCCGTGATCTCCCCGATTTCGACGGTTATCTCTTTGATGGCCTTGAGGCCCTCTTTCTTCATCAGGTCCTCAAGCGTGTGGACCATCTCGTTGCATAATCCCAATTCGTGCATAAGTCTTTTCCTGCCTGGAAATCCTAATCCCTTTTCCTCTTTTTTGGGAAGCGCATTCATTGTGGCTCGAGGACAAATCCGCTTACAATGGCCTTATGAAACTCGCTTGCTTTGATGTGGATGGCACCTTGCTTCCTAGCTATAAGGACCCCATCCCCAAGCAGAATATCGACGCCGTTCAGCGCTTCGCGGACTTAGGAAACGCGATTGCTATCGCCTCTGGGCGCCCCTTTGGCTCCTGCAAAAAATTTCTGGACTGCTTCAAATCGGATAAGCGCTTCGTGATTGCCGCCGGCGGGTCGGTGGCTTATGACTACGATGGAAATTTGCTCTGGAAGGCGACTCTTTCAAAAGAAGATTTCCTGCATTTTAGAAAAGAGCTGGCGAAGTATGAGGGCGTAGGCGTCTATTGCTACATTGGCGATGATTCGATGGGCTCATATTTCCCTGAGCCTTGGGCGAATTTCGAATACGAGATCAACTGCTTTTCTTGCCACAGAGATTTGAACCAGGGCTTAGAGGCGATTGATGAGTTCGGCGTGACCAAAATCATGATCACCTCCTCGCCGGAAGTCTCGCGCAGCATCGTTTTCGACCCCGAGGATTATGAGAAATACACAATCGTGAGGAGCAGCCCTCATTTCCTAGAAGTCATGCCAAAAGGCATCAGCAAAGCCTTAGGCGCTTACGCGATCTGCAAAAAGCTCGGCATTAAAAAAGAAGATGTCTACGCCTTTGGCGATTCGGGGAATGACATCGGGATGATCCAAGAATTCCAAGGCGTCGCGATGGGAAACGCGATGGAAGAAGTGAAGAAGGTCGCCAAATACGTGAGTAAAAGTTGCGCGGAATGCGGCGTTGCCTACGCCTTGGAAGACATCCTTCATCTGATATAAAAAAGAAGGCTCGGGGCCTTCTTTTTTCTTTTCCTTAAAGGATCTTTTTCCGGCGGAACAAGACGAAGAGAACGTTAACGACGGTCAAGCCGTCCGCTATTCCTGCGACGAGCTTCACAGTCAGCCAGTCTAGGCGGAAATTCAAAGCCTGCGAAACGGTGGTTTCCCCGTTCTGGACGGTTTCCACGTTCAGGATGTAGCGCAACCCCTCATTCAAATTGCCATCGACGAAGATGCAAATGGATCCAGCGATGAGGATGAGCGCGCCCAAAATGGTGGCGATTTTCGAGCCATAGCCAACCTCGGAAAGGAAGAAGCCAATGCCGAAGACGATGATGCCGATGGTGGAAAGCAGCTGCAAAGTGATTTTGACGTTGTCGCCAAGCGCCAAGGGGTCGCCTGAAGTGATGTCTTCTAGGACCAAAGAAATGGTGGGGGTTATGGTGACAGTGTAGTGGAATGTCTTGCTGAGGCTCGCTTGAAAATTCTCCACGGCGAATATGATGCCGTTTAGATTGATGAGGCAATCCGCGCTGACCCCGACGTTAGTCCCTTCCCCTATAGCGGCGGTCGAATTCATGACCATGGTCCCCTCAAAGGAAAGACAGATTGCCAGCAAGCCTAAGAACAAAACCGGCATGAGCAGAAGATAAACGATGCGGAATGCTTTTCCCATAAACTACCTCCGAGGCATAGTTTAGAATAAACCCCGATGAAAAGAAAACAACTTGAGCCAATTTCCTATCTTCCAGAAAGCGACCTTCCTTCTTGGTGGGGGAAGGCTATTTCGGCGAAGGAATTTCTTCGCCTTAAGGAGGTTGGGATGAACTGCGGATTGGAGTACACATCCTTCCCTCTTTTTCAGGGGATTGATGCTTATTCTAGATATACCCATTCTCTTGGGGTGGGAAAGATCGTCTGGCGCTTCAGCTGCGACCCAAAACAAGCCTTGGCGGGGCTATATCATGATATCGCTAGCCCTTGCTTCGCTCACGTCATCGACTTCCTTCATGGGGATTATGAATCCCAGGAATCAACGGAGATAGGGACTTCCGAAATCCTTGCAAAAAGCAAAGATATTGGGGATTTGCTGGGTTTTTTAAACCTTGATTGTAAGGATGTAGACGATTATCACATATACCCGATCGCCGATAATGATTCCCCCAGGCTTTCTGCGGATCGCTTGGAATATACCTTGTCGAACGCTTTGAATCTTCTTCGTCTTGACCGTGATGAGGTCCAGAAGATATACGATTCCGTAGTGCTTTTGCCTAGTGGGGAACTCGGCTTTGTTGCGGTTCAGCCGGCGCGGCGCTTTGGGCGTATCGCTTTATCACTAGGATACATCTATTGCTGCGATGAGGACCGCTATTCGATGGAAACATTGGCAAGGTTCATCAAGAAAGCGTTTGGATTGGGTGTTTTAAGGGAAAGCGACTTATATACGGAAGAGCCGGAACTCATTGCTAAATTGGTTTCCTCTCCTTTGGAAGAAGAATGGCTTTCTTATCGCAAGATGAGCCAATTGGAGAAGAGCCCGTTCCCCAAAGAAGGGTTTTTAAGGATTGCGGCCAAAAAACGCTATATCGATCCGCTTGTCGGAGAGAAGAGGCTTACGGAAATCGACCCTGAGTTTGCCTTGGAAGTAGAGCGGTTCCTATCCCAAACCTTTGACGTCTACCTTAAAAGCAAAAGCTAATCGTCGAATAGGGACTTTATTTCATCGGGGGTGTATTCGTATTTTTTAAGGCAGGATCCGCAGGCGACCTCGATGGGTTTGTTTTCTTTGATCATCTCTTCGAGCTCGGATTTTCCGGCTTTTTTCAAAATGCTTAGGCCTTTTTTCTTGGAGCAGGCGCAATGAAAGCGGACTTCTTTCTCTTCCGTTTTCGTATGGCTTAAGCCTTTAAGAAGATGATGCCTTAAGGTTTCTTCGGACAGTTTGCAGGCCATGATCTCTTCTTTTCCAGGGATTTTCTCTAGGTTGTCGGTTATCTTTTTCGTGATTTCTCTTTTGGCAAAGGGCAGCGCTTGAACCATATACCCATAGCTATAGGTGACTTTTTTCTTTTCGTCTAATTTCACGCCTAGAGAAAGGAAAGTCGGGATCTGCTCTGAGCCGATGTAGTAATAGGCAAGGTTGTTCTCCACATCGTCTACAAGCAAAGGCACGGTGGTGTGGTAGGGGGTTTTGAGGCCCTGATCTTTGTTGACGCTTAGAAAACCCTTTCCTATTCCCCCATTTGAGGCGGGATTTGCGGCGAAACCTTTGACGTTTCCTTTGCTGTCTGCAATTGCGACAACCTTGTTTAGGGGGCCATCTCCTTGCAGTTCCAAACTCAAGGTCTCTTTCTCGTCTTTCACGCCATCCTCCATCAGCAATGCTGCCGTGAGAAGATTCCCTAGGCAGGTTATGGCGCTTTCGCTATAGTTTCCGATTTTTCGCGCGTGCTCGACTAGATGTGTCGTCATGGCGATTTTTACGACGTATTCCTGATCTGCCCCTAGATAACGGGTTAGCTTGTCTGCCATCTCACTTCTTCTCCCTGAATTCTAGGCGCGCTAAGAAACGTTCCTCCCCATCGACTTTCCCTACGATCATGTAGGGGTTTTCTTCTTGGGAGGAGATGGAGATGGATACCGTTTCGCCTTCTTGAATTTCCTTCTCAAAATTCAAAACAATGGAGGCAGGTGTGCGTTTTTCGTAAAACTGGCGGTTCTTCGCATCGACGATCATTTCGAGATAACGCGTGTTGTTGAGATGCCCATTCAGGTCGCACATCGAGTAGGTGACCGTTCTTTTTTCAACCTCAACCATGGTTTGTGGCGCCTTTAGCTTGTCTGGGCGAGGTAACTCATCGGGCGTCTTTTCAGAGATTAAAGGATTAGAGAAGGGGGAACGCATCACGGCCTTGCGCGTTGAGGCTTGCAATAGCGCCCAAGTCGAGCTGACTCGGAAAAGAGTTTCACCTGTTTTGTTTTTCGCAAAGAAATGACGGAAGTAGAAGCAGCCGATTTGCTCTCCTGGGTAGGTGGTGAGTTCAATCTCGTCCATGTAACGAGGCATCTTGCTGATTTCGACGCTCATGCGGGTCAAGACCCATAAATATCCTTTGTCGGTCGTTTCTTTTTTGCCTGCTCCAATTGCTTCTACGCCGGTTCCTGCAATCGCTTGCAGCAAGCGGAAAAGACCGGGAATAGACAAATCGAGGAAGGGGTCGACCTCGTTGGAATCGATGAGGAATTTTTCGAAGTACATGCCTGAATTTTACTCCTTCATTTTGAAAGTTAAACGACCCCGGAAATATTATTGTTTAATACAAATAGTACAGTATAATTCGCTTATGAAGAGCTGCGACCACAGAAATCCGACCTTCTTAGAACTTGCGCTTCGTTACGAGCATCTAATTGATGCGGGCGCTTACAAAGAAGGCGACCGCTTGCCTTCGGTGAGGGAAGTCGCCATCAGCGAGCGGCTCAACCCCAACACCGTCGCCCGCGCTTTCCAGAAAATCGCCGCGGACGGCTATTGCGTCGCGATTGAGAAGCGCGGCTATTTCGTGAGCAAAAGCTCGCCGAAGAACCCTCTTGTCGATTTGTTCGTGTCCTTATTGAAAGAAGGGAAAACCGCGGAAGAGATGCAAGAGGCTCTTCGCGTTGCAATAAAGGAGGTCAATTCATGATCGAAATCCAACATGTCACAAAAAGTTTCGGATCAACGAAAGCGCTTAATGGGCTGCAGCTTTCCATCGGGGATGGCATTACGGGCCTAGTGGGCGAAAATGGCGCCGGCAAATCCACTTTGCTACGCTGCATAGCCGGAGTCCTTAATCCCGAGGAAGGCTCTATCTTCATCGATGGGAAAGAGAGAAATGATGTCGAGGCGAAAAAAGAGATTTATTTCCTCTCCGATTTCCCTTTCGCCCCCGCGAATTCAACCATCGACAAGGTCTACGAATTCTATTCCTGCTTCTACGATTTCGATTTGGATCGCTTCCATGAGATTTTGACCAATTTCTCCTTACCTCCCACGGGGAAGATCAATAACTTCTCCAAAGGAATGAGGAGACAGCTTTTCGTGGCCCTCGCTTTGGCGGCGAAGACCAAATACCTCTTGATGGACGAGGCCTTCGACGGCCTTGACCCGATTGCCTTAGACGCGATAAAGGGGGAGATCATCAAAGAAAAGGAAAATGGCAGGAACATCATCATCTCGAGCCATAACATCTCGACCTTGGAGAAACTCGCCGATAGGTTCGTCATGCTTTCGAAAGGCCATTTGGCGGAAAACAAGCAGACCCAATCGCTGGGTGAGAACTTCGTGAAGTTCCAGGCTTTCTTTGAGACGAACCCCACGGAAGAGGAACTTTCTTCCCTATGCTCCCTTATTTACTACCGGAAGGTTGGCTCCATCCTCAATTTCGTGATGGAGGAAGACGAGGCCGCTTTAACTAGAATCAAAGAAACCTTTAAGCCGAAGTTCATCGAGAACGTCAACATCGACGGGGATGAGCTTGTCACTTTGGCGATGATCAAAGCCAGAAAGGATAACCAATAAGATGAAAGTTAAGCAGTTTGTTCGTTTCCAGCTCAAAGCCTGGCTGCCGATGATCATCGCCATCGGTGCTTTGGTGGTGACTTCCACGCTTATCGTGGGGCTTAATGCTCAGCCTTATGTCCAGGTCACCATTGCCGAGGACGCTTCTTTCGACTCCTATGCGATTTACCAAACGTTGTGGAGGCTCAATCGGAATCCTGTTTCTTGCGTTGTTGCGATGATGATTCCCTCGCTTCTGGCTTCTTGCGTCATGCCTTTCTTCGCTTATTCGCACCGCTATGGCAAAACGCGCGCCGATTGCTTTCTCTCCCTGCCCGTCAAAAGCGGGAAAATATCCCAAACCCGCATCCTCTTGATGGGCGCGATCCTTCTTGCTTTCTATCTGACGGCTTACCTTCTTGGCTCAGTCGGCGCGATTTTGAAGCAAATCGTATCTCTTAATTCGGCCTCCGCGGTGGTTAAGACCTACTCTGAATACGTTGGCACTTTCGCTTCTTCGCTTGGTTCCTTTGGCTGGTATTTCTTGGCTTGGCCGTTAGGGGCTGTGGTTGTGATGACTTTGTTTTTCATCAATTGCTTCTTGATTGGGCAAGGCAGCAACGTCCTCCAGGGGATCGTCGCGATGATCGCCGGGCACTTCGTCCTTTGCTTGCTCATCCCCGTCACGATTTATCTGCCCAATCAAGGAAACTATAACTATGAATGGATGGAGAAGGCCTTTGGCTATGGAGGGTCATTCTTCCTGATGCCCGCTTTTTACGTGCCGATGGTCTTGATCGAAGGGACGGTTGGGACTTTGGAGAAAAATATGGCTGGTTGCTGGGAATTCTGCGTGAACTTCCTCTCCGGCACGCATTGGAGCCTTTGGGTGGGATCGCTTTCCTTCTTGCTTTTAGGCGGGGGAGCGCTCACCTGGATTTTGCTAGGCAAAGAGCCGGGCGGAGAGTTCGCCGGGGAAAATCGCCCCCGCAATTTCTTCGCCACCTTGCTTCCTCATCTTGCCTTTTTGACTTGCCTGCTTGGGGAGGGGCTGTTGATGACCTCACTTTTTGGATTCGCTGGCGGGGCTTGGTTCATTCTCCAGTTCACGAATTTCATTTGGACGGGAGGCATATATTATGTGGTTCTTTCCCTCTACAACCACTCGTTCAAGCTCGATCTTAAGAATTGGCTGATGTATGGCGGGATTAACCTTACTTGCCTTCTTGCCCTCATCATCTCGATTTCCACGAAAGCTTATTGAAGGAATTGATTAGCCCCTTAGGGGGCTTTTCTTTTCCCGTCCTCTTCTTTTGGGCTTAGAATAACGCCATGAAAAAACAATTCTTCCTTTCCTTCTCTTGCTTGTCTCTCCTTTTCTCGCTTTCAGGGTGTGCCTTCTTAAGCGAGCCCTCTTCGAATTATGAAGACGACATCACCGTCAAAAGCGTCTATCACCCTCTTTATAACTACAACGAGGAGTATTCGATCAAAGCGACCAGCCTCAAAACCTATTACGTGAATGATGGCGCTTTGCCTTACGTCGATGTTTCTTCTTTCGTGACTTCTCTTGAAGGGCTTTACCAAACGAAGTACATCTCTTATTCAACTCCTTCAGAGAGGAAGCTCGTCGCTTCCTGGAGGACGCAAAGCCAGACGTTCACCCTGACGATTGACGATGAGAAGAACACCATCACGGCAAGTTCCATCTCTTTCTTCAATTTGCTTTATGGGACCTCCGAGACCAATTACAGCTTCGCGCTCAAAACCGTGGACACAAAAACGACGCAGGAGTCCAGCAAAGTCTTCGATTTAGGGGCTTATGGCATTGAAATCTACCGCAAAAAGGACTTGGTTTTGCTTCCCTTCTGCGTGGCGAACACCCTTTTTTGCTCGAGCAATTATCACAATTTCTACTTTAACGGGAACGCTTATTACGGGACCTATTTCGGCTTTGCGATGTCTGAATCCGAGGAGGCTTTGAAGAAGTCTTTTTCAACTCGCACCTGGCAAGGCGGAAGCATCCCTAGCGACATCGCTTCCATGAACGCGAAGCATTTCCTTTTCATCATGGACAACTACTATGGCTTAAAGGATTATTACAAGATCGATTCCTTTTCCTCTTACCTTGGGGATGAGGTCGTGACGAAGCTTTCTTCCTCAAGCGAAGAGGAAGCTAGAAGTGGGTATTTCACCACCTTATTTGAAAAGCTCGACGAACTGCACACGAGCTATGATTATTATTCTTTCTTCTGCAACTCAACCTCATTAAGGCCGACTTATGGGAAGGTGAGAAACGCCTATATTGAGGAAAGCGCGAAACTAGAAGCCGATTATAAGGCCGCCTACCCTGAGAATGAGCCGGTCCGTTACTACGACGACACTGCGATCATCGTCGCGCAAAGCCCAATCCAAACCGGAGCCTCTTCCGATTTGCACGACGAAAACGGCAATTTGAAGGAAGACGCCTATACGAAGGATTCCTTCTACTATATGAAGGAGATGCTCTCTAGAATCGGCAAACACGGCGGAATCAAAAACATCCTTTTCGATTTGAGTAGAAACGGGGGAGGCAACATGGGCGCCGCCTTCCGCATGTTGGGATTGATGAGCGATGAGGATCTTTGCTACGGGGCCACGAACATGCTTTCTTCTTCGGGCTATGTGATCAAAATGAAAATAGACGCGAACGAAGATGGCGATTATGAAGATGATGACGCCTATAGTTCCTATAATTGGGGGATCCTCACTTCCGCCCTTACTTTCTCCGCGGCGAATTACATCGCCTGCAACGCCTCTTATTCGAATGCGGCTAAGATCTATGGCGAAAGAAGCGGTGGCGGCGCCTGCCCGATCGTCGGATTCGTCAATGCCGACGGCTCTTCCTTTCATATGTCTGGGCCTTCGATTTTGAAATGCGCGAAGATAAACGGCAATGACATCACCTTCAAAGAGGTGCAATCCGGGGCCGCCCTAGATAAGGAGTTAAACACCGATTATTTTTACGGGCACGACGATATGCTCGATGCTCTGTTTGACTAAATAACTTGGTTTTGCGGGCTTTTTAGTGGTGATTGCTTAGTTCTGTCACAAATAAAATCATTCATTGGAAGCGCGTCAGCTAAAATAAAATGAACGAAATTAGCACTCTACCCTTGCGAGTGCTAAAAATGCGACTATAGTTTTCCTGTCCGATTTAACTCGGAGAAAGGAGAACTCTATGGATAACATGGAACAACCGATTGACTATTCTAGGGATCCCGATGTCTTGAAGAAATTTGGCAGGGATCTCAATGAAGCCGTTTCCAGTGGCAAAGTCGATCCTGTGATCGGCAGGGATGAAGAAATAAGAAAAGTGATTCAGGTCTTGGCTAGAAAAACCAAGAATAACGTCGTGCTCCTGGGCGAGCCTGGCGTAGGGAAAACCGCGATTGTCGAAGGGCTTGCCGAGCGCATCGTCAAAAAGGACGTCCCGGCCTCGCTTCAAGGCAAGACGATTTATGAGCTCGATATGGGGGCCCTTGTCGCGGGTGCCAAATATCGCGGCGAATTCGAGGAGCGCCTTAAAGCCGTTCTCAATAAGATAAAGGAAAGCAATCATAAGACGATTCTTTTCATCGACGAGATCCATTTGATCGTCGGCGCAGGGAAAAGCGAGGGGGCGATGGACGCCGCGAACCTGTTGAAGCCTCTTTTGGCAAGGGGCGATATCGATTGCATTGGCGCAACAACCCTCAATGAGTATCGCGAATACATCGAAAAGGACCGCGCTTTGGAAAGGCGTTTCCAAACCGTGATGGTCGGAGAGCCGAGCGTTGAAGACACGATCACGATTCTTCGCGGCTTGAAGGAGCGTTTCGAATCCTATCATGGCGTGCAGATCACCGATGGGGCGCTCATTTCCGCGGCCATGCTTTCCAATCGTTACATCACCAACCGCTTCTTGCCGGATAAGGCGATTGACCTCCTTGATGAGGCTTGCGCATCCATCAAGGTGGAAATCGAATCGATGCCGACTGAACTCGATGAGGTTTCCCGCAAAATCAGGAGCCTTGAGATTGAAAAAGTCGCTTTAGCCAAAGAGAAAGACGAATCCTCTCTTCGCCGCATGGAAGCCCTTGAGAAAGAGCTTGCGGAGGACAAAGAGAAATTCGACGCTCTGAATAAGGAATGGCAAAAAGAGAAAGAAGAGGTAAGCGAGGCGAAGAACCTCAAAAAAGAGATTGAAGACGCCAAACGGAACCTCTCCAACTATTTCGCGCAAGGGGATTACAAAAAAGCCTCTGAGCTTCAATATAAGACGATCCCCGAACTGCAGCAAAGACTCCATGACGTCTCTCTTGCTAGCAAAGAAAATGAAAGGCTCGTCAATGAGGTCGTGGATGATGAGGAGATCGCTAAAATCGTCGGCAGGATGACCGGCATCCCCGTATCGCGCATCAAAAAGGGCGACCGGGAGAAGGTCTTGGATCTGAAGAATACCCTGCAGCAAAGGGTCATTGGGCAAGATGAGGCCATCACGCTTGTCTCAAATGCGATCATCCGTCAAAGGGCGGGCATCAAAAACCCCAATCGCCCGATTGGCTCCTTCTTGTTCCTTGGGCCTACAGGGGTAGGAAAGACCGAGGTATCCAAAGCCCTCGCGGAGGCTCTCTTCGATAACGAAAACTCGATCATCCGCATCGACATGTCCGAATACATGGAGAAGTTCTCCGTCTCGCGCCTTGTGGGGGCGCCTCCTGGATATGTTGGCTACGAAGAAGGCGGGCAGCTGACGGAAAAAGTGCGCAGATCGCCTTACTCCATCGTCCTCTTCGACGAAATCGAGAAGGCGAACCCCGAAGTCTTCAACCTCTTGCTGCAGGTCCTTGACGAAGGGCGCTTGACCGATAGCCAGGGCCGCCTCATCGATTTCCGCAACACGGTCATCATCATGACGAGCAACCTCGGAAGCGAATATCTCCTCTCCGGGCAAAAGGACAAGGTTGAGGATTTGCTGCATAAAACCTTCAAACCAGAGTTCTTGAACCGCATCGATGAGATCGTCTACTTCAACCCTCTAGGCGAAGAAGTTCAGAAGAAGATCGTCAGGAAGATGCTTAATGAGCTCGAAAAACGTTTGCAAGAGCAATACGTCTCGGTCTCATTCACCCCAAAGATCGAAGACTACGTCCTTCATAATGCCTATAGCGCGGAGTTCGGCGCCCGTCCTTTGAAGAGATTCATCCAGGATAAGATCGAGACCTTCCTTGCGAACAAAATCGTCGAAGGAAGCCTCGATACGCAATCTAAATACACTCTTGATCTGGATGGCGAAGAATTGCTGCTAAGAAAAGATAACGCCGCCTAAAACAAAAAAAGAGGGGAGACGTGCATGCGTTTCCCCTCATTTTCTTTATTCACCAAGCAACTTCTCGAGCTGGTCCACGAGCTCTTCCATGCGGTGAATGACCGAGAGGAAGGGCTCTTTTGTCGTGAGATCGACTCCGCCTAGCTTGACTTCTTCTATCGGCCAGTTTGACCCTCCGGCAGAGAGCATCTTGATGTAGTTAGCGAAGGCGTCTTTTTCGCCTTTTTTCACATTCTCGTAGATGAGCATGGACGAGGTGAAGCTCGTCGCGTATTGATAGACGTAGAAAGGGGTATAGAAAAGATGGGGGATATAGGCCCAGACCATTGGCTTCACCTTCTCTTCTTCGATATCGATACCGTAATAGGTCTTGTAAAGCTCGATCATCTCCTCGTTCAAAACGGAGTAATTGATGGGCTTGCCTTCCTCGGCGAGCTTAGCGATATCGTACTCAAAATGTCCGAATAAGGTCTGACGATAGAAGGTCGAGACGATTTGATCGATAGCTTTCTGGAGCAAAACGATCTTGTCGTCTTTGCTGAGCTTTCCAGAGGTTAAAAGATAATCGAGGAGGTTATGCTCGTTGAAGGTGGAGGCGATTTCGGCGACGAAGATCGCATAGCCCTGTTTGAGTTTGGGCTGATTCTCCTCGCTGTAAAGGGTGTGAATCGAATGGCCGGATTCATGCGCGAGGGTGAAGACGTCTTCTAGATTGCCCACGAAATTCAAAAGAATGTAGGGGTGGATGCCACTTCCTCCGTTGCTATAGGCTCCGCTGCGCTTGCCTGGGCCTGGATAGACATCGACGTATCCTGGCTTAAGCACCTCGTGGGCCTTGTCCTGGAAGTCCTGCGGGAAAGAGGAGATGGAGTTGAAGAAGAGCTCTTTCGCCTCTTCGTAGGTGTAATGCTTGTCGGATTTCGCCAAAGGCATGAAACGGTCGTAGCTGCGGTGTTTTTCTACGCCAAGCGCCTTGGCTCTTATCTTGTAATAGCGATGAAGGGGCTCAGCATGAGTGGAGGCGACTTCTATTAGATTGAGGAAGACGCTTTCAGGGATCGCATTTCCGGAAAGGTGCTCGGAAAGGATGGAGGAATAGCCTCTGGCCTTCATCTCGGCGAGCTCGCTTTGCACGGTGAGGTTATAGATTTCGCCATAGACGTTCTTGTGGGATTCAAATTGCGAATAAAGGGCCTCGAAAATCGAGGCGCGGTCCTCTTGTTTGGCCTCTTTGCTGATGAGGTCGGTCCAGTTGGACGTGCTGACTTCGATTACTCTGCCATCGCTTAACTTGGCCTTGGACGGGGAATAGTCTCCCACGGAGAGCTTGCTATAAAGCTCGCCTCCTTCTCCGCATATCGGGGAGAAAGCGGCCATGAGCTTCTCTTTCTCTGGAGAGAGGACGTATTTCTGGCTGTTGAAGAGCTTTTCAAAGATGAAAGAATAATCATTGAATTCCGGATTTCTCCGCAAAAAGCCATCCAATTTCTCTTTTCCTAGGGCGATGAGCTCAGGAGATTCGAAACTCGTCTTCGCATTGATGTCTTGCAAAACCAGGAAGACTTTGCTTTCGGTTTCGGTGTAGGAGACGTTCTTTTTGTCCTTGTCGCTTTGCATCGCGGCGAACATGTAAAGATGCTCGAGAAGATCGTTCATCTCCCTTTCAAGGACGAGGTATTCCTTTAGTTTTTCTTCCTCACCTAGCTTCCCGGCGTATCCGCCCATTTTCGCGGCGATGCCTTTTAGCTTCTCTAGATCCGCGTCGAAGCTCTCCGGATTGGAGTAGATGCGGCTTAGATCCCAAACTTTTTCATCCATTGTTTTGCCTCCATGAAAAAACCAATTAGAAGCCTAATGGAGGAGAGGTCTCCTTGCAAGGACTAGCCGCGTTTATATTTGGTGAGAAGGATCATGATGATCTGAATCGGGATGCCTACGACCAAGATGAACCACACGTTTTCGCTGGGTAGGCGGAAAAACTGGAAATAGAAGCAGAAAGCCAAAAGAAGCGTCCATAGGAAGCAGCTTGCCAAAGTCCAGAAAGCCGCGCGGTTATGGTAGAACCAACGCACCTCCCAAGCGGAGAGGAAACACATGACCGGCACCATCCAGACGTAGACCGACCAAACGTAAAGGGGGATGTCTTGTCCTTCGTGAATGAAATAGGAGGAGAAAAAGATCGACATCGCCACCAGCAAAACGAAGGTGAGGCTCATCGCGAGAATAACGGCGTTGTTGGAGGCATTGGCGTCTTTTTTCTTGTCCTCTGTCACTTGCTGCTCAATGGCTTCGGGAAGATGCTCCTGCGTGAGGTAATCGATGGTGACCCCGTAGAAACGCGCGATATCAAGCAAAACGTCAACGGAAGGCAAAGCGTAGCCAAGCTCCCATTTGGAGAGGGATTTGTCACTGTAATTGATCTGTTGGGCGAGCTCTTGCTGCGTGAGCCCTTTAGCTTTGCGCAGGGCAGAGAGATTCTTTCCAACCGTTAGGGCGAGGTTTTCCATGCCTTTTATTTTAGGCGCGAGAAAACCTTTGGGCAAACCCTTCCTTAACTGATGGGATAGGTCACGTAAGTGGTGGCGGAGGCAAAATAGCCGCTAGTTACATAGCCATCGTCATAGTAGTTGGCGGCGTAGGCATCGGCGGCGTGGACTTCATTGCTATTGACCGATTTGTCGTTTTTGGAATGGAAGGTCAATTTGTCATCCGAGGAGCTGGAGTTCCTGTTCCAAACGGAAACGTAAGTCCCAGTAGAAACGTTGGCTAATGCGGCGTTAAAGGAGATGGAAATCACTGAGACTAAACCAACGCTGCCGCTTAGGGCGGTTAAGGTTTTTTGCTTTGTACTTCCGACGTTAACTTCCTTTCCCTCGATTTTGATCTCTAAGGGTGAAGTCAAGGAGCTGGACAATGAGCTCAAATCCATCTTCGCGTTCCAGATCTGCGTCCCGTTAGAAGCGGAATGGGCGTAGGAAGAAATCAATTCCTCTCCGTGCAGGGAGGATCCTTTTTCTGAGCTTGGTTTGGTTATTTGGTTCATGATCGTCGAGTTCATCCCCATCACATAGCCAAGCATCCAGTTCATGATGTTGGCAGTGAAATCGCTTGTTTTGACTTTCGCCCAATCTTCGCTGACGGAGGTCGCTAGGCTCGTGAGCCCTTTTGCGTAACTCACGCGGTGGAAGAAGATCGTTCCGTCTGAATCATTCCCCGAGGTATGGAAATAAAATTCCACGTAGCGCGTTCCTCCGAGTGTGCTTCCTCCGTTGACTCCAACAACCATCGGGACCTCAATTGTCCCTATGACTTTCACTTCGGCGCCGTCTAAAGAGACATAAATCGAAAAGGGGACTTTCTCGGTGAAAACGGAAAGGATTTTTATTTGTGCCGTTCCACTTAGGTGATACGTGGACGTATTTTTGTCGTCTTCTCCTAGCGTGGCCGATCCCAAAGCGTATTCAAGCAGGGTTGAAAGGGAAGAGAAATCGGTCATCGAATCCCTTTTCGATTGCAGCTCAGAAACTTGCAAATCGGCTTTTGATAGAGTCGTTTGAGGGACTTCTGCGTCGATTTTGAAGTAAATCTCTTTGCTTTCGGTGATTAATTTGAAATCGATTGAGGAAAGTCCGTTCGCGTCGAATTCGATGTTTAGAGGGACGTCCTCTTCGCTTCCTAAAACCTCTTTTGCGACAACGGCAGCGATTTTATCGCCGGAGCGGCTCACGCTTCTAAGAATCTGCTCGCTTAGCAGCGGGGCGAATTGGCCTTGGGAGATTTTGGCCACGAGGGTGGTGGCTAGGGTATTCGCATTCGAAGTGAATTTGGTGAAGCGCGGGTCGTCTGAGCTCAATAAGGTGGTCGCGAGCTCTAAAATGTCGTTCAAGGAGGCGACGCTGAATTTGCCATAGAGCGTTTCTTGGTCGGGCTCGCTGATGTTGCCATAATCCAAAGCGCCATAGCCCTCGGCGTTAGCGTTTTTCAAGGTGTTGCTTGAGTCATAAGAGAAAAGCATGTCGCCTGTTTCCGTGCTTGCGCCGATTTCTCCGTCTAATTGCAAGGCGATCGCGTGCTCATTTAGGTAATCGGCCTTGCGGTCAAGGAAAACCCCATTCGCGCGCGCCGCTTTTTCCTGAAGGTTGAAGGCGAAATCGCCTTCGAGGGTGAACCCTTGCTCGGTGATGACTTTGCCGTTTAGCGAAGAGAAGCGCGTGTCGGTAGAATAGGCGGTTGTGCTGCGGTCGAGCACATAGCCGCGCACGCTGGCTTTCATGGAATGGTGCTGATAGAGGTTTTGCAGCTGATCGGTCAAGCTGGGCAGATGATCCATCTCTTCGTATTGCTCTTTGTCAAAGGAAGAGGGGCCGGAGTAATCGCTGATCCTTAAGGTTCCTTCCACGCCGAAGCCGCCAATGGAGAAAGAGGCGAAGGTGATGGAAGCCAAAGCGAAGTCGCTGCTGCTTAAACGGAAGATGAGTTTCCCTTCCCCGCCCGCTTTGCCAAAATCGAAGGTTGCCTCGATTTGATTGTCCTTGCTTTCTAAAGCGATCAACGCCTCAAGGAAATGCTCATAATGGTTTTCGGCGATGTCTTTTCCAATCAGACTATCTCTCAGGCTTGCGAAAGCATCGGTGATGGAGCCAAGGGAGGAAAATAAGGAAGAGAGGTATTCGTTTTTGATGGAATCGTCCGCCAATAAATCGGCAAAAGCGCTGAAGAAGGCGTCCGCGGTGGTCTTGCTGGTCTTTGCCTTCAAGATCCCGTTTACGTCTACGTAAGCCTCTTTGCCGTTATCTCCTTGGACGTAATGTCCGGACAGCTTCTTGGTTTGCTTCTCGCCTTTGAAGACGGCGCTGATGGAAAGGTCGTTGATTCTCTGATTTTGGAAATTGGCCCCGCCAGCAAGGGAGAAGGTGAGCTTTTCGTCGAATCCCTGGCGCCCGATAGTGGTCGCGGTGCTCTCTACGGCGTCTTCGTGATGGGTCAATAGCAATCCTTCTTCCTCGTTGCCGTTTTCGTTGTGAACGGTGGAGACATCAAAGGAAAGCTTGCCGGCGTAGGTGGCAATTCTTTCCCATAGATCAATGGAATTGTCCAAAGAAAGGTAAGCTGAGGCATTCTCCGGGGGCGTGATTTGAGCCCCGTTATAATCAAAGGATGCGGAAAGGCTTAATTCCATGCCATTGCTTAATGTTCCAGAAGCCCCGATCCCCTTCGCCGGGAAATCGATTTTAGAAAGATAATAATCCTCATCGCCTTGCAAGCCGATGGAATAAACAGTATCGCCTAAAGGAAGATTCCAAACAAAATAATGGCTTTCTGCGTCGATTTCGTTAAGTTCATCCAAGGAAGAAGAGATTTTTCCGAAGTCGACCTTGGAGGTGTTTTTGAAATTTGGCTTCACCTCGTATCCGTAGGAAGAAAGGATTTGGAGGATGTCTTCCAAAACCCAGTCGAGTCTGCCGAATTCGTATTGCTTGATGCCTCCGGTCAAGGGATCGCGGCTATCTTCCGTCTCATAGCGATAAGCGCTTGTGGAGACTTTGTAGGCGACGTTGTAGGTGGCAGTTGAAGATCCTGGCGCTTCCAGGGCGAAATAAAGCTCGTCATCTACAAGCCTTGCGTCAATGGATCTCCCTCCGGAACCGTTGTAGCTACCCTCGGCCTGCAAAGCGAAATTCAAGCCGTGCAAGGAAAGCTCTTTTAAATCGAAAGCGAGAGAGCCGTTGCTGAATTCGAAGACATTGTTCTCATCCGCCTTCAAGGTCATTTCTTCAAGCGTGAGCGATAAGCCTGAGGTGAGGGAGTTTGTTAGGCTCTCCGCGAGGCGCTTGGCGCCGACGCTTTCGCTCACGTGGCTGCTTTCTTCGCTCTTGCTTTCGCCTTGATCTTCTCTTGTTGTCTTAGAAAAAGAGCAGGAAGCCATAGAAAAAGCCAAAACGCCTAGAGCTAGGCGCTTTAAGGGAGAGAAAGATTTCTTTCGCTCCCGGATAGGGTTTTGGCTTTTCTCTTCTCTAGGCATTTTAGCAAGTCACGCCAACGTAGTAGTTGCCCGGCAAGAAAGAGGCTTCTCCTTCTTTCTTATAATGTTTCGTGTATTCATCGCCATAAGCGAAGGACACTTCGCCTTGCTCGTTGTAAGTGACGACGGAGGTGAAGTCATTGACGGTGAGATTGGTCCAGGTGTCTTGGTAGACGCCGGTGGAAACATTGTCCAAAGCGAGCTCAATTTCCGCGCTCGCCGGGACGATTTGATGGGAGCCGTCGGGATTGCCAAGGACTAGGCCGAAGCTGATGGCTAGCCCGCTTAAGGTCTTCCAAGAGGTCGAGGAATCGCTTGAAGCGACGTTCTTGCCTGAGACAGTGACCATGGCATCGCCAAGCAAGGCCCTTTCATCAAGCAAGGAGCCCACATCGACCCCAAGCGACCAAGAGAGGCTCGCTTCATCGTATTGGTATTCTTTGAGGAAGTCTTCTGGATGGGGGAAGGCGTTATCAAAGAGGCTGCTGCCTTCTTTTTGACTCGCCTCAGCGGTGGCGTTTTCCTCTACGGGCGCGTTTTCTTTTCTCAGATAGCTTTCATTGACCCCAAGGACGTATTCAAGAAGCCAGCCGATGCCGTTATAGGAATAGGTTCCGCCTTCGTCGCCTGTTTTCGCGACGAGGTCTTTGCCGGTCAATTGGACCGTGTCTTTGACTTCGGTCACTTTGCCATAGCTCGAGTTGCGGGTGATATAGATGTCGCCGTAGTTCTCGTCGCCTTTTTGATAAGAATAATAAAGATCGACCGCGCGTCTTCCTTCATATTCGTGATCGCGGAAATAGACGGCGCTATCAGGAGCGTTGACCCCTTTGATCAGTGGCATGAACGGAATGGAAAGATGCGCTTTGATGTAATCCTTTTCGCTTGCGATGTTTAAGCTTACGCCGATGAGGTCGATTTTCGTCTTGCCAATATTGAGGGCGACGTTGAGCGAGACGTCATAGACGGAGGTGTCTCCCGAGGCGATTTGGCCAAGCTTCGTCGATCCGGTTGCGTATTCAGCGAGGGTCTTGACCGTGTTGAAGTCGGTGTAGGAAGAAGTGTCCTCGCCGCTTAAAGGATTGAGGATGCTTTCGGAGACGTCTTTGGTGGATTCGATGCCTAAGCCAACGTTGATTTTGCTCATCGCGAAATCGAAGCTCTTGAAGCCGCCGCTAGATTCTTCGCTATTGGCGAGGTAAGAGATAGTGACGGTCGGATTCTCTTCTAGTCCGAACAAGGCGCCGTTTAGAACGAATTTGTTTTCATCCCCGCCTAGGCTTGCTTTCTCGGCCAGGATCTTTTTCTCGAAGAGGCCGGAGTATTTCTTGTTGATGAGGTCGCTTGCCAAATCCCCGCCGACTAAGCTTCCGATTGAGCTTGCGATCTTTTGGAAGGAAGAGGTTTCGCTTTCTTCTTCCTCGGGGATGACGCTTTTGATGGTGGAGATGATGTCTTTCATCGAGGAGATCGACATTTGCCCGGTGACGGGCTTAAGGGAGCGTGGGTTGGTTCTGGCCTTTCCTTCTTCGTCTAAGCCCGAGGCGCTATCGATGGCGGAGTCATTCATTGAATCGTATTTGAAGGCGGTTTCCGTGAAATCGTTCCCATCGCCTGTGAGGGCGAATTTGAAGTGGTGGTCCTGCGAATAGTTCTTCGAGACCTGATTGGCGGTCAGGCTGATTCCGGCTGTTTTCTTGTCATAAGAGAAGCCAAGATCGCCAGAGAAGTTGACTCCTGTGGTTTGGCCGATGGTGTCCGTCGACCCGGTTTTGACGCTTCCTTTCAAAAAGAGAGCGGCTTCTTTCGAGGAGGTGATTTCCTCGATTTGGTTCTTGATGCCGGGGAGATGGATGAGCTCGTCATAGCTGCTTATGTCGACGCTTGGCAATGAATAGGAGGCAAGAGACAAAGTGCCATCGAGCTGGAAGGCGCTTAGCTTTACTTCTTTGAAGGTGATGCCGGAAAGATAGGTGTCGACGCCGTTATCTTCATCTGCATACGTCCCGTCGATGTTGACGGTGACCTCCCCATCGATTTTAACGGGGCTCAGATCAAAGGTGATGCTAAGATTATTGTCGGAGCCATCGATGGATTTGATGAAATCAAACGCCTTCTCGTAATGGCCCTCGGTGAAGCTTTTGATCGTCGGGAAGTTGTCAAGGACTGTCGAAACGAGGTCGACAATCGCGCTCGCTTCTTCAGCGCTTTCTTCGACTTCGCTATTTTCGTTGACCGCGGAAGCGGTTTTGGCGAACAGGGCATCGAGATTGGTCTTGGAGACCTTGGCCATCAAAAGGTCATCGATATTGAGGTAGGCGTTCTCTTCTAGATAAGCCGCGGAAATGCTTGCCTCGGCGTTGTCGGCGGAGAAAGAGAGGTCGGCGAGGAAATTCTGCAGCCCACCGGTGAAGTCGGCGCTGGCGGAAAGATCAAGGGAAGCGGTCTCGATTACCTCAGAAGTGAGGTTGCTCCCATCTTTCTTATAATGGGTGAGAGCAAGCCCTTTTCCTGAGTTGATGTTCAAGGAGTTCGTGGTCTTCAATCCGAATTGGGGATTAGCGACGTAACGGGCGATTTTGCGGAAAAGCGAAGCGCTGTCTTTGATGTCGCGGTATTCGTTGAGATCGCCGGAGATGAAGGAAGTCCACTCGATTGCCTCGCTACCGGTTTCGATGGTTGCGCTGGCACGGATGGTGCCGATGAGGGTATCGCCGTTTTTGATCGAATAGCTTGCTTGTTCAGAGCCGTCGAATGTTTTCGCTGGGAAATCGACGCCGCTGAGATAGTAGTCACTATCGTAAGTGAAGCCGATGGAGAGGGTTTCTTCGCCTAAAGGCAGATTCCAGGTGAAATAGGAATGAGCGGCGTCTTCGACCATGTCGTTAAGCGAGCCCAAGATGTCGGACATGGCGTTAGAGCCATCTTCGTCGGAAGCGCTAGAGGAATCGGAAGAAGAGCTGAGACTGCTTAAATCGATCGAGGGGAAGTCGACCTTGATGCCCCCGTTTGAAAGAATCTCGAGAACGTCGGAGATGATCCAATCGACGTCGCCGTATTCGTATTGGAGGATGCCTCCGGTGATTTCGTCGCGTTCGCCCGTGACTTTAGGCTCGATGGAGGCTTTGTATTTGAAGTTGTAGGTTTCGTTATCTAGGTCATTGATGGCAAAGTAAATGTCATCAAGGCGCTTAACGAGGTCGAGTTGCCTATTGTAGCCGTTGTAATCGAGTTTGGCTTTTAATCCGAGGCTGATGCCGTGGAGAGAGAGCCCATCCATGGCGAAGGCGAGTTGGGTTCCTTTCCCGTTGATGAAATTGCCTTTGGAGGTGTCGTTTTTGTCTTTCCCTGGGAAATAGGCGTCCAAGACGTTGAACTTGAGATTCAATCCGGAAGTCGCGCTGCTGGTGAGGTTGGAAATGAAGCGCTGCTTGCCGGTCAAAGCGGGGTCGACGTCATCATCATCCACGTCGACGATGTCCTCATCTTCCGCCATTCCTTTGTTGGGAATCATGAAGTAGGTGGTCCCCGCGGTGATTCCGAAGAGAGCTAGGAAAAGGCCGGAGTTGAAGAGCAGGGCTTTTTTCTTTGGGCTAAGATGTTTTTGGCTTTTGTTTGTTTTCATAATCGCTCCTTTCAAATTCAATTGGCGGTTAAGCTTTCGTAAACGGATTGAGTCTCGGTTTCCAAGGTCGGGATTTCGTAGGTCTCACCATGGTAGAAGTAGGTGGTTAACGTTCCGTCGATAGCGGTGGATATGCCGACCCCTTGCTTGGTGGCGTGATACTTTTCGTAGGAAGTGTAATCAAGCGGCATCAGGTCTTCGTCTAGGTGGAAGGTGAGGTGGCAATAATCGAAGGTTGGGTATCCGGTTAATCCGGAGATGTTCTTCATCTGCTTCACGTAATTCACCACGGATTTTTTCTTTTGGAGCTCGAGGTCTACCGTATAGCCCCCGTTTTCCTTGGTGATTCGCGAGACGCCCTTGTCCGAGTTGACTTTGTCTTCGTCGACGATCGCGGTTTTCGTGGAGATGACATAGATCATCGAGTCGCTCACCTTGCGGCCCATGAGCTCGGCGTATGCCTCGTTTGTGTAGATTTTCTCTTCGTGTGAAGAGTAATCACTGCTTTTGCCCCAGTAGGTTTTGGTGGTGTCGCCTTCTTGGTACATTCGGTCGTAGAGGTTGACGAAGGCTGAGGTGGAGTTGGATTCCTCGAAGAACCTTTCCCCATTTTTTATCTGGATGGATTGGATTACCTGGGTCACGCCCATCGAGAAGGCTGAGCCTAGGCCGACTGCTTTGGTGGAGCCTAGCGAAGCGAACATATCCAGGGAGAGGTTCACCATCTCAGAGGGTTTCAGGGCTTCTTCTAGAGGCGTTCCGGCTTTCTTTGCGTCCTCATATTTTTTTCGGGCGATTTCGATGTTGTCAGTCAAAGCGTCGGCGTCGACGTTGGAATAATCGCCTCCGACGGGATTCAGAAAACTGTGAGCTAAGAAGCCCGTGACGACCCCTAAGCCGATTGCCGCGGTTCCGATGATGGAAGAGGTGATGATGACTTTTTTGCGTGACTTCGGCTTTCTTTTGCCGCTTTTGTCACCCTCTTGCGCCTTTGTATTGGGGACGCTTTCCGCGGATGGATTCGCGCTCATCTCCTCTTTTGCGGCTTCTTTTTCCGCGACTAAGGAGGTTTCGCTTTCGGGGTTTTCTTTTTTTCCGGACTTTTTAAATAGCATGGTCGCAAATCTCGACGCTAGGATTTTAAGCAAACTATTGTCAAACGCACTCTCATGCGCATATCGCATGCGTAGAAGGACGATTCTACGATTTGTAGAATCAAAATACTTTCGAGTGTGTCGAAACTATTTAGCGCACATTTATGCCATAAGAGAATTTAAATATCGTCAATTTAATATTTAACGCGTTAACAACGGTTTTCAAAAACGCATACACCTATCCCCTCTTTTTTTGGAAAGGTTTTCCTTGTTTTTTGAGGGGAATTGAATTTCTTGGTCCGCCTTTTGCTAATTCCTTTAATATATACGCGCACGAAACGAGGGAATACCAATGTCAGAAATCCGCGTCATCAAAGTCAAACAGTCCGTTCTCGCCAATAACGACAGCAGGGCGGAGATGCTTAGAGCTAAGCTCAAGGAGAAAAAGGTCTTCTTGATCAATGTCATGTCTTCTCCCGGATCAGGCAAGACCACTTTACTCGTGAACCTTATCAATAAATTAAAGTATAAGGGATATCGCGTCGGCGTGATGGAAGCCGATATGGATGCGGTGGTGGACGCGGAAACCGTGGGCAAGCTCACCGGCGCCCGCACGATCCAACTCCACACCTCTGGAGAATGTCATTTGGATGCCAAAATGGTTTCCGAGGGCATTGAGGCCATCGGGCAGGACGACCTCGACATCATCTTCCTTGAAAACATCGGGAATCTTGTCTGCCCTGCCGAATTCGATACGGGCGCGGCGCTTAAACTTGTTTTGCTCTCGGTTCCTGAAGGCGATGACAAGCCTCTCAAATACCCGTTGATGTTTAAAGTCGGCGACTTTTTCGCCTTCACGAAGATGGACGCTAAGGCGGTTTTCGACTTCGACGTCGACCTCTGCGAAAGCCATATTCTGAAGCTCAATCCGAACGCGAAATTCTTCCCTCTTTCCGCTAAAAAAGATGTTGGGGTTGATGCTTTGGCGGATGCCCTTGAGGAAAAAGTAAAAAGCTTCGTTTCGTAAGCGAAATCAACGTTTTAAACAAAAATTGGGGCAAATCGTCCTTTAACTAAGGAAATTAAGGGCGAATTCCCGGACTTTTTTGCATTTTTGCTTCATTTCCGATATAATTTGCACGGCTTGGGGCAACAAAAAACATTACGTTAATTTGTGATTAGCCTCCGCTAGAAGGAGTATGCAATGGCGTTTGAGGTTAGCGAGTACGTTTTTCATCGGCATTGTGGCGTTTGCCTGATTCAGGCGATCGCTCCGCTTCCCGGTGACGATTCGGGCGTTTTGTACTATGTTTTGTCTCCTCTTTTCGGAGACGATAAAGGAAACATCGTTCGCGTTCCCGTGAATTTCTCTGCCTCGTTGCAAAAGCCGATCACCAAAGACGACGCGATTCAAATGGTCGAAAATTGGCCTTCTCCTGCAAAAGATTGGTACATCACCGATTCCAAGAAACGCAAGGCGACTTATGAAGAGGCGCTGAAAAACGGCACCCTTGCCGATCTGGCTCCGCTTCTAGAAGGCGCTATGCAAAGAAAAAAGAAGGACGGGCATCTTAATTCCATGGACTCGCAGTTCGTTGGACGCGCGCAGCCTTTGATTTATGGAGCCCTTTCTTTGGCTTTGGACATTAACTACACCGACGTCCCCAAATTCATCTCCGACCATTTCGCCTAATCTAAACGAGAGATCTAAGCCTAGCTTCGGCTGGGCTTTTTTTCAAAGGAATGCTTTCCTAAGTAATAGGACTATATATTTTAGGGCTAAATCAACGGTTTGAGCGCTGCTAAACGATGACTCGCCCCATAAATTGAATGGTCCATGGCCTATGGGGAAATAGGGGAAGATACGGCGTTAAGCAAAGAATGGGGCGTCAAAGACGAAACAAAAAGAAACGTCCCGCTTAACGGGCCTGAGATCGACCGCATCGCGGACCGCTCATGTGTCCATCTGAGTGCTGCAAAGCCGTGCTTTTGCTTCTTGTTGAATACAATAGAGTCGAGCGTTAATCAGCCCTTCTTTCAAAAGTACAATGAAGTACAAAGATTATTTCAAAGTACAATGAAGTACAATTTGTTTTTCAAAGTACAATGAAGTACAATGCTTTCGGATGAAGGGAGGAGAATGCATGACTCAAAACCCATTTTCAATTTCGTTTGGCAGGATCAACAAGAAAGTTATCGAGAGAGACCAACAAATTGAACCCATACTGGAAGATTTCAATTCTGACTACGTTAGAAACACGGTCTATATCATCACCGGTCCCAGGGGATGCGGCAAAACCGTGACATTAAGTCATATCCTCGACATATACCGGGAAAAAGAGGGTTGGATTGTTGCTAGGCTTACCCAATCGAAGAATATGCTTGAGCAATTAGCCAGCGTCTTATACGACAATGGCGTATCAAAAATCAGGTCTCTTAAATTAGAGTTTTCGTTTTCTTTCTCAGGTTTGACTTTCCAAGTGAAAGGCGAAAAGCCAATAACGAACATCGAAGTTTATCTAGAAAAGTTATTTAAGTATTTCGCGGATAAAGGCGTTCGCGTTCTCATTGCAATCGATGACGTTGCCAAAAATGAGGAAATGGTCAGCTTCATTAGGTCATATCAAGGCTTTTTGATTGATCATTACGAGGTTAAACTGTTGATGACTGGCCTTAGGAAAAACATATCCAAATTAGAGGCGGACAAATCTTTAACGTTTTTGTACAGATCTCCTAAGGTAAGCCTTTCGCCCCTTTCGATTTCAGGTATCGCGCATTCATACGAAACAACCTTCGATATATCTGAGGCCGAGTCGATCAGGCTGGCGAAATTTACCAAGGGATACGCTATGGCATATCAGTTGCTCGGTGATATTTTATACAGAAACAACGTTAATAAATTAAGCCCGAGCATCATTAAGGAGTTCGATTCGAGAATTGCCGAATGGTCATATGAAATCATATGGAATGAGCTAACGGATGGGGATAGAAGAATCTTAAGTTGTATTGCCCATGGCAGTTCAACCAATCAGGAAATCATGACTTCTTTAGGCATTTCGAAAGGAAACCTGGCGATATATAAAAAGAAGTTGTCGGATGAGGGCATTATCGGTACATCCACAAGAGGAAAGTCAGAATTCTTGCTTCCAAGATTTGGGGAATTCATCATTTCAAAAGAAAGATACCTCGCGGATTAATGTCCGACAAATCCATCCTCTTGACCGGTCTTTTGCAAAGGAAAAGCCCTCTTTCGAGGGCTCAAGTTTTCTTGAAACGCCAATTAGGCTTTCCAATTGCTGTAAGCGCCGTAAAGGCTGAGCAATGCGCCAACGAAAGCGAAGACAACGGTGCAAATCGAGCCGCTGCCAAGGGAAATCGAATCCATGCCATGATAGGCGTTGACGCTGTTATAGAGGTTGACCCCGTTCAGGAAGAGGATCCCGGCGGTAAGCAAGAAAGCGAAGGTAAGGCCGAAAAGCAAGGAGCTGAGCTTGCCTTTGAACGCCCCAGCGATGATGCCAAAGACAAAGCCGGCTAGCTCAAAGGAGAAGGCGACAATCAAGCCCGGAACAGCGCCCAAGTTGCGATTCTTGTTGCCAAACATCGCGGTGAACACGCTGGCTCCGTTGTAGCCTAAATCCTGCGTGTCATTGAAGGCGTAAGAGAAAAGAACGAAGACAGCAACTGCCGCCATAAGGGCCACGCCGAGCCCAAGCAATACGTTAACTTTACGGTTCATAAAAAATACCTACCGCGGAGTAATATACGCTACATACGAGAAAGGAACAAGGCGCTTTTCTCTTCCTAAGAAGAGAGTTTGATAGGATAATACCCCTATGAACGCAAAACTCCGCGCCGCATTTGGACTTCTTGTTCTCTCTTCTGCCTTGTTATCTTGCAACGTTAAGCAGGATGCGGATGTTTATACCATTGAGTTTTACACGGATTATGACGACATCGAATATGAACCCGGCAAGCTCAATAAAAATTTGGCAACGAAAATCGGCGAAGGCTATGTCGTCAAAGGTGGCGCGAATAAAACCGCGCGCTTGACTAGCCTCGTGAAAGATGAAAACGGCAAGGCGATAGACTATGAGAACAGCCGCCGAACGAAAGAAGGCTACGCCTATACTTGGGATTCCTGGGTTGGCTTTTATGAAGAAACCGCTTTGGACGAAGAAACGACGGATGAGCCATCTTCAACTGCGGAAAATTTAGCCAACACTAAGGTTGATTTGAAAGAAATAAAGGGGAATTGCGCAGTTTTTGCTCATTTTAGCGAAAAAATCAACACGTATAACGTGACTATTGAAAACGCGGATTACACCTCTATCTATACAGCCTCCGTTGAACACGGAACTAAACTAAGCGATGCTTTAATGAAAGAATATGGCTCTATAGAAGCGGCTAAAACCGCCCTTACTTTGGATTACCCGCTGCCGAAATATTATTACCAAACCTATGCTTTCGCCGGATACGAATATGATGGCGGAACCTATACCCTGGACGAGCTCTTTGAAACCGACATTGAAATCAAAGACGATTTGAAGCTGACCGCCTTTTTCGCAGGCCCTGAATCGAAGTCTTATACGGTCTCCTTTTACAAAGATTCAACTAAGAGCGAAATACTTAGCGAAACCGAGAACGTTATCTACGGGAGCAAAGTCACGAAGGTTTTGCCTGATTACACCTCCGATCACAAGGTTTACACCTTTAAAGGATGGGAGGGCACCTATGGGGAGGGGATAGACGAGCTAAAAGACAAGCCCGTGGATTGTGAACACATTCTTTACGATTGTACTTTATCCCCTGTTTTCGAGGTCTCGCCTGAAGAATTCAAGATTACCTTCCTGAGCAACGACGAAACGTTAATCGCCGAAAAATCGGTTTCTTATGGATCCTCCCTTGGGGATGTTCTTCTAACGGTGATCGATGATAGCCTTCTCTCCAGCGACGAGATTTTCACCGGGCTTTGGAGCATAGAAAAAAACGACGTAGACAAATCTGACGTGGTCGATCCTTCAAGCGCAGCGGACAAAGACCTTTCTTTGTATCCTGTCATTGTTCCTAAATCCCTAGACGGCAACGGCGAGCAAGGCGATCAATTCACCTACGAATATTCCGAAGAATGGGGTGGCTATTTGATGGATAAGTTCGTCCCCTCCTCTAGCCGCAGCAGCAGCGAGCTTGTTGAAAGCGATTTGCTTGATCTTAATGCCTTCCCTGGCGTTGGAGCTTTCGAGCTCGTGGGGATCAAAAAATTCGGGGATGGGACAGAAAGCTATTTCTCTTCCCTTACGAAAGTTAGCCTGCCTCGCTCTGTTAAATACGTTTCCTCTAACGCCTTCCGCGGGAATAGATCTTTGGAAACGCTTGAAATCCCCGGCCTGCAAAAGGCGGATTCCTTCGCTTTTTCTCAGCTTTATTCCCTGTCCGGTTTTACCCTTCCTTCAAGCCTTCTCTCCATTGGCTCGCGCGCTTTCTATGGTTGCTCCAAATTGGGACAGGACGGCCATAAGATCACCGTCGAAATGAGCGAAGAACGCTTCGAAAGCGAGGTCGAGCACCCCTCCGAATGGAAAAACATCGGGGCGGGCGAAGCAAACGTCGAGTTTCAGTCCTGATTCCCTTTTTCTTCGCCTTTTCTATTCGCCAAGATAAGCCAAAGGGATGGAAGAATGGTCAATAAAGCCGAAATGCAGGTCACCAGGAACATCCAATGATCTGGCGTTTTCGTCGTCTGCCCATAGGCGTCTAGGCCAGGCTGCTGGAAGATTGCTAAGGAGAGATTGCTGCCGATGATCATGGGCAGCATAACCGCGAAGATCATGCGCACGCCTTGTAGGGAGCCCTCTTTCCCTTTAGGGGTTTGGTCGCGGATTTCCGCGCCTAAAACCGCGGTCCCCACGAGATAGCCTAGCATCAGCAAAGAGCCTCCGAAGATCAAAACCCATGACGCTTGGCTTAGGAAAAGCAGAAGCGCGCCGCTTCCCATCAGCAGAATCGCCGGTATCAAGACCTTAAGATGGCCGATCTTATCAAGGAAAGCTCCGATGGCGATGGAACCGACGATTGCCACGGCGACGATGATTCCCATCGCCAGATAGAAATTAAGTTCGGCGAAGCTTTGGAAATAGACCATGTAGTAGGGCATGAACGAATCGACGGCGATGTTGAAGAAAAGAAAAGCGAGGAGAGCGATGTAAAACCGGGGGTGCTTCTTGATTGAGCTAGGCAAGAAGCCATAAGCGAGGTTTTTGAAGTAGCCGCTTCTTTGGTCCTTGATGGCTTTGTCTTTTGGGAGAATGAAGAAGCCGGCGATCCCAACAAGCGTGGTAAGAATCCCACATACCAAAAAGAAATAAAGCCAAGGGGTTGCGATGCGCGAGGCGTATTCGGCGATTGTTTCGTTTTCTTGCTGGCTGCCGGGCACTCCGAAGATCATCCCTATCCCCATCATCATGATCAAGGCGACAAGAGGCAAAACGGAAAGGATGGTTTCGACGAACGGGCGATTTTTCTCGTTGGTTTGCTCGGTGACCATCGCGTTGAAGCAAGCATCATTCCCCGTTGAACCAAGGAAGGTCATCACGCAGTCGACGATCACGTTCATGATGCCAACCCAAAGAAGGGCATTTGCCCCTTCCCCGCATAGCTTCACTCCATTTCGCAAAGAGGCAAGAGCAAAGGCGAAGACGAAAAATCCCCAAATGGTGTATCCGCCGGCGATGAAGACCCGTCTTTTGCCAAGACGATCAGACAAGGCGCCCATGAGGAAAGTCGTGACGGTGGCGACGATTGCGCTTCCTACGGTCATCCAAGTGATGAAGTCCGCGCGGCCGGATTGGGAATAGACCCAAAGATTGATGTAGTTGTTCTCGATGGCCCAAGCGAGCTGCCCCGCTAAGCCAAGCAAAATGAAAGCAATCCATTTTTTCGCGCCGAGTTTTTTATTGTCGTCCATGCTTATCGCCTCTTTTGATTGAATTATACGAAGCCCGATGGAAGATAAAAACGAAAATCGCTATTATAGGATTGCTTATGGGCAACTCAGCTTTCTCTAACATCCCCGCGGTCGCTTACGTTTTCTTTGGCTTGTCCATTCTTGCAACGGGAATAGAGCTTTATTTCGCGTTCGTCGAAAACGATTTGGGCAGGAAAATCACGAAATGCTTCTGCGTCGGCTTCCTGGTGGCGATGGCTGCTTTTTGGAAAAGCGAAGCTTGGGTGATATATGTCGGCGCCTCTTTTGGGGTCGTTGGGGATTTCTTCTTGCTGAAGAAACACAAAGTCTACCCGATGGTGTTCGGAACGCTTTCCTTTTTGATCGGGCATATCTTTTATATCGCTGGATATTGCCTTATTTGCGATTTCCCCTGGGAAGTTTACGTGGGTTTTGCGGTGTTTTACATCTTATTTTGCTTCCTGGGCTACCATCGCATCCATAAGGCGGTCAAGGAGCCGCACATGGCTTTTGGGGGAACGCTTTATTTCGGGATGCTGGTTTTGGATTTCCTTTTCGCCGTGGTTGGCTGCTTCTTCGGAAAATTCGAGTTCCTCTTCCTTTGCGCCCTTGGCGGGGTTAGTTTTATCGTATCCGATTGCTTCTTGCTGAAGACCTCGTTCGTAAAAGACGTCAAACGACGGGATTTCTTCATTATGGGCACTTACATGTTGGCCCAAATGCTCATTATCATCGGCCTTTGCCTTACTTGGTGAGGAGATAGTCTTTCAGCTTTTGAGCGGCTTTTCCCCGATGGGAATACTTGTTTTTGATCTCTTCGTTGGCAGTTCCAAAATCCTCATTGGCCTCGTAACTATGGAAAATCGGATCGTAGCCAAAGCCTTTCGTTCCCTTTGCCTCGAAAAGGATTTCCCCAGGGCAAACCCCTTCAAAGAATAGAGGATCTTCGTCTTTGCCTGGGATGAGGCATAAGCAGCAATGGAATGCTGCTTTTCGGTTATCCTTGCCTTTTAAGTGATCAAAGATCACGTTGAACACAGCCGGGAAGCCGCCTTGCTCTTGCGCATATCTCGCCGTGTGGACGCCGGGTTTATTGCCCATGGCCTCGATTTCAATGCCTGAGTCGTCAGCGAGGACGGGAAAATCAGTCTTCAGCGATGCGTCATGGGCCTTGATGAAGCAATTCTCTTTGTAGGTGAGTCCGTTCTCGACGGGATTAGAAATTATCCCCGCTTCTTTCAACGAGATTACTTTGTATCCGATGGGGCCTAGAAGGTCGACGAACTCTTTTACCTTGCCTTGGTTGCTCGTCGCTAAAACAATTGTTTTTTGCATGCCCCATAGCATATAGAGATTAAAGGGGTTTTGCAGGCTTTTTTCCCATTTTTGAACTAAATAAAAAAGAAATCTCCGCAAAAGCGCGTTTTTTATGTTGGAATAGCAGCGGATTAGGTTCCCTTATCCAAAACTCGCCTTGCTGTTTCAACTGGCCTACTGGGGATCTACCAGAAGGAGAGGAGTCGCAATTCCGTCGAAGCGTTATCGCAAGAGGATAAAAAAACGGGGTGAGCTGATTTGCTGACGTCTAAGCGTCAGGAAGCGTCGTATATAAAGATGAAAATCGCAAGAATCAACATCACAAAATAAAAAACCTCGACATAATCGAGGGTTTTTGCTGTTGGAGCAGGTGACGGGAATCGGACCCGCATAACCAGCTTGGAAGGCTGGTGTTCTACCACTGAACTACACCTGCAGCTCTGGCGGACCATACGAGATTCGAACTCGTGATCTTCTCCGTGACAGGGAGACATGTTAGGCCGCTACACCAATGGTCCGTAGCGGGGCTTAATATATCACAAAAAAGGAGGTTGTCCAACGCTTTTTTGAGCCTACGGGAGCCCCTTAGATCCCCAAGAACTTCTTTAGGTTTGCTTCTGAAAGGTAGCCTACGTTCCTCTTGGTCTCTTTGCCGTCTTTGAAGACGATGATAGTCGGGATTGAGAAGACGCCCAGCTTCTCGCAAGGGGAGGGGACTTCGTCCACGTCAAGAGAAAGAACGTTGAGCTCTGGATGCTCTTCGGCGACTTTTTCGATGATGGGCTTAAGCATTTGGCAGGGCCCGCACCAGGTCGCGTTGAAGTCCACGATGGCTTCGTTTTCGATCTCTTTGGCGAACTCGTCTGCGCTATGGATGATTTTTACCATGATTGTTTCTCCTTATAGTTCAAATATTACGTAAAAGATCGCGAAGATGATAGCGATATGCATCGGATAATAAACATAGGTGGACACGCGGAAGGCTTTGCTGTCTTGCCCTCTTTTGCCGTTGAAAAGAAGGATCGGCAAAATGGCGAGCAGGCACCAGGATTGGCCGACTTCCCCGCTTTGGCTTGCGTGCATCAGCAACACGTCAAGCGAGACGTTTGGGATATAGGAGATGCCCCAGCAGATGATCGTGACTAGGAACAGCACGCATGCGCAAAGCATGTTGAGCAAGCCTTGGTAGGAACGGCTCTCTTGGAACGCCTCAAGGGATTGGCCCGAGCCTTCTAGATATTTCGAAGAGATCTTGTCGACGATGTTTTTCGCATAATAAAAGCCCGCGATGAGCGCAAAGCCGAATAAGGAATAGCCCGGGGAATAGAAATAGGGGGCATTGGAAAGCTCAGGGATATTCATGCAGCAAACCTGAAACGCGTAGGAGCCTAAGGCAATCAGCAAAGGAATCAAGGCAAAAGCCTTCTTTTTGCTAGGCAAGTAATTGAGACAATAAAGAAATGTCCCGCCAACGAGAAGATCGGCAAAGGCGTTTGTCGAAGATTTGATCGCATTGAAGCCAAAGCCGTAAAAAAGAACGGTTTGGGCAATGGCGATGAGCGCCCACATCGAAGCGAGGCGGAGGAGGTATCTCTCTTTGTGGTGGCTTTTTCTTATCCCTTCCGCCAGCATGAAGGCGAAGAGGGGGAAAGCGATTCTCCCTAGGGTGCGGAAAACGATTCCACAGGCGTTCGCGCTCCCTAAATAAGCGAGCAAAAACAAGCCGACATGATCGATGGTCATGAAGATCAAGGCGAGGATCTTCAAGACGAATTCGTTAAGGATTTGCGCCTTTTCTCTCCAAGTTTCGCTCATTTTAATTGCCTTGCACGACGATGAGGATGACCGATTGCAGGTTGTTCAACGCGTGCCCTACCCAAGAGCCGCAGATGCCGAATTTGTCGTAAAGGAAGCAAAGGACCGCCCCTGAGACTAGATAGTTAGGCAGCGAAATGAGCTCGGCGATGATTTCCCCGCTCCCGATTTTCGTGAAGTCGAAATGGATGAAGGCAAACACGAGGATCCCTAAGACGTAGCCGGCCCATTTGCCAAGCCTTGAAGCAAGTCCGAAAAGCCCCACCCGATAAGCGAGCTCCTCCGTAAACGGCCCGATCAGGCCGATGACGAAGCCGCAAGCAACCGGCCCATAAAGCACCATCGAGATGACGTTGCTTTGATTCGCGTTGTCTCCAGGGATAGTCATGCCATTGGCTTTATAAATCGCGGTGATGATGAGATTGTAGACGATGGAGAAAACCATAATCGCTGCGTAGCCGATAAATCCGGCGACATAAGACTTCCAGTTTTTGAAGGAGGCCAAGGTTTTTTTCCAGTCGCTCCATAGCAATAGACCCATTACCACGAAAAGCAGGGGATAGGCAAAGACGTAGGCCCAGAAAAGCCCCTCTCCGCTGCTTAGATAGGCGCTTTGGTCGGAGGGCCTAGCGATCAAAAGGAGGATGAGCTGAATAAAAAAGACCAAAATGGATAAGCCAAGAGTCCCCAGCGCGATGAAACCTGCCTCTTTAAAAGGGCCGACATGCAGGAAATTTTTGAAACTCAGTGAGCGCTTGTCCGGGTTTTTCGCCCCGCAGCTAGGGCAAGAAGGAAGGGTGGGGTCGCACTTGCATCCACACTCTTGGCATGTCCTTTTGCTGAAGTAAGTTTTCCGGCTGAATTGATCCTTGTTTCCCATAATGCGGGAACTATATCACAAGGCGCTCGAAATAGGTTTAGTAAGTATAGTTTATGCCTGTGCGCGCGCTTGCGCGAAAAGGGTTTCTACCGCATAATTTCAGGTATATGAGAACTTTGCTTAAACTGGCCTCTCTTATCGAGACGCAAAACATTCTTAACATCCTCAATATCGCCTTGACCGTGCTTTTCATTCTTGTTCTCGGAGTGCTTGTGCTGGTTTTCCTTAGAGGCCTTCTCAGGGGCTGGAAATATGGGACCTACCGCTTGATTTCTTTCGCGATCATGGTCACCGCCGTCTTGGCCACTTTAGGGCTGCAGGCAAACGCTTTAGGGGGCATGGATTTGCAAAGATTCAACATCCCGAATCTGAATTTCGCCCTCACGATAGATGGGGTAGAGCATGCGATCTCCGTGAAATGGACGACCCTGCAGACGAGCCTGGAGGATTTGATCGTCCAGGTCGCTGAAGCGTTTGGGGCGAACGGGAGCTATTCGGGAATGCTCTCTTACGCAAGCGTCCTCGCCTCTTCGCTCATCAAACTTCTGCTGATTTTCGTTTGGGGACTTCTTCTGTCGACCCTTGGCATGCTTCTGATCATGCTTCTTTGGCACATTGCCTTCAAACGCTTCACTCCGCGTGAACGGAGAAAGATCAAAAAGCTTCGTTTGGTCTCGGCTTTTGAAGAGCTCCTTATCGGGGCGGCGTGCTTAGGCATGCTTCTTTCCCCCTTCACAAGCATCGTGAATTCGGTGAATGGCCGCTTCAAAGTCGAGGATGAGCGTGCGAAGGAAAACGAAACCGTCTCGATGATCACCGACATCCTCGGCGTCTATGACCAAAGCGCTTTCGCCAAGACCTTCTTCTCCTGGAATTCGATGGATGGGTCGACTACTTTCGACCAGCAATTGATCTCCTTCTTGACACAAAGCGAGGTAAAAGAGGTCAAAACGGACCTGATCTCGGAGATCTCCGCTCTTGCTAATATCTCCGCGCAAGCCATCAACGCCGGGCTGCTTTCAGCGAATGGAAGCGAGGGCATCCGGTGGTATTTGCTCCTTTCCTCTTCCTCCATCCCGGAGCTCATTTACGCCCTTTCCGAAACCAAGCTCATCCAATGCGCTTTGCCTTTCGCCGTCTCTTTGGCCGTCAATCTCGACGCGGTCAAGAACGTTCTTGGGGAAGAAACCTGCAAATATCTTTCTGACGCGGACGTTGATTGGGCGGAGGTCGTCCAATCCATGAGCCGCATCTATGAGAACATCCTCGATGCCGGCATCATCGATTGCGTCGTGGACGTCGAAAATGGATCTCCCACCCCGGTGTTCGATTGGACGCAGCTGCAGTATGTTTTCTCTGGCAAAGACGCAAGCGGGAACGACCGCGACGCGAAAGCGGCTATGCATAGACTCACCGAGGAATTCGAGGATTCCGCGCTTTTCTCCCATCTTATGGCGGGCCTGCTAAGCCAGCTTGGAAAAGCGGAACTCGAGAAAGAAAGCCGCGCCGATCTTTCGATCCTTGATTTTTTGCCTCTGAGCGAAGATGAGAAGGACATCGATTACGAGGCGCTTGTGGGGCTCAACTACACGAAAGAGTTCAATCTCCTTTACGATACGATCTATTCCATCAACGATGTCTCCCCTGAGGTTGTGAGCAATGTCCTTGACCTCGTGCAGAACCCACCAAGCGAAGAAACCTCGCAGGAGACTTACCGCAACCTTCTTTCCCTCAGCGCGAAGTATGCGGATGATTATGTCGATTTGCTCGTCGGCGAAAGGGATGAAAGCGGCGAGCCCAAAGAGGATTCTAAGGATTGCTTGTTTGATTCCTTTTTCGTGGGGAACGCGCTGCCTTCGATGGTGACTTTCATCGAAAAATCCGGCAGCACCGCTTTGGACATGGACCTGAAACTCACCGAGACGAAAAAGAAAATCGAGGATGAGGACTGGACCGTTAAAGACTATAAGCGGGAATTCGGCGCGACTTTAGACGTTGCCGCGGACTTCGCCTCTAGCGAGGCTGGGCTTGCTTTTATTGAAGACGGCACGGGCATGGCCTATAAAAACGGGAAACTGATCTCTATCGATCCTGAGCTAGTAAAAGCCCTGCAAAACTCGCTTGAGCGGAGCGATGACTCCCTCATCATGACCGAAGCCTTGCCTCAGGTGGCCGAGAAGTATTTCGAGGATTTCCGGGATACCCTCTCTGAATTTGGCATCAAGAACATCGATTTCGCTTGCGAGGACTTCGGGCACGAGCTTTCCTTCCTTTTGAATCTCATCTCCTATTCGGGGGATCTGATTCTGGCGCTTAATGGCATCGAAGGGGCTTCCGCCCATCTTATGGCAACCACTCTCTTGGAGGAGAAAGACACTCTCGTCCGCGTCTTGGACATCTTCGCCGGCTCGAAGATCCTCAATCCCTTTGACGCCGCTTCCGGGAAGAGAAACACGAACATCGTCTCCTTGCTGAATTACGTTTTCTCCTCCGCGGGTTTAGAGGACTTCAAACTAGAAGATGACGCCCTTGATGGGGTGATTTTAGCTAGCGAGCGTCAGGGTGGAGACATTGGAGGAGAGATCGTCAAAGCCCATGAGAATTACCTCATCGTCGCTTCCCTTACTTCCGTGCCTTTGACCGATCTCATGTCTTTGGCGGGCTCTAGCGGCAACGAGATGATGAGAGCCCTCGCGCGAATCGATATCGAAACCCTCTTCAAGAGCATCGGGGAATCCGAGGTGATGCGCTCAGTCGCCGGCAGCGCGATGGACAAGTACTTCACCTCGGTGCTGGAAGTAGGCGAGGAGGAGGGCATCACCTTCAAGAATCTAACTAGCGCGGAAGACTGGGAGAAAGAAGGGGCGACCATCAAAAAAATCGTCGATTTGGCCACCAAAGGCATTGATATCAGCGATTTCGACATCAATAAGGTCTCGCCGACTCTGGCGAGGGATCTTTTCTCGAACCTAGCGAAGAGCCAGATCTTCAACAAGAAAGCAGAGGATGGGAGCGTTGATTATAAGTTCCCGGAGTTCTTCTCCTCGAAGATCCTTGGGATGCTTGACGATACCTCAATTTCTTATTTCGCCGACAAAGGGGTAAATGATCTCGACGCGAGCGATGATTTGAGCACGAGAAAAGAGAAATGCTCTACGTTTGTGAATAACTGTCTTGCCCTCAAAGAGGTGGAGGATTGGACGAATGATGACGAAGGAGGGGAGATCGAGCTCTTCTGCAAAGTGCTAAGCAACGTGCAGTCTCTTGGCGGCTTCTCTTCTCTTTCTTCCTTCTCTAGCGATAAGCTCCTCTTGCTGCGCGATACGCTCAATAATCTTTCTTCCTCAGACGTCTTCGGTTCGGTCCTCATCGCGAATGCCCTCTCGCGTTCCTTAGACGATCTTTCCTCGTCCATGTCCTCTTCTTCCTTTGATCTCTCCCTTGCCAACGCCGAGGTCTTCTTCGATTTGGATAAGGAGAGTAGGGTGGAGCAGGTCGTCTATCTTTGCGATGTCATGGATACCCTCTATGATCCTTATTACGGTCTGCTTGATGAGGATGGCCAATTCCAAGAGGACAAGATGGCCATCGACAAGCTCAACGTCGACTATTGCCTGCGCCCCTTGCTTGAGGATATCTCCTCTTCTGATGTCTTTACTACGCAAAGAGCAGGCAAGAATGAGACGCTTCTAAGAAGTTTCTTCAAGACGATCCTCGTTAAGTCAAACCTCTACGGAGAGGGGCTAGAGAAAGATGATGAGATTTCCGCAGCCCATGCCCCCGGGATCACCATCTCAACGCTCGTGGATGGGGTAAGCGACATGGATCAGGAAATCAACGTTTTCTGCGACGTCGTGAAAATCGTGCAGGAGAGCGGCCTCCTTTCTGGCGACTCCTTAGACCTTTCCTCTTTGGATTCCTCTAAGCTTTCCGCGGTGAAGTCTTTGCTAGAGCAGATCAATTCCAGCGATTTGCTTTATCGCGCTTTGCCCATTCAAATCGATAAGGCCGTCTCCGGACTTTCGGGCCTGCCCGCCTCCTTCCAAGCTGACCTTGAGCTATGCGATCCCTTCGTGATGAGAAATGAGGGGGGTACCGACTATGAAAGATACGACGACAACGAAATCGCCTGTTTAGCGAACTTGCTCACAAGCGTTTCCGAATACTCGGATCTAGGAAGCGCTTCGGTTTCCGATCTCGCCAAACTCGATTTGGAGAAGACCCTTTCCCCGCTATACGCTTCGCGCGTATTCAATTCCACAACCGCGCAAAGCGGCGAGAAAAAGGACCTCACCTCCGCGCAGGCCTTCCTCACCGACATCCTCGCCCAGATGGGTTTGGATGATCTGATCTGCTCCGCCTCTTCTCCAAAAGACATTAAATATGGCACGGATACCCCTTCGGCCAAATACAAGTACCTCGTCTCCTCGACTTTAGGCATTGGCGATGATGGAAATTACAAGAAATACACTTTAGATAACCAGCAATCCAATGCATTTTACGAGGTCATCGGAAAAGGTGATGGAGGGCTTTCTCATCTCTTATCAAACCTCAATGAGCATTCTCTTCTTTCTCTTCTTGAAGGAGGGGAAATCGATTTTGCGACCCTCACGAAGTCGAGCTCTACTCTTTCTTCACTTCTAAAAGACCTCTCGCATTGCCTTTTGCTTAAAGACGTCCCGATCAACGCGCTAGGCAAATATCTCTCTAATGGCGAACTCACCGTCGATGGTCTCGATTTGAGCCTCACGAATTATTACTATCCCTATTTCTACGATGCGGAGAACGCGACCGCGACCATTGATTATTCGCGCGGCTACGATGATAGCGAAATCGATCTGCTCGTCGATCTGCTCGACCTCATCGAGAGCAACAAAGACGATTTGGAAGATGATAGGCTTGACACGATTGACCCCTATTTGCTCCGTCAATTCCTCTGGGAGTTAGATGATTCCCTCCTCTTCCATCAGACGGGGGTAAACCAATATTCCAGCACCTATAACAAAGGATGGGAGAACGAAAGCTACACGCCATCCGCCGATGCGAAGGTCACAAGCGACCTCACCGTTTTCGAGCAGGTGGTTTATCTTGTTTACAACAATTCCGGTTTGGCCACTCGCTCTTTCGACGCCTACCATGATTTTGCCTATCTTGTTGATGCAGGCTACGATGAAAGCCTTGCCGCCGAGCTTAAATTGCACGGGAAGATCAAAGCCCTTGTCTTAGATAGCGATTGGCGCGTGGAAATCGAGACACTGACGACCGATGATGAAGGGAAATCCGGCCTGATTAGAATCGCGCAGGAATCCGATTTGCTCACGAGCGAAGGCAAGGTCGACACCTCGACTGAATTCCTTAAGAAACTGAGCCCAGGAAAAGCCATGGAGCTGCTGCGCCTTGTGGGAAGAAGCAGGGTGTGCGAGGATGCGCTTGCGACCACCATCGCCTCATTCCTCACTTCCGGGGAAAGCGGCACCAAAGGCCTTGGCGTTGAGACTTTCTCGACATCCAAGATAAGCCTTGGAACTGGTGACACCTTCGTCTCCGACGCCTCTTTCTTGGAGAACGGTTTGAAATACGCGGATCTTTACTTCTCTTCTTCTACCTATGACGGCACCGAAGTCTCGACTCTTATGGGCGATTTGGATGGCGATGGGACATACGAGACGAACTTAAACAGCCTCGTCGCCTCTTCTTACGACGTCACCGCCAATAAATGGGATATCGGGCTAGGCAAAATCGGATGCAATTTTAAGTTCACCATCTCAAAGCCCGGCGAGCTTTCTTATATGTTCGACACGGCGAAATATTATTTGCCTTATGGCAGTTTGGAGAAAGGGAACAAGGATTCGGATGCTCTTGAATGGTTCCTTTGCTCCCTAAGAAAAACTGACGGGACCTATTATTCCTTTGAAGGAAGCGCCTCGGCCTTGAAAGAGGCCTATGAGGCAGGCGTCCCTCTTTATGGCATCGCCTCTATCGTCATGGGCTCAAGCATATACGCCGAGTCTTGCTTCGATGTGGATTTCCGCCCTGTTTCCTCCGCGACAGCAACCTTCTCTTCAAGCGCCTACTCCTTTTATAAGATGTTCTCTTTGGAAGATGCTTCTTCGGGCGTCAAGGTGAACCTGCTTGATGCGGTGGACGCACCTAAGCTTGCTGAGGACTACGGGACTAGCGTCCCTGCTGCGGCACGCTATTCCTCCATCGATAATCTCATCAAAGGTTCGGATGACCCCTTTGCGGAGGGCAAGTTCTTCGAGACCGCCTTAGTTGGCGCCGAATACAGCGACATCGTTCATGAAATTGTGAATGTCGCTTTCTCTTCTTCTTCTGAGGAGTCGACTAAGACCGCTCTCTACCGTTATGCCTCTAGCCTCCTTGGCAAAGAAGAAAACGGTTATGCGGATTTCCTCTCTTCCAGCGAGCTTGCCTACTCTTACCACATCGATAACGAGGTTGATCCGAGCTATGACAAAACAAAAGCTTCCTCGACGTCCGTTTTCGCTAAACATCTCATCGCCGGGGCCCTCAACGACAGGGTTGAGGAGAGAATAGGCTATGCCCAGCTTTCTTCTCACTCGCTTGGCGCAATCTCCTTATCTTCGCCTAGCGCCCCGGAGAAAGAGCGCCTTGCTTTCCTTAACACGGACGATCAAAGAAGCCTGCTCACCACCTCATTTGATGCCTATGGCTATGATTCCTCAGCCAAGGCCTATAGTTTTGCTAATCTCTCTTCCTTAGCTTCTAGCGAAGGGAAGGGAGTTGCCTTTACGGCTTTGCTCTCCTCTGGGATTTCCATCTCCTCTTCTTCTCCGTTCGTGGACACTTCCTCCATGTCTTTGACTGCTTGCTTGCTTAATAGCGAGCAAAAGACTAAGTTAGACGGGATTTGCGGGGATTTCGATACCATGAGCGGCATTGCTAAAGCTCTTGTGAACCTCATTTACGCCTCTGATGCCTATGATTATCTCGTTCTTAAAGGCTCCATTGCTGCGAGCGCCTATCAGGACTATTTCTTCCATGGCCCTATCGACGCGACCCTTTTAACCCCCGCCTATGGAACGAGTGATTTCCCATGCACCTTTGGCGATGGGCTAGTCAACGGGGTTTCTACCGCTTTCTCCTATGTGACGCTTGCCAACGAAATCAGGATGAGCGCATGAGCTGTCTAGTTTTAGCGAAGGGAAAAGGGTTTTCCTCTCTCCTTTCTTCCTCTTTCGAGGCAGAGGCTCTTCTGCTGGATGATCCTCTTTCTTTTGAGAAGGTTTACGCTTCTTTTAAATCCGACCACCCAAAGGCGGACCATTATCCCTATGCCTTAAGGGCGAAGGGGTATGAGAAAAGCAGCGATGATGGCGAACCCGGCGGGAGCGCCGGCAAGGCGATGCTTTTGATGCTTGAAGAAAGAAACATCGATTGCTGCCTGCTTGTGGTGGCCCGTTATTTCGGTGGGACAAAACTCGGGGTGGGACGGCTCAAACGCTGCTTCCTAGAAGCCGCGAAAGAAGCGCTCGACAACGCTTCCTATGGGGAGGAAACAGACGTCCTTAAGTTTCAGCTGCGCCTAAGCTATTCCCGTTACGAAGAAGTGAAGCGCCTAGCCAAAAAGCATGGCTACGAATTAAAAAGCGAGCAATTTGCGATGGAAGTTGAAGCGAGTCTCTACGTCAATGGTACAATCCCCTTCGATGAAAATAGCCTCTTGCTTCGCCAAGAGGAGATTCTCTCTCAAGAACACGTGATACAAGTGAGGAAAATCAATCATGATCCTAGCTAATGAATATGCCGAACGCCGGCAAATCTTCCTTGATAAGGTGAAGGATAACTCCATTACCCTTCTTTTCTCCGGGGTCGGTAAAAAAAGCAGCTACGACGAGGAATACCCTTTTGAGGTGAACCGCAATTTCTATTACCTTACGGGCATCGATCAGCCTGATAGCGTTTTGCTTCTGCTAAAAAGCGAAGGGGAAAGGCGCGAATATCTTTTCGTCTCCCCCTTCGACGAGACGAAGGAGAAGTGGTATGGGAAGCGCCTAACGACCCAAGAGGCCTATTTGCTCTCTGGGGTGAGGAACGTCTTGATCAATAACTCTTTGAATGCCCGGCTCGATGGGATTTTAGGACGTAAGGACTCGCCCTATGGGACCATCAAACACGTCTACCTTGACATGGAGAAGGAGCAAAAGCTCGCCGAAGAGATGGGGATCGACGGGGAGATGGAGGTGCTCGACGATCGTTATGACATCTCTAGCTTCATCGACGCCTATCCGCTTCTGGTGAAGCAGCGCTTAGTCAAATCGACTGCGGAAATCGCTGAGCTCCGTTCAGCCATCGCGACCACCCGCCTTGGGATCCAAGCCGTCATGGCTAATGCCCATCCTGGCGTAAAAGAACACGAACTGGCCTCGACTTTCCTTAAAGTATGCGACGATGATGACGGCTATCAAGGACTCGCGTTCAACACCATCATGGCTAGCGGAGTCAACGCGACCACTTTGCATTACCCCTTCCCGAAGGCAAGAGTAGAAAAAGGAAGCCTCATCCTTATGGATTTGGGCGCAAGAAACAACTATTACTGCGCTGATGTAAGCCGCACCATCCCGGTTTCAGGCTGCTTCTCCGCGGAGCAAAAGACGATTTATGAGATCGTCCTTGGCTGCAACAAAGCCGTCGCCGCCTATGCGCGCCCCGGCATCAGCCTTGGCGAGCTCAACGACTTCGCGAAAAACTATCTTGCCAGCGAATGCCTTAGCAAAGGGATCATCGCCGATAAAAAAGAGATCGACAAATACTATTATCATAGCGTCTCCCACCAAATTGGTTTGGACACCCACGATCCCGGCGGAAACAAAACCGATCCTTTGGAACCAGGCAACGTCATCTCGGATGAGCCTGGCCTATATATAAAGGAAAAAGGCATCGGCATCCGCATCGAAGACGACCTGCTCATCACTAAGGAGGGCGCGGAAGTCCTCACGAAGGACATCATCAAGGAAATCTCCGATATCGAGCAGTTTTATCGGATCCGGTAAATCCTTGTAAAGAAAGCGATTTTCCTTGCTTCCTCTTCGCGGAAGCGCTTTCATTATCTCATTATGAAAAACTACATTTTAGCCATCGACCAAGGCACGACTTCCACCCGCGCCATCTTAATCAACGATAGGGGGGAGAAAGTCTATCAGGCCCAGCGTCCCCTTGAATGCCTTTATCCGAAGCCCGGCTGGGTGGAGCAGGATCCTAACAAAATTTGGATCTCCGTCATCGACGTCATCAATGAGCTTATGGTCGTCTCTTCTTCTTCGATGGAGGAAGTGGCTTCTATAGGCATCACGAATCAGCGCGAGACGACGGTTATTTGGGATAAGCACACGGGGAACGCGGTCAGCAACGCGATCGTCTGGCAATCGAAGCAGACCCAGACTCTTTGCGAGGAGAGGATGGACAAGATGAGCTTCATCCATGAGCGGACCGGCCTAAGGATGAACCCTTATTTCAGCGCGTCGAAAATCCGTTACATCCTCGATTCCATTCCCGATGGGCAAGCCCGCGCCGAAAAAGGCGACCTCCTCTTCGGGACCATCGACAGCTGGCTGATTTACAAGATGACGCAGGGGAAAACGCACGCCACCGATGTCTCTAACGCCTCCCGCACGATGCTGTTCAACATTTTCTCGATGAAGTGGGACCCTGAGCTCCTCTCTCTTTGGAACATCCCTTCTTGCATGCTACCTGAGGTGAAGGACAATTCCGACGATTATGGGGAAGCCAGCTTCTTTTCTGGGGGCGTCCATATCACCGGCGTGGCTGGCGACCAGCAGGCGGCTTTGTTTGGACAATGCTGCTACCGCGAAGGCGAGAGCAAGAACACCTACGGGACCGGCTGCTTCATGCTGATGAATATCGGCGAGAAGCCGATTCTTTCTAAGTCTGGTCTTCTAACGACCGTCGCCTGGCGGGAAAATGGGAAAACAACCTATGCCTTGGAAGGCTCGATTTACATCGGCGGGGCCATCGTGCAATGGCTGCGCGACCAGACTCGCTGGTTCGAAGATAGCTGCGACTCGGAAATGTACGCCGGCAAGCGCCCTGATACGGCCGGGGTCTATTTCGTCCCTGCCTTCGTGGGCTTAGGGACGCCGTGGTGGGATGATGATGCTAGGGGAGCGATCTTTGGCCTCACCCGCGGGGCCGATAGGCATAACATCACCAGGGCCGGACTCTATTCCATCGCCTATCAGTCTAAAGACGTCATCGATGTGATGAAGAAAGAGGCGGGGCTTGAGCTTAAGGTCCTCCGCGTCGACGGAGGGGCCAGCGCGAATGCGATGCTCATGCAATTCCAAAGCGACATTCTCCAGGCGGAGGTTCATGTCCCTAGCTGCGTCGAGACAACCGCTTTGGGAGCCGGGTATTTGGCTGGGTTAGGGATCGGCTTCTGGAAAGACAAGAAAGACATTGAAAGGAACCGCGAGCTCAGCAAACGCTACGCCCCTGCGATGCAAAAGGAAGAGGCGGATAAGCTATATCGGGGATGGTTGCAGGCGGTGAAGGCCACGCAAATGTTCAAACCGGACGAATAAGAGGTCAAAGCCTCTTATTTTTTGACGGGCAGATGATAAGATAGGCAAGATGGAAGTGGAAGAGAAGAAAAAACGCTACTTTGAGATGCTGAAGGCTTTAGGCGTCCCCGCTCAGCTTGATTACTCTTTTCTTTACGCCTGCTACCGCTATTGCAAAGACGGGGTGGAAAGCCTCGTGAGCATCTCTCAAGACATCGCGAAAATGTCCATTAACCCCGCAGAACTCGCCTTATATATCGCCAATGAGCATGCTTTTTATCTAGCAACGCATAAAGAAGAGAAGCAAGAGGAGATCGTGGCGAAGGAAGACTACATCTCAGCCATCGCCTCGATTGCCATGGACAAATACTTCACCAATGAGCATCTGGCTTTCCGCATGGGCTCTTTTACCAACCGCTACGCGCCTTCCTCTTCGACTTTGGATCTCTACCTCAATTTCATTTTGGGCATGCTTTCCCATTATAAGCAGGGCAATCCTTCGGAGACGCTAGTCATCGACATCATGAACAAGGGCTTCCAAATGGCCAAATGCGTTTCCAGTTTGCTTGAAAACGGTTTCGAGACCGAGGCTTTCTCCACCTGGCGCACCCTCCATGAGAATGAATGCATCTTGCAGATCATCGTGAAATACGGTGAGCCGGTCATGAAGCGTTATAACCGCCATCTAACTTACGCGGTCGCTTTCCGCGGGGGCATCCCCTCAAAGGAAGAGACCGATGCGATTTTCCTTGAGATCAAGGAAGGCATGCGCGAAGTCGGGCTTAAGAGCAAAGACATGAAGCGCTACATCGAATACGGCTGGCTTTTAGGCGTGCCTGAGGTCATGAAGGTGGAAGGCTTCAAATTCAATTTCCGCGACGGCGTGGAAAGGGTGGCGGGCTTAGCCAACTATTCGAAGATCTACGAGATGTCGAGCGAAATCGCCCATAGCTCCCCATTGCTTATTTATTCGAAGAAGAATTATTTCTACCTCGTCACCGTGCTTAACCTCTATGAGTCTTTCTTCCGCCTTGAGAAGATCTTCTCTGGGCTTTATACCTCGAGCGTAAGCGCTGAGCAACGTGAGGCTTATGCGAGAATGAGAAAACTCTATTTCGACCAGTTGCTAGCTTGTTACCAGCTTGAGAAAAAAGCCTTCGTGAACCTAGGCCAAGACAAAGAAAAGACCGCCAACTAATGGCGGTCTATTTCGTTTTAGACATCGGCGTAGCAGCTGCCCCCGATGAATTCCCTCATCAGCGAATTGCTCGGAATCCATTTGTCATCCATGTCGACGAAGAATTTGAGCATGCGAATTAAGCGCACGGCGGTGAGGTGATAGGGGGAATTTGCGGGGATTTCCTGCAAAAGAGGAAGGGCGTATTTCCTCATGACCGGGAGCTCATAGGGGAGCATTGAGTTATAAACGTAGTCGCTTCCTTCTTGGGTATCGTAGATCCAGCGGAACTCCCCTTTGCGCACATCCGGCCACATGGAAAGGGTTTCCTCGGCGGGGGAGTTGCGGAACTGATGGTCTCTTACGATGCGGCGAATAAGGCGCAGATCGGTCAAAGAGAGCGGCGTGTGGTCGTCAAGGTTCAGCTGGGCCTGTGGGGCGATGAAGATTTTGAACTTCTTCGAGCTAGGGATGTCGGGGGCCATTTTCTCATTGAGCGCATGGATGCCTTCGATGATGATCGGCTGATTGCTGTCGATACGGATCTTCCTTCCTCTGACCCGGTAGCCGACCTTGAAGTCGAATTTGGGCAGAGTCACCTCTTCCCCGTTGATGAGGTCGACCATGTTTTGGTTGAAAAGCTCAAGATCGAGGGCACCGATGGCTTCGTAATCGGGTTTGCCATCCTCATTCAAAGGCATGTCCTTATCGCGCAGATAATAATCGTCTAAGGAGATGCGGATGGGGCGGATGCCGCGTGAGAGCAGCTCAATTCTTAGACGATTGGCGAACGTGGTTTTGCCTGAGGAGGAAGGGCCGGCCACGCAGATGAGAGATATGTCGTCGATGCCGTCTTCGATCGTTTGGCCTAGCTCGCAGAGCATGCGATTGTGCCTAGCCTCGCACATATTGATGAAGTCCCTGGCGCCCCATTCCTTGATCTGGGCGTTAATGGAGGCGACTTTATTGCTCCCTACGGCGGTTTTCGACCACGCGTAGGACTCATTGAGCGCGCGGTTGAAGGTCGGCGCGTCTTTAAAGGGCGGGATGCTCCCGCCGCATTCGGCGCGGGGGTACTGCAATAAGAAGCCAGGGGTGTAGAGCCTTAGCTTGAATTCTTTCAAGTAACCGGTGGATGGCAGCATTTTGCTGTACATGTAATTCACGTATTCGGCGCAGGAATAGAGGTGGACGGTATGCTCGGGGCGATATTGGAGGATGTCGAGTTTGTCTAGGTATCCTCTTTCTTTGTAGACGGTTTTGGCTTCCTCAATGCCGACGACGTCTCTGACGATCGGAAGATCGGCGGCGATGATGTCATCGATTTCATGACGCACTTTGAGCAGCATAGCGGTGGAAGCGACGACGCCCTGATTCAAAAGATGAATCGAAATGCAGCGGGAGACGTTGTAGGCGAAGCGGATTTTGAGGTCGGGATAAGCCCGTGAAAAAGCCATGGCCACGACGAAGCGAAGGGTTGCTTCATACATTTTGCAGGCCGAGGTGTCGGTAAGATCAAGCAGCTCCACGACGGAGTCCTGGGAGACGATGTAAGTGAGTTCGCGGATGGAGCCGTTGACTTTGGCGGCTTTGTATTTCCTCTCCGGATCGATGTCTTTCAAAACAGCGTGGAGAACGACGCTTTTTTCAAAGGTTAGCTCCTGGTTGTTTATCTTAAGTTTAATAGGCATGGTCAATCCCTCCTAACCGGGCTCGTTATGGTATCTTGAAAGGGCTTTCATCGCAAGATGCAAGATGCATTTTCCCTTGGTTTTGTCGCAAAATATAGCAAGAAAGGACCGCAAAAAGCCTAAGGCGTTAAAAAACCAAAGAAAAGGAAGAAAAACGGGAAAAACATATTGATAGCGATTTACCGCTTTGTTTGGTTGACGAACGCTGTAAGCGCTTTTAGGATATGTGGGATTTCCTTTTTTACTTGGGATAATTATGAAACTTGTTGAACGTTACAACGCCTTGAGCGTCGAGGCGAAAAACCTTGTTATCCTTATTCTCATCGGCATTTTCGGGACGCTAGTCTGCATACCGTTGGCTTTGCTTCCGGAAGTAGGGATAGGAGGGATGCTAGGCTTCTTGCTTGGGTCCTGCTTGGAACTCTTCTCCTATTGGACGATTTGCCGCGCGAGCACGTTGCTCCTTTCAAAGCAGCGCTCGAAGCCAGGCAGCACCGCCTTCGTGGTCATTTGCTATTTCTTGCGCCTTGCCTTGATCGGCGGGGCCTTGGTTTTGGCTAGCTTTTGCACTTTCCGCTGGAAAGCCCCCTATCTTTATGTTTGGACGGTTTTTGCCGCGCTTTTGCCTGTCTATCCTGTTTTGATCATCAACACTTTGCTCAATCTCAAAAAGGGCAAGTCCAGAGGCGAAGAATGAATTTGGCTTTGGCGGAGACTTCCAACCTTTCCCCTTTGCAGCAAATGGCTGAGAATTTTAAAGATCTCAGCTTCCGCCTTTCAGCGCCGGTCATCTCTTCTTTGGTCGTGATGGGGATCGTGCTGATCCTCACGATCATCGTGGGCATCGAAGTCCGCGTGCAGGACCCGCTTAAAAAGCCTAAGGGTTTGCTTTTGATCGCCGAATCCTTCGTCAGCTGGCTCGAGGATTGGACGCGTTCGATGATGGGGAATGACCCTGGCGATTGGCCGGGTTACTTCCTTTGCCTTTTCGTCTATTTGTTCATGTCGTTTATCTGGTCCATCACGGGCTTCCCTTCGGTGATTGATTACCTTGTTTGCCCGCTTTGCCTGTCCATCGTCATGTTCGTGCTCATCCAAGCGACCGCGATCCGCTATCAAAGATGGCATTATTTCCATCGCTATATCGAACCCGTTCCCTTCTGGCTCCCCATCAACCTCGCGACGATGTGGACGCCGATCATCTCGACTTCTCTGCGTATGTTCGGCAACTGCCTTTCAGGTTCGGTTTTGCTCGGCTTGCTCAACTGGACGCTACGCCGCCTCTCTTCGACCCTCTTCTTTTTCCTCGGCAATGCCGGGCAAATCGTTTTGAGCCCCATCGTCATCGCGGTGCTCAACCTTTATTTTGGCTTATTCTCCGGGTATGTTCAGACCCTGGTGTTCGCTTCTCTTAACGGCGTGTGGATCGGGGCGGAAATCCCCGAAAGCGCGCCGATGGGGAATGAAGGCCAGGTCACCAGATCCCTGGCGGATAAGGCCGTTTAAGATCCTATAGGAGGTAGTTTATGGGACTTTTGCAATTGTTGCCGGCTCTAGCTGAAGCCGGGCAAGCCGGGCTCATCGCCATCGGCGCAGGGCTTGCCGTCTGCACGGGCACGTTCTCCGCGATCGGCGAAGGCATGATCGCTTGCCACGCGATCGATGCGATCAGCCGCAATCCGGCGGAATCTGACCGTTTCCAGAAAATCATGATTCTCGCGGTCGCTCTTGACGAATCAACCGGCATTTACGCGCTGATCACCGCCATGCTCATCATCTTCGTTTTGGGAGCCTGAGATGAAGGAAGAGAAAAAAGCGGAAAGGAAGCGTTTAGGCACGCCTTATATCGTGGCGATTGTCATGGCCGTTGTTTTCCTTGTCGCTTTGTTCATCGGAATTTTCCTTGGAATCACCCTTGAGAACAACGGGACGATACCCGATTCCCCGTTTAAAACATCGGAGTTCGTGGACAAAATCTTCCCCAATGGGCTGTGGGATTTCGTGATTCAGCTTTGCGCTTTCGTGATCCTTATCGTGATCGTCTTCTTCGTGGGCTATAAGCCGATGAAGAAAGCCATCAAGACAAGGGGAGAGGCCATCGAAAACGATTTGGCCACCGCTAAGGCTAAGCGCCTTGAGGCGGAAGCCGCGGCTTCGCAAAAAGAAATCACGATCGAAGAAGGCAAAAAAGAAGCCTCCCGCATCGTCGCCGAAGCGAAGCTAGAAGCCGAGACGAAAGGCAAAGCCATCGTCGACGAGGCGAAAGTCCAAGCCTCGCTTGCCCGGAAAAGGGCGGATGAGGAAATCGCTTTGGCGAAAGAAAAATCCAGACAGGACGCGAAAGAGGAAATCGTCGACGTCGCCATGGCGGCGTCAAGCAGGCTCCTTGCTCGCGAGGTGAACGAAGAAGACAACGCGCGCCTGGTCTCCGATTTCATTGATGAGGTTAATGGAGGGCGGAAGTGATGGAAAGCTACGTCGCGAATTACGCTTCCGCTCTCTATTCTCTTCTTAACCCAGAAGAAAGAGAGCAATATCTTTCCGCGCTAGAAAACATCAAAAAGGATTTCGAGAGCGAGAAGGAGTTTTTCTCTTTGCTTTGCTCTTACGCGATCGAGCAGAAGAAAAAGGAAAAGATTCTCCAAGAAGTCTACGGCGAGATTCCCTTGAAGCATCTTTTGCCTTTTCTTAATTTACTTTGCAAAAAGCACAGAATAAGCCACTTTTGCGAGGTTTTTGAAGTTTATCGCTCGCTTTGCAACGAAGAGAGAAACGTCAAAGAAGGCATCGTTTATAGCGCCATCGCTCTTTCAAAAGAACAACTTAGCCAAATCGAAAAGGCCCTGGGCGAAAGAACGAGCGGAAAGGTGCGTTTGAAAAACATCCTCGACCCCTCTTTGCTTGGAGGGGTGAAAGTCGCCTTAGACGGCAAGGTCTACGACGGCTCGCTGCGGGGGAAACTCGCGGAATTGAAGAAACAGCTTAAAGGAGGGGTATCCTCATGAAAATCGACACCAGTGAAATCGCATCCTTGATCAAAGAGCAGATCAAGGGCTATGAAGGAAAACTAGAGACTAGCGACGTAGGCACCGTCATCTCCGTGGGGGATGGCATCGCGATGTGCTACGGGCTAGATGATGCCATGCTTGGCGAGCTTCTTCTTTTCCCCAATGATGTCTACGGCATGGTGATGAACCTCGATAGCGAAGATGTTGGCGCCGTGCTTTTAGGAAGCGACCGCGACATCGAGGAAGGGGACACCGTAAAACGCACGCATAAGGTAGTGGAAGTCCCCGTCGGGGATGAGATGCTTGGACGCGTGGTGAATGCGCTTGGGCAGCCGCTAGATGAAAAAGGGGCGATCAATTGCGCTAAAACCCGCCCGATTGAGCGTATTGCCCCGGGTGTCATGACCCGCAAATCCGTCGACACCCCGCTTGAGACGGGCATCAAGGCGATTGATGCGATGATCCCGATTGGCCGCGGCCAGCGCGAGCTCATCATCGGTGACCGCCAGACCGGCAAGACTGCGATTGCTTTGGATACCATCATCAACCAAAAAGGCAAAGGCGTGAAATGCGTCTACGTCGCCATCGGCCAGAAGAACTCTTCCGTCGCCTCTTTGGTGGAGCGTTTGAACGAGCTTCACTGCATGGATTACGTCACCGTCGTGAACGCCAGCGCCTCCGAATCCGCGCCCCTTCAATACATCGCCCCCTTCGCGGGCATGGCCATCGCTGAGGAATGGATGGAAAAAGGGGAGGACGTTTTGATTGTCTTCGATGACCTTTCCAAACACGCCGTCGCCTATCGCACCTTGTCTCTTCTTCTGAAGCGCAGCCCGGGACGCGAGGCTTATCCAGGGGATATTTTCTATCTCCATTCCCGCTTGCTGGAGCGCGCTTGCCGGCTTGATAAGGCTTATGGAGGTGGCTCGATCACCGCGCTTCCAATCGTCGAGACCCAGGCCGGGGACATCTCCGCCTACATTCCGACGAATATCATTTCCATAACCGACGGGCAGATTTTCCTTATGGTTGATCTATTTAATGCCGGTCAGCGCCCAGCCATCGATTCCGGCTTGAGCGTCTCTCGCGTCGGCAGCTCGGCGCAGTTCAAAGCGATGAAGCAAGTCGCCAAATCCTTGAAGATCGAGCTTGCTTCCTATCGTGAGATGCAAAGCTTCGCCCAATTCGGCAGCGACCTAGACGCCTCGACTAAGAAAATCCTTTCTCACGGGGCCGTTTTGATGGAGACCTTGAAGCAAAAGCAATATAACCCATACCCTCTTTGGAAGCAGGTTTGCGAGCTTTTCGCGGTGAAAAACAATTATCTTGACGCCTTAAGCCCCGCTGAAGTCTCCTCTTTCTTAAACGATTTGGACGATTTCCTCTTAACCCGCCACCCCGCGATCAAAGAGGATATAGAGAATAGCAAGAAACTCGATGACGACACCCAAGCCTCCTTAAAGGGAGCGATAGAGGAATTCATCTCCTTGAGGAAATAAGATGGCCTTAGGTCTAAACAAGACAAAACGAAGGATCGCCTCCGTCCGCTCAACCCAGAAGATCACGAAAGCGATGGGCATGGTCGCAACGGTCAAGCTCAAGCGTTTCAAAGACGCTCATTTTGCCTCGGAACCCTATTTCGCTTCCTTAGAAGAAGCCATGGGCCGCTGCTTTGCCTTTCTTGGCGAAAAAGAGGCTTCCCCCTATTTAAAGGCCAGCGAAAACGCTAAGGGCGATCTGCTTATTTTCTTGACTAGCGACCTCGGCCTATGCGCGGCCTACAACGCGAATCTTTTCCGCTTTTTGGATAAAGTCATCGACAAAGACAACGATGCGGTCATCGCACTTGGCGCCAAAGGCCTCTCCCATCTGCTCCATGAAGGCGGATACAAGATGGAAAAAGCGGAAAATTTCGGCCTATCCTTGAATTTGTCTTCGCGCGAAATCGAGGCTGCTGCGAAGAAGCTGCAAAACGCTTTCCTTGAGGGCAAATACAAAAGCGTCAAAGTGATTTACACCCATTACGTGAATTCTTTGTCCTTTGTGCCCAAGGAATACGTTTTGCTCCCCCTCTCCCTTTCCTACCAAAAGAAAGAGGACGAGGAGTGGTGCCCACCTATTTTTGAGCCGAGCACCAAAGAGCAATGCGAGCTCTTGATGGGGCAATACCTATCTGGGATTCTCTATTGCCTCATCAACGAAAGCCAGCTCTCCGAGCAAGCAAGCCGGCGCAACGCGATGGATTCGGCTAATGACAACGCCGACGAGCTTCTCAAGCAGCTCTCCGTTGAATACAACAAAGCAAGGCAATCTTCAATCACCCAGGAGATCACGGAAGTGGTGGCTGGGGCAAACAACGCCAAATAAGGAGGAGAAACAATGAGCAACGAAACGAATGAAACAAGAATCGGCAGGGTGGTGCAGGCGCAAGGCCCGGTCATCGACGTCAGTTTTCCTGGTTCCTCTTTGCCAAAGATCCTAACGGCTTTGAACGTGCAGCTTGGCGAAGGTAAAGAGCTCACCGTCGAAGTCATGCAGCATATCGGCGATGACGTGGTAAGAACCGTAGCCATGGGCGCGACAGATGGGGTCAAGCGCGGCATGGAAGTCATCAATACCGCTTCCCCGATCTCCGTTCCCGTTGGAAAAAAGACCTTGGGCAGGATGTTCAATGTCCTCGGTCAGCCAATCGATGGCCTTGGCGATGATTTCTCTGACTGCAAGAGGATGCCGATCCACCGGCAAGCTCCCACCTTTGCTCAGCAAAGCGTTTCCCATGAGATCCTTGAGACCGGCATCAAGGTCATCGACCTCCTTTGCCCTTACGTCAAAGGAGGGAAGATCGGCTTATTCGGCGGGGCGGGCGTAGGGAAGACGGTTCTCATTCAGGAATTGATCTTCAACATTGCCAAAGAGCATAACGGAACCTCCGTCTTCGCCGGCGTGGGCGAGCGTTCTCGCGAGGGCAATGACCTTTATTACGAGATGAAGGAGTCCGGCGTTTTGCAAAACACCGCGCTTTGCTTCGGGCAGATGAATGAACCGCCGGGAGCCCGTATGAGGGTTGCTTTAAGCGCCCTTACGATGGCTGAGCATTTCCGCGACGAGGACCATCAAGACGTTCTCCTTTTCATCGACAACATCTTCCGTTTCACTCAGGCCGGCAGCGAGGTGAGCGCTTTGCTTGGCCGCATGCCTAGCGCGGTTGGCTATCAGCCGACTCTAGCAACCGAAATGGGCCAGCTCCAGGAAAGAATCACCTCCACCAAAGACGGCTCGATCACTTCCGTTCAAGCGGTTTATGTCCCGGCCGATGACTTCACTGACCCCGCTCCGGCAACCACTTTCTCCCATCTTGACGCGCGGACCTTGCTTGACCGCAACACCGCGGCTTTGGGCATTTTCCCCGCGGTCGACCCTTTGGAATCGACCTCGAATCTGCTCGACCCGAATTTCATCGGGGAAGAGCATTATGAAGTGGCTCGCGGCGTGCAGAAATTGCTGCAACGTTACAAAGAGCTCCAAGACATCATCGCGATCCTCGGCATCGATGAGCTTAGTGAAGAAGACAAAGAGCTCGTCGCCCGGGCAAGAAGGGTGCGCAACTTCCTTTCGCAGCCTTTACACGTCGCCTCTAGCTTCAACGGGTTCCCCGGCATCTACGTTCCTTTGAAGGAGACCGTTAGAAGCTTCAAGGAGATCCTTTCTGGAAAATACGACTCTTTGCCTGAGGCCGCCTTCCTTTATTGCGGGACGATTGAAGAAGTGGTGAAGAAAGCCGAGGAGATGAAATGAACGGGCTTCATCTCCGCTTGATCTCTCCTTATGGCGTCGTTTTCGAAGGGGACGTGCTTTCTTTGACCGTGCCTGCTTTAAAAGGGCCGACTTACCTTTCATCGACTTCGACTTCCTTGCAGATCAAATTGGATCCTGCGGGGGTTTTGAAAGTCGATACGGGGAAGGAAAAACTTTATTTCGCCTCTTTCTCTGGCTTCGCCTGCGTGAAAAACGGCGAAGCACTGGTTTCTTGCCCATTGCTAGAAAAAGGCTCAAGCATCGACTCGGCGAGAGCAAACGAAAGCAAGAAAAGAGCGGAGGAAAGGCTCCGCTTGAAACAGGATGGGATTGATTTGGCGCGCGCCCAGGCTTCTTTGTCGCGCGCCCTCGTTCGTTTAGAGGCCAAGCATCTTTCCTCGGGTGGGTCATTATGAATTTCATTTTCATCTCTCCGAATTTCCCCTCGCGTTACTATCTTTTCGTGGAGGCTTTGCGCAGAAAAGGGGTCACGGTTTTAGGGATAGGCGATAGCCCCTTCTGTGATTTGGAGCCGCGCTTGGTCGCATCTCTTTCTGAATATTATTTCGTCGCGGATCTTAGCGATAAGGCGGCGATGGAAAAAGCGGTGGCCTATTATCAAAGCAAGTACGGGAAAATCGATTTCTTGGAGTCGAACAACGAATGGTGGCTTGAACTTGACGCCTATCTCCGGGAGAAGTTCGACGTCCGTTCTGGCTTCTTCCCCGCGGAGATGGAACACATCAAAGCCAAGTCAGCGATGAAAGAATATTTTGAGCGCGGCGGGGCGAAGACGATGCGTTATCTGGTCGTTAGTGGCAGCCAAGATGAGCCAAAGGCCAAAGAATTCGCCGCAAAAGTCGGCTATCCTTTGTTCGTTAAGCCAAATATCGGCGTCGGCGCTTCCTCTTCCTATTCGCTTAAAAACGAAGAGGAACTGGAACGTTTTTTTGCTAGTCCCCTAGGTGAACCTTATATCATGGAGGAGTTCGTGGACGGGGCGATTGTGAGCTTCGACGGGGTTTGCAATAGCAAGGGCGAGGTGGTTTTCGCCACCACCGATCATTTCCCTGTCCCGGTCGCCGATGTCGTCAACGACATGATTGACGATTATTATTGGACGAACCCTTTCTCTTTGCCGATGGATGATATCGATGCCTCTTCTTTTTTGGAAGTTGGCAAGAAAGTGGTGAAGGAATTTGGCATCGCCAAGCGTTGCTTCCATATCGAATTCTTCGTTTTGAACGCGGATAAACCTGGTTTAGCGAAGAAAGGCGAATTCGTCGCGATTGAATGCAATATGCGCCCGGCTGGCGGTTATACCCCAGATCTCATCGATTTCGCCGAAAGCGCCTCGATTTATGACATTTACGCGGACGTTGTTTGCTTCGACGAAAACCGTGAGGACATGAACAAGGAAAAGTTCTACGCCTTCACCTCGGCAAGAAGAGATTGCTACCATTACGCCCATAGCGAAGAAGAGATTTTGTCCAAGTATCGGTATCAGCTTTGCATGCACGGCCGCTACCCAAAGCATCTATCGGATGCGATGGGGGATAGCTACTATTACGCGAAATTCAAGACGAAAGAGGAAGGGATGGAATTCGTTGCCTTCACTCATCTGAAGGCCGCTTAATTCTCAAAATAATCCTGCAAATAGGAGGAGCAATCCTCCTTTTTTATATCGCCGGAGTTTGTTAAGAGGCAGGAAGAGTCCCCATGTGCTTCCTCAAGATCGCTTAGGTCTTCTTCGCTTAAGAGCGACTTTGGGATGTAGCCGATCTTCTTAACGCTATTCTGAATCGATTTTTCCATGATCTCTGGAAGGCGTTCGCCCTCGTTAAGCAAATACACGGGATAGCCTTTATTCAAGAAAGCGTTCAAGCCTTCGACTGTCGTGATCTCATAAAGATAAGGGAAGGAGTAGAGGCCTGCCATGAGCTTTGCGACGGCTGTCGCGCTTCCATGGTTCCCATAGAGGGGGATCTGCGAAAACTCGCCGTCTTTGAATGCGAAAAGGCAGGGCGTTCCCCATTCTTTAAAAAAGGCTTCGGCGTTTTCTTTCGCGGAGGCTTTCAGGGCTTCGATCGCGTAGTTGTAATTAGACGAGCTCGAATAGGTATAGGCGAGGATTTTGATGTTCGTTTTTTCCAAAAACCCCGCAAAACCCTGTTTAACTTCTTCGCAAAAGTGGCAGGACTCGCTGTAAAAATAAAAGAGGACGGTTTCTCCAGTGGAACTGGCGTAGCTAAGTGCTTTCGCCGGGTCTACACCAATGCATAAATTGGCGTAGCCGCTTGCTCCCCGCATAAAGCTTTCGCCGCTTCTAAGCGCATAAGAAAGACTTGGATTTGGTTTATAGGAAGAGGAAAGCAAAGAACCCTCGCTGATCTGACAGGAAGCAAGACAGAGAATGGAGAGAAAGGGCAAAAAGTGTTTTTTCCGCACGAGAGAAATTATATAGGGCTTTTGCGTTTTGGAAGAAAAGGTTGAGCGGCGGGAGCGCTTTATCTCTTTTGCGCTGGTTTGAGGCAAGTATAATGAGCCTGACCAAGGAGAAGCTTATGGATATCCTTCATTCAATTGCCAAATCACGCATCACCCCCGATCATTTCCTCGCCTGCATTGAAATCCCTGCTGGGAGCAAAAACAAATACGAGGTTGACCATGAATCCGGTGCTTTGATTCTTGACCGCATCCTTTATACGGCGACCCATTATCCGCAAAACTATGGTTTCATTCCGCGGACTTGGGGATTGGACAATGACCCCCTCGACGTTTTGGTGATCACCAGCGAGCCGGTCGTCCCTTTAGCGCTTGTCCGTTGCTATCCGATCGGCATCCTCACCATGACGGATTCTGGGATGGTCGATGAGAAGATCATCGCCATCTGCGAAAACGATCCTCTTTATAATGAATTTAAGGACATCAAAGAAATCCCTGATCACCTGCTAGAGGAAATCAAGCACTTCTTCACCGTTTATAAGCAGCTTGAGCACGGGAAGACCACCAAGATTGGCGGAATTCACGGCGTGGCGATGGCCAAAAAATCCATCAATGACGCGATAGAGCGTTATAACGAGAAGTTTCCGAACAAATAAGAGCCTTACTTGACCTTCTTCGCATTTGCAAAGGCTTCTTTTGCCTCATCACTTATGTGCCTGAACGTCGCGGATTTGTATTCTTTGACTATCGCTTGTCCGGGCACGTTGCCGCGTTTCACGTTTTTTCTTGGGCAATACATGACCTCGCCCTCTTCTTTTTTGGAGGCGAGCAAAGCGATTTGGCAGGCAAAGGTGATCTCTTCGTTGTTTGGACAGGCTTTTTTCAGGATGACGTGAGCCCCATGATCATCTTTCACGTGCAGCCAAAGATAGGTTTTGTTGGTCGCGTAAGCAAAGGAAAGAAAATCGTTTTGCTTCGCGTTTTTCCCAAAAAGGTATGTGACCCCTTCCCTTTGGATTTCATAAGGATGGAGCGCGGAGTCAGAGAGCTCGGTGGAAGAGACGCCTTTGCTTTCGATTTTATTTAAGCCGTACTCTTTCTCCGCGAGCAGTAAAAAGGATTCGTCCGCATTCGCGACGAGCGAAAGAAGGCTTCTGACTTGCTCTCTTTCTTTCATGGCCTTTGCCTTGTTCTCTTCCTCTAAGAGCAAGGTGTTTTTGGCTTTCTTCGCCCTTTTGTAAAAGGCTTCCGCGTTCAAAGAAAGATTCTTCCTAGGATCGAGGGGGATGGTTTCCCCTTCGTAGACGAAGCTGTTCGCCTTTTTGGGAAAGGAAGAATAATTCATGTAAATAAAGTCGCCGTATTTTCCATCGTCAAGATGCTTCTTCGCCTCTTCTTGATCTTTCTCAATTAAGATGATTTTTCGGCTTAATGCTTTTTCTTTTGTCTTTAAAAACTTCAATAACCCTGCAAAACGCTGCTTTTTTCTGGTGGCAATGAGACTTTCCTCTTTTTCGATGCAGGAAAAAAGGTAACTTTGGGCGTCGAAATCTTGTTTTTCATCTTCGACTGCATTTCTTTTTTCCGGGGGCAAATAAGTCACGCCTCTAAAAACGGGATGGCGGTCCATCAACGAATTGGTTTTATGGGCCGCTTCGATTTTCCCTTCCTCGTTCAGCAAAATCAAATTGGGGCGGTTGGGGATCAATTCAAGAATCAAGAAAAGCCTGACGGTCTTGAAAACGTCATTGATCGCGGAAAGGGTAAACCTCATGATGCGGTCGCCCTCAATAGCCTCCACTTTCTCGATCACCGCGTTGGATAGATTTTTCCTCAAAGCCATCGAGAAGGAGCTTGAGAAGCTATTGCCATCAGGGAAGGAAGGACTGATATAAACATAAGGATCGCCGCCAGAAAGAACGAAGACGAGTTTCCCGCCGCGCGATAAAGCGAACGCGTAGGCGTCTTCGCTATACTGGCAAAGCTTTCCGATGTGGCGGGAAGACAATTCTTTTGTCAAATAAGCGGCGTATGAGTTGATTTGGCTGATTCGTAATGGCATGAGGTAATTATGAACCCCATTCGCTTTAAGTAGGCAAGGAACACGCGCGATGTTAATCGAAGCGTCTAATCTGCTTTTTCCATCGGGAAAGCGGTATCTCGAGGTTGTTTTCCTTCGCTACAGGTGTGTACAATTGACAAATCATGAACAAAAAAGGCTTGCTCATCATCCTCTCCGGACCTAGCGGCGTGGGTAAGGGGACTGTGCGAAAAGAGCTTGTGAAAGACCCGTCTTTGGAACTTTTTTTCTCCGTTTCCATGACGACCCGCGCGATGCGCCCGGGGGAAGTGGACGGGAAAGATTATTATTTCGTCTCGAAAGAAGAATTCCAAAGGAACATCGATAATGGAAACCTTCTGGAATGGGCTGAATTCGTCGGCAACCGGTATGGAACCCCCAAAGACAAGGTCGAGGAGATGAGGGAACAAGGCAAAAACGTCTTCCTCGAAATCGAAACCAAAGGGACCGCGACCGTCCTTGAGAAATGCCCGGACGCGATTTCCATCTTCTTAATGCCCCCTTCCATGGAGGCACTAGAAGAAAGGATCCGCGGTAGGCGCACAGAAGACGAAAGCGTTATTGCCGAACGCTTAGCCAAAGCCCGCTCGGAATTGCCCCTAGCTTCGAAATATCGATACGTCGTGCTGAACGACACGATCGAAAGAGCCTCTAGCGAGATTGCTTCAATCATCAAAGCCGCGGCGAAAAACAATTGAAAGCGCGATTCTAACGGAACAGCGCTTTTCTTTTGAACGCTTGCGCGCGTCTCTTTTCTTTTCCTTTATAATGCTCGTGATGCAGATCTTAGGCGTTTTAATCCAACATGCGAAGACCTCGTTGAACCGCCCTTTTTCCTATTTGTTTGATGGCTCCCCCGTCAGCAAAGGGGTACGCGTTCTCGTTCCTTTCAATGGGCAAAAACTCATGGGGTATGTGGTGGACGTTCACTCTTCTTCCCTAAACAAAGAACAACTGGAGAAAGAGAATGGCTTCCGTTTGGAGATGATTTGCGGGGTTATTGACAAGGAACCGCTGCTAAACGATGAGCTGATGAGGCTTTGCGATGAGGTGGCCGAATATTATCTGGCGCCGAAAATCTCGGTCCTGCAAGCGATGCTCCCTTCCTCTTTGAAGCCGTCTTTGTCCGCGTTGAAGGGGCCAAAGATTGCCTATGATTATTACTATAGGATCAAAGACGCGAGCGAGGAGGGCTTGACGCCCAAGCAGAAGGAAATCCTTCGCCTCATCGCCTCCTCTGAGGAAGTCCTTAAAAAAGAAGCCGGCAGTCCCAGCGTGGCCAATGCCTTGCTGGAAAAAGGGAAGATCGAGATGTTCCGCAAAGAGAGGGAACGCTTTCATATCCCAGAATATGAAAAAGAGGAGCCCCATGAACTCAACATCGAGCAAAAAAGAGCATACGACTACATTCTTTCCACCTCTAAAACCGTCACTCTTTTGCAGGGGGTAACAGGAAGCGGGAAAACCGAGGTTTACCTCCATTTGGCCGAAGCCTATCTTAAGCAAAACAAAACGATTTTGATGCTCGTGCCCGAGATCTCATTGACTCCGGCCATGGTTGAATATTTTTCAAGGCGCTTTGGAGGCGAGATCGCCATTCTCCATAGTGAGCTTACTCCCGCAGAGAAATACGATGAATATCGACGCATCGCCTCCAAGAAAGCGCGGGTTGTCGTCGGGGCTAGAAGCGCGATTTTCGCTCCGCTAGAAAACATAGGGCTCATCATTCTTGATGAAGAGCATACGGAAACCTATAAGCAAGACCTTCTTCCTTTCTACAACGCAAAAGAGGTCGCGATTATGCGCGCCTCCCATTTTGGCGCAAAAGTGGTTCTGGGCTCCGCGACGCCCAACCTCGAGTCGAAAGCCAGGGCCATGAAAGGGGTGTATGGCTATGCGGAGATGCATAGTCGAGCAAACGCCAGGCCCCTTCCCGAGACCAAAATCATCGACTTGACCAACCGTTCGCTCATGATGCCGAAAGATCGCCTCTTCTCCAAGGAGATGATCAAGGAAATCGGCGACAGGCTAGAGAAAAAAGAACAGGTCGTTTTGCTGCTTAACCGTCGCGGCTATTCAAGCTACGTCACCTGTTCAAATTGCGGCTATATCTATACTTGCCCCAATTGCCACGGCAACCTCACCTATCATAAGCACGACAATATGCTCAAGTGCCATCATTGCGACTTCGTGATGGAATACCCTGACCTTTGCCCAGAATGCGGGAGCAACATGATTATGCGTGTCGGCTTTGGCACCGAAAGGGTCGCCAAAATCCTGAACGAAAATTATTTCCCTAACGCTAGAATCGCTCGTCTTGATAGCGACGTAGGCAAGGTAAGAAACAACGTTAGCCGGGTTTTGCGGGATTTTTCGGAACAAAAGTACGATATTTTGGTCGGAACGCAGATGATCGCAAAAGGCCATGATTTCCCTAATGTGACCCTTGTTGGTCTAGTCCTTGCCGATGTGGGCTTATCTCTTCCTACCTACCGGGCGAGCGAGCGCACCTTCCAACTCATCACCCAAGCCGTTGGGCGCAGCGGGCGCGGGTCTAAGGTCGGCAAAGCCCTCATTCAAACTTATAACCCCCATCATTATGCGGTTACTCTTGGGGCTAAGCAGGATTATGAGGGCTTCTATCTAAAAGAGATGCAAGTCCGCAAATCCTCCCTTTACCCACCCTATCGTTTCTTGTTCCTTTTGAAATTCTCGTCGAAAAACGAGGAGCGGTGCATCCAAGCCGCCTTCGACGTCAAAAAGCATTTGGATTCCATGGCTTTTCCAGACACTTTATGCCTTGGCCCGTTGAGCCCGTTTTTTGCCTTGGTGGGCGGGGTGTATCAAAGAAACGTCCTGGTCAAAACAAAAGATCCAGAAAGCCTAAGGCGCTATTTGGCGAATCTTCTTTCCAAACTCTCCGGCAAAGGAGGGGTGGAAATCGTCTGTGACGTCGATCCCCTTGATTATTAGTTTCCTAACACGCGCATGTTCACCTGCGTGTGCACGCATGATATAATGGAGCGTGACCAAAAGGAGCTCTTTTTCGACATGATAACGTTTCAAATCCTTGGACTCGATCAGTTTGTGATCGGGCATTATTCCAAAGATCATACGGCGAATCTCGCTCAACTCTACGAGTCTGATGAGTCGCTAATCAATTTCTACGCCCCGAACAGCATGGTCTTCCATAGCGGCGTCGAGCAGACGAGCTGGAACACGATCGTGATTGTCCGCGCGCCTGAGAAATACAAGCCCATGGAGAGCCATATCGCTTCTTATCTCATGCAGACGCTCTCCGAATTCTCGGTTAATCTGGAGATAGAATTCGAATATTTCTCCTCCTCTTCCCATTATGAGCACGTGAACGATTCCTATCCTCGCTACATCATGGAAGACAACATCAAGGAGACGGAAGTGACCTTAAGCAACGAGATGCCTGATCTTGGCGGCGGAGAGGAGGAGTGCTCCTGCTCCGAACATGATGGCGATTGCTGCCACGACCACGAAGAAGGCCATTGCTGCTGCCATCATCATGATGAAGGCGCCGAAGAGGAAGAAATCTTCTTGGGAAACGCTTTCGCCGGACTAGAAGAAGAACTTGAAAAAAAAGGGAAATAAACATGAAAGAATTCGATTTAGCTTTGGAGATCCTCAATGAGATTCTCGACAACAAAGTTCCCTTCGGGGAAGCTTTGAAAGATAAGTTCCTCAAAGACGTGGCAATCCGCCCTTTGCGCTCTTCCGTTGCAGGGCTAGTTGGCTGCGAGCTTCGCCACCATATCCTCTTCACTTACCTGATCGACGAGATTGAGAAAGACGTCCCGGAAGACGGTGGACGTCTAAGCGAAAGCGAGCGCCGCTACCTTTCCTTGCTGCTTGGCAACGATTTCTTCTATCGCCACATCAGCGCCGACATCGCTAACAACGCTTGGAAAGAACAACTGAACGACGACGCCAAATATGAGCGTTTTGCGGGGCTTTTGGAGAAAGCCTCGACCACGAGCGACATCATCCCCGAGTCCGTCTCGCGCCAAACCGACGAATATCTTTCTTTGCGCTATAACGTCCCTTCTTGGGTCCTTAAGATCTGGAAGCATTTCGGCTACGGAAACCTTTACAAAACGCTGCGCAAGTTCGCTCGCCCCGAACCTCTTTATCTCCGCGTGAGGACCTCGCTTCTTTCTGAAGAAGACGTCCTTGCTAACCCTGACTTCGAAGCGACCAAAGTCCCTCACGTCGTTCTTTATAAAGGCAAAACCCCTCTGCGGAGGGTCGACTGGTTCAAGGAGGGGAAAATCTTCCTTGAGAGGCCTTTGACGAAAACCATCTTTGACGAATACAAGGTGTCTGAGCCAAACGAGGTCATGCTTTTTAACGGCAACCCCGATTCTTCCTTGGAGAAGGAACTCATCGAAATCTATCGCGGAACGGTTGGAATAAACCTAGCCGTCCCCGACGCGGATCAGAAAGTCGACGTGAAGAAAATGATCAAGGAATATGACCTTCATAACGTCAATCTCTTCTCTGCCCCCGACCCGCTTTCGATGGAAGCGGCGATCTCAGCAAAGCAAAGCGTCGTTTTCTGCTCCCCGAATTCAACCGGGTTTGACCGGGTGCGCACTTCCCCTGATTTCCTCCTCCAATACAACAAAGACGGGATGGATGAGATCATCGAGGGCGAGAAGAACGCCCTTTATGGCTGCGCCAAATTCGTCGAGGCCGGCGGATTGCTGGTTTATATGATCTACACGATCTCGAAGAAAGAAGGCCACAACATGGTTGCTTCTTTCCTTCATGACCACCCCGAATTCAAGCTCGAGAGCGAAAAGCAGTCCTTCCCCTTTGAAGATTGCGACACCGCGATGTATGTGGCCACTCTCCGCCATCAGGAAAATGAGGCCGCTCTTGATAATCCCGCCCCTCTCCCTGGCGTATTCGCCCCCGAAACTCCCTGTGCTAGCGCCTCGCTTGAGCAAAAATAAACATGGAAAACCTCTTGTCTTACACGCAAGAGAAGATGAAAGAAGAGTTCGTCTCGCTAGGAGAAAGCTCTTATCGCGCAAAGCAGGTCTTCTCTTGGATTTATCAGAAACACGTCTATGACTTTTCGTTGATGAGCGATGTTTCAAAGGCCTTCCGCGCGAAGCTTGCTGAAAGCTATTGCCTGGATTTGCCTAAGGTTTTCGCGCGCCAAGATGCGAATGACGGCACCGTAAAGCTTCTTTTGGAGATGAGCGACGGGGCCAAGGTCGAGACCGTTTTGATGCGCTATAGCTATGGCAACGTCATCTGCGTCTCCAGCCAAGTCGGCTGCAACATGGGCTGCGCTTTCTGCGCCTCCGGCTTGCTAAGAAAAGAGAGGAATCTGACGACCGCGGAAATGGTGGGCGAAATTTTGGTGATGAACCAAATCCTTTCTGAGGCCGCCGAATCGGTGAGCCACATCGTCGTCATGGGCACCGGAGAGCCTTTCGACAATTACGACAACGTGATGAATTTCGTTCACATCGCCAACGACCAAAACGGCCTGGCGATCGGGGCGAGGCACATCACCGTGTCCACCTGCGGGCTCGCCGATGGCATCAAGAAATACGCTGAAGAGGGCATCCAAATCAATTTGGCCATTTCCTTGCACGCGCCTAATGATGCGATCCGCAACCAGATCATGCCGATTTCTAGAGGCTACCCGATGCCAAGGCTACTTGAGGCGATCAAATATTATGAAGAGAAAGCCGGCAGGCGCATCACCTTCGAATATATCCTCCTTGCCGGGCTAAATGATTCGCTTGAATGCGCCGATGAGCTCGCCGATCTCATTCACGAGAACCATATTTTCGCTTACGTGAACCTGATTCCCTATAACCCCGTCAAAGAAAAACCTTACCGCCGCTCGAGCAAAGAGCAAATCAAAGCCTTCGCCGATCGCTTACTAAAAAGAGGCGTCAACGCGACCGTTCGCAAGGAATTCGGGAATGACATCGACGCCGCCTGCGGGCAATTAAGAGCCAAATACACTCTTGGGAGATAGAGGCGATGAATTACAAGGGAACCTTCGCATTCCGCAAAGACGTCGGGCGCGTTCGGCTTAGCAACGAAGACCAATGCGCCGTTTCGCTTAGCAGCTCTGGCGACGTTTTCCTTTGCGTCTGCGATGGCATGGGAGGGCAAAACAAAGGCGACTATGCCTCCAAATTGGCCCTTGACTCCATGCTTGAGGATTTCCGAAACATGAAGAGAATCCCGACTTTCTTTTTGAAGAACTGGCTCGCGAAAGCCTATAAGAAAGCCAATGGGCTGATCTATGATGAGGCCGGGAAGGATCCCCTTTATCGCGATATGGGGACGACCTGCGTCAGCGCGCTCATCCGCGGGAATAAGCTCATCGTCGGCAACGCGGGCGATAGCAGGGCTTATTGCTATAACCCCGACACTTTGCGTCTAAGCCGCCTTACCGAGGATCAGACTTACGTCGATTACCTTTATCGCACGGGTAGGATTGAGGCGAGTGAAATCGCCTCGCGCCCAGACCGGCACGTCCTCATGAACGCCATGGGGATTTCTCGCTGTGCCTATTTCGATATCAAAGCCTACCCTTATAACGGGGAAACCATCCTCCTTTGCTCAGACGGGCTTTACAACAATCTTTCCGAAGCCGAGATCAAAGCGATCCTTTCTACCGACGATCGAAGCGACGAGAAGGCGAGCTTTCTGATCAGCGAAGCCAACGCCAACGGGGGCAGCGACAACATCGCCGTTGCTTTGTGGGAGGCTTTGCGCCGTGATTAAGATTGGCGACAAAATCTCCGAACGCTTTCGCGTGACTTCGCGCATCGCTACCGGCGGAATGGCCGACGTCTACGAGGCCCATGACCTCGTCGGCAAGCGCGTGGTCTCCATCAAGGTCATGAAAGAGGAGCTTTTGTCCGATCCTCTTAATTCCAAACGATTCGAGCAGGAAGCCATCGCCGCGGCGAGTTTCAATCATCCCAACATCGTGAAAGTCTATGGGCAAGGCGAGGTCGATGGGCGCCCCTACATGGTGAATGAGTACATCAACGGGCAGACGCTGCGCGACAAGCTGAATTTTCAGATTTCCTTGCCTCTATTCGATGCCTGCGAGATCATGCTTCAGCTCACTGACGGCATCGCCTATATCCATCGCCATGGCCTCATCCATCGCGACATCAAGCCTGACAACCTTTTTTATATGAATGATGGGACGCTGAAGATCAGCGATTTCGGCATTTCTACGCCCATTGGGAAAAAAGAGGCGGGGGATGCCGTTGAGGGCACGGTTTATTACTGCGCCCCTGAGGTGCTTACGGGCAAGCCGGCCTCCATCGCTAACGACATCTACTCCATGGGTGTAGTTTTTTATGAGATCCTCGTCGGGTCGGTGCCTTTCGATGGGGTATCCGCGGAAGAAATCGCGATGAAGCAAATCACCAAACGCTTCCCTGAGCCTTCCAAAAAAGCCCCCTCCATCCCCAAATCCATCGACAAAATCATCATCGACGCCTGCAGGAAACGCCCTGAGGAGCGTTATGAAAGCGCGGCGAAGATGCACGAGGCCATCGTGAAGGCGATGGAAGACAAAGAGCATTTCAAAGAAAAGAAAGGGATCCTCTCGAGGATTTTTGGATTCAAATGAGCGTGGAAATAGCCCCAAGCATCCTAGCGGCGAACAAAGAGAAAATAGAAGAAGAGGTGGCTTTGGCCTTTTCTAGCGGCGCCACCTACATCCATATCGATGTGATGGATGGGGAGTTCGTCCCGGCGAAAACCTTTAGCCCGGCCTACGTGAAAAGGGTCTGCCAAGCGACCCCAGGAGGCATGATCAAAGACGTTCATCTGATGTGCCTCCATCCCTATGGGGCCATCATGAGCTATTTGCAATCCGGGGGAGATCTTTACACGTTCCATTTGGAGGCTTGCGAAGACGAAAAGGAGGTCAGGGAATGCATTTCCTTGCTCCATAGCCAGAAGAAGAAAGCGGGCTTGTCCATCAAACCGGGGACGGATGTCAAAAGCCTCCTTCCTTATCTAAAGGACTTGGATCTTGTCTTGGTGATGTCAGTTGAGCCGGGGAAGGGAGGGCAAAGCTTTTTGCCTTCTTCCTTAAGCAAGATCGCCTTCCTGAAGGAAGAAAAAGAGAAGAACGCCTATTCCTATGAGATTGAAGTTGACGGGGGAATAAACGAGGATACGGCTAAAGAAGCGATAAACGCAGGCGCGAGCGTGCTGGTCGCGGGAAGCTACCTTTATGGGCATGAAGGCTTCGCCGAAAGGCTAGGGAGGATCAGGAAATGAAAACCCTTCCTTTGATCATCTCTTTCTCTTCTTTATTGCTATTGACTTTCTTCTGCGCGTTTATCCTCGGGCTTTTCGGCTATAAGAAAAGCAAGGGCAGAGGCTATTCCTTGCTCTGCGAATTCCCTTTTGAGTTGATTGAGAACCAAAATGGCCTCTCTCAAGCCTCGCGTCTTGCTCTTTATGCCTCCGGGCTATCTTTTGCTTTGGCGCAGACGAGCTTGCTTTGGGACAGTGATTTCTACCCTTATCTTACCTTGGGCGTAGTCATCGCCTCTTTGGGGATCATCAAGGCTGCCTGCTATATCCTTTTATATAAAGTGCCTGCCTATCACTTCAAAGCCCATATCCTCGTCAGCGTCATCTATATGGCTTTTACTGCGCTGCTATGCGCGTTTGAAGGCATCTTCTTCTTGAATCTGCGCGCGATTTCAGAAGTTCCCGCGCTTGTGCTGATGGGATGCGAATTCGCTTTGGCTTTGCTTCTTTGCTTTCTCAGCGCTAACCCAAAGCTCTCCTCTTGGACGAAGATGGAGACGATTGGGAATGAGGACGGCTCGGTTGAAGTGGTGCGCCCAAAGCCCTTCGTGCTCGCCTTTTCCGAATGGCTTGCCATATTCGCCGATTTCTGCGCCACTCTTCTTTTCGTGATCGGCATCGCCTTCTTTGAATTGAACTAAAGGTAAAAAAGCCGCAAAACCCTTATTATTCTTTGCAATTAAGCGGGAAAAGCTTTCAGCAAGGAAAAGGAGCAGTCTTTGAGTTGGCTGCTTTTTGTTTGTTTGTGAGACTCGTTGAGGATAACGACTTTGCTCGTGTCATCGTGGCAAATTTAAATTGGTTGTTCCTTTTTTTCGATGTGTAAGTTCCTTCTCTTCATGTCTATTTTTAGGTTCACCAGCAGAGACTTACAATAAGTATGTGTTTTTGCCCCAATCAAAAACAAGAAAGGAGAAAAAATAAAACCATAATTCTCTATAATTAAATCGCCAGAAATAAAAAGGAGAACTATGGCATGTCTATTTTAGCATTAATCGAAGACAAAAAACCCGAGGAATTGGGAGCTCTAGTAAAAAACAACTTGGATGATTTTGTCAGGGAAAAAATCGAAGAAACCGTAAACGCGCTTCTTCTAGGAGAAATTGAAGATTTCTTGACGGATGCATTGAGAGATCAAACTTGTGATATCCGGAACGGATACTATAAACGCCATCTAAAGACAAAATATGGCTCAATCGCCGTAAATGTCCCTAGGGATAGGCTGAATCTGTTTGAAACAAAAATAATCCAGCCTTACAAACAAACGGCCAGTGATCTTGAATACATTGTGCAAAGTCTATATTTAAGGGGTTTGTCCCAAAACGAGATCGTCCAATATCTCGATGAGTCTATGGGGATTGATTTATCGAGGGAATCAATCGCGAAGATGGTCCGCAAAATCATCTCCGCCGCGCTTGAATTCAAGAAACGAAAGCTTCCTAAATGCGTTGCGGTTTTCCTAGATGGCACTCACGTTCCATTAAAAAGAAAATACGCAAGATGCGGAGAGTCCGTAAGTGACGAATGCATCGAAGTAGTCATGGGAATCACCGATAAAGGCGTCAAGGAGATTCTTGATTTCGTTACGGTTTCAAACGAAGGATCGAATACCTGGAAAGAGGTTTTGTATTCCTTGAAAGAAAGGGGGGTTGGCGATCCGAAAATATTTATCACAGATGGCTTAATGGGCATGCCCGAAGCGATCAAAGAGATGTTCCCGAACGCAAAACATCAAAGATGCCTTGTTCATATCCAAAGAAATATTTCGCAACATGTCAGAGTAAAAGATCGAACTGAAATTTGTGATGATTTTAAAAAAGTTTATGACCAAGAAACATCGGAAGAAACGCATCAAGAATTTGAGAATTTTATTAAAAAATGGGAAATCACATATCCGCATTTAATCAATAAAGTCGCTTCAACGCCTGGCCTGTTCACTTATCTGGATTTCCCGAAATGCATGTGGAAATCGATAAGAACCACCAACTATATCGAGTCGTTTAACGCAAAGCTGCAGAGAACCACAGATCATCGAATTCTTTTCAACAGTGAAACGAATGAAATCATTGTTTTGACTTCCTGCATTGCGGACTATAACAACGAAGCTGGAAAGAAAAAGGAGAAATATATTGCAGAATTATCAGAAGAAGAAAGATATCAATTAGGCTTTGAAATAATAGCTTAAAAAAGAAAGAAGAATTATGGCTTTGAAAGCTAAAACACAAACTTTCTTGCAACTCTCCACCAGCACCTTTCGATTTGAGGATGCTGGTTGGAAAAATGCAAAATAAAGGGGTGGTTTAGGTTGGAAAAATGCAATATAAGATTGAATATTGGTTGGAAAAATGCAAAATATATTCAAGGAACAACGCATGTTAAGTAGAAAGATCTATCGGAAAATTCAAAATTGGTACGATCATAGCGATTCCGCTCTTTTGATAGACGGCGCAAGACAAGTCGGAAAAACCACGACAATCCGGGAATTCTTAAAAGCCACGAAAGACGATTACGTAGAAATAAACTTATTGGAAAATTCATTGGCGTTAGAATCTTTTAATGCCTCTACGGATGTTTCAGGGTTGCTTTTTAAGCTCTCGGCTTTGGCGAGGAAGCCGATTACGAGGAAGACGATTCTTTTTATCGACGAAATACAGGAAGCGAAAGACGCGATAACGCCGATTAAGTTTTTGGTTTCGTCGCGAAAGTGCCGCTTTATCTTTTCGGGATCTCTATTGGGAATCAAATTGCAGGATGTTGCTTCTTTGCCGGTCGGATTTCTCGATGTTCTGCAGATGTATCCAATGGATTTTGAGGAATTCGCCGGAGCGTTAGGCGTTTCCGATGATGTTTTTTCCTATCTTCGCGAGTGTTTTTCAAAGGGTGAGCCGGTCGATGAGACAATCCATAAGCAGACGCTTTCTCTCTTTCGAACCTATTTGGTGGTCGGCGGTATGCCAAAAGCCGTTTCTGAATTTGCGAAAACCAACGACGTCAACTACGTCAATCGCGCACTTAACGAAATAGATTACGGCTATCGCAAAGATGTCGCCAAATATCAAAAGACGAACAAATTGCTCATCCAGGACATTTACGATTTGATTCCAAGCGAGCTGAATCATCAAAATAAGCGGTTCATTTTGAAAAACTTGAACGAAAAAGCGCGCTTCTACCAATGTGAGAGCTCCTTTGCCTGGCTTAAGGACAGCGGCATCGGGTTATTCGTTTATAACGCCGATAATCCCGTCTATCCGTTGCTGGGTAGCAAAGAAAGGACGTTATTCAAGCTGTTCTTATGCGATGTAGGGCTATTGACGTATAAGCTTTATGAAGGCAACCAGGCTGTCATATTAAATGATTCCGCCTCCCTTAATTACGGCGCAATTTATGAAGCGGTGGTGGCCCAAGAGCTATCCTCGCATGGATTTGATTTATATTACAATTCCGACAAAAAAAGAGGGGAAATCGATTTTTTGATCGAGGTCGAAGGAAAGATAATCCCAATTGAGGTAAAAAGCGGCAAAGATTATAGAAGGCATTCGGCGTTGACGAAGCTTCTTTCTAACGACGCTTTCAAAATAGAAAGGGGGATTGTTTTTTATAACGGGAACGTTTCTTTGAAAGAAAAAACGATCTACTTGCCCCTTTATATGGCGGCCTTTCTCGAAAAAAGAAGAAGCGAGAAACCGCAGATCGTTCAATTAGAGATTCCTTCTTTGTCTCATTGATGACAGAAGATAAGTGAAGGGAATGGCCTTATAAAAGAACAGGGAATAGGTCTCTTTTCTCACCTTTTTCTTCTAGGCGAATCCAAAATCCTTCATCGCCTCTAAAACTTTGATAGACGGGTTCGCTATTTAGCGACGCCGCCATGCATATTCCTAGGATTATAGGGTCTGGTTTTGCTATACTTGGATTACGGAGATAAATCCTTTGATTTATCCAAGCCCTTGAAAGGACTAACTTATGCGCAAGAAACCGACGAACATTCTCCTCGCCTTCTTTTCCTTGCTTACCTTGGCCTCTTGCCAAGCCGCGGTCGAGCCCGAGACTTTTTCTAGTCAAACTACACCCGATTCTTCCTCGATAAGCGATTCTTCCCTTGATGACCATGACCTCACTTCTTCTCATGTCCACGATTATGCGCAAGACCCTCAGGAAGAATATTTGGCAAGCGAAGCCAATTGCTTGCAACAAGCCACTTATTACTATGTTTGCTCAACGTGCGGGCAAATTTCGCGGCAAACCTATCCTTACGGTGAGCTAGGCTCCCATGATTTGCGCGAGGTCAAGGGCTATGATCCCACCTGCGAAAAGGATGGCCTTAGCCACGGCGAGGTCTGCTCGATCTGCGGCTATTCCACCCAAACGGTCTTGCCTAAAACCGGCCACAACATGGAAAAGGTCGAAGCAAAAGATGCGACCTGCCTTGAAGCGGGGTATAACGAATATATGCGTTGCTCCCATTGCGGCCAAACCACCGGCTATGCCGAGACGCCCGCTTTAGGACATGACTGGGTCGATGTGCCAAGAAAAGAGGCGACCTGCACCGAGTATGGCGAAGAGGAGCACCAAAAATGCTCTCGCTGCGGCGAAGTAACGGAGCATAAATACATCACCAAACTCGGCCATCAGCTCGTGAAGCATAGCTCATACGCCGCGACTTGCACCGAAGAAGGGTATAGCAAGACTTATTACACTTGCTCGCGGGAAGGCTGCGATTATTCAAGCAGAGAAGAAAGGTATGTCGAGGACGCCCGCGGCCATCTTTTGGAGCATCATGAGGCCAAAGAGCCCGACTGTTTGCCTGGCTACGCGGCTTATGACTCCTGCAAAAGGAGCGGCTGCGATTATTCTACGAAAGTGGAGATCCCCGCGACTGGCGTTCATCATTACGTCTGCGACACTTGCCTTACCTGCGGATATGAAAACCCCAATCCTTTGGAGTTCGATGAGGGATATGCCTATTTTGGGTATTATCCGCAGACGCAGGTTACCGATGACGAGCTTAAGGAAACTTTAAACACGCTCGCGGGGCAGCCGATCATTAGGGATTGGGCGGGGAACAATCAATATGAGACGACCTGGAGCGAAATGGAAAAAACGAACCAATGGTCTGCTGTTAACAAGTACGTCATCAGCTATAAGGACGTCATTTATGGCGATAAAAAGTACCGCGGGGTTTATATGAACAATGGCTACCGCATTATCAGCATATATAGCCAAGAAAACTGGCAGACTCAGAATAAATTCTACAAGAACAAGGTATATTGGTTTGAGTTCGAAAGGATAAAGTGGAGGGCTCTGACAAATGGAGGAGGCTCCGCGCTTCTCATGAGCGACATCGTTTTGGACAGTCAACCATTCTTGGCGAATTACCAGATGATTGATTCCAACTATTATAACGTCAACGAGGGCGTGCCCGAGGGCACCTACGCCAGCAACTACCAGTACAGCGACGTCCGCGCTTGGCTTAACGGGGCTTTCTTGGACTGGAATTTCAACGCAACCCAAAAGAACCTGATCAAGGAGATGAGTGTCGATAATAGCCCCGCGAGCGCCAACCCACATGACAACAGCAAATATTATAATGGCGGCGAGAATCCTTATACCTGCGATAACACCCTCGATAAGGTGACGATCCCTTCGATGAATGATCTTACCAATTCGGATTACGGGTTTTATTCATCGCCCAAAACCAATGTAGAGCGCATCTTCGGGCAATCGGAATACACGCTGTTTATGGGATTGCTTGATAGCCGTAAAACAAAGGGCAGTGCCGCGGTTATGACTAGATCTCCTGATTGCGTGACCAATGGCGGATTCAACAAATTCATTCTCATGCACTATGCTACCTCAGGCTATATCGGCTGCATCGAGTCCCATTTTGAAGACGTCAGCACCGCCGGTATCCTGCCTATGATCACCGTGCAAACCAGTGCATGATTGGCCTATAAACGTCAATGGATGCGTCCTTCAAGGATCGGGCGAAACACGCTCGATGCAAGGAGGACGCTTTTTACTGTGGCAAAAAGAAAAATCCTATGGGCCGAGGCCTGTAGGGGAGGGGAGCTTGCCTTCGAGGGGCAAGACGCATTTCAGAGTTCAACACGAAAAACAAAATGGATGCCTCCCCGCAAGCGCAGGGCAGCATCCATTCTCAGTTCCGCTCAATAGCGATTTGACGGCTTTTGCTTAAGCCGACCAAATACCAAAACGACGAAATTACTTCGCTTCGTTGGCCTTCGCTTCCTTGGCTTTGATGGTTTTGTTCAAAGTACGGAAAGCGCGGGCAGACATGCGGACCTCGACCACTTTGCCATCGATGTTGATCTTGTACTTCTGAAGATTGACATTCCAACGGCGACGGGTGGCGCGGAGAGAATGGCTGCGAGCGTTGCCGCTCATCGGGCCTTTACCGGTAACAGGGCAGTATCTGGACATAATTAACACCTCTTTCGCTTAAGCGCGGTGAATATTATATCCATCTTGGACCCTGCCTAGCAACAAGGAATTTTGGCTGCGTTAGTTCTAATAGTTAATGCAGTTCAGGAAAGGGAAAACTGCATTTAGTCTGATAAACCCCAGGAATTAAAATGTCCTTGCTTCCACGTGGCAACGGGGAGAAGAAAGGACACACACATTATGCCACAAAAAAAGTGGGCGCACCTCACGT